>CAYHVJ010000011.1:0-12730 GCA_964360085.1 uncultured Candidatus Saccharibacteria bacterium
CCTTGGTACGTCCCGGTCGTTTCGATCGACGTGTGACGCTTGATCTGCCTGATCGCAAAGATCGCGAGGAGATACTCAAAGTACATGCACGCAAGAAGCCGCTCGGTCCCGACGTGACGCTCTCGGTCATCGCCGAGCGCACGCCGGGCTTTAGCGGCGCGGACCTCTTTAGCCTGATGAACGAGGGCGCGATACTTGCCGCGCGTGAGAACCGCAAAACGGTGGCGCAGTACGACCTTATCCGCAGTATAGAAAAGGTGATGTTGGGGCCCGAGCGCAAGAGCCACGTGCTTAATAAAAAAGAAAAGGAGATTACCGCCTACCATGAGGCCGGCCACGCGCTGGTGGCGTCGGTCCTGCCGTACGCCGACCCGGTGCACAAAATTTCAATCATCAGCCGCGGCCGCGCCGCCGGCTACACACTCAAGTTGCCGCTGGAAGACCGCCGCATGCAGAGCAAAAAAGAGTTTTTGGACGACATCGCGATGTCGCTTGGCGGCTTTGTCGCGGAGAAAGAAGTCTTTCGTGATGTCACGACCGGCGCCAGCAACGACCTGCAGGTGCTCACAAACCTCGCGCACAGCATGGTGCGCAGTTACGGCATGAGCGACAAAATAGGCACCATTGCGCTCTCGGATGACCCGTCTGAAAAGGTGTCGGCAGACATAGACGCCGAGGTCAAAAAAATAATCGACGAGGCGTACAAAAAAGCCGAGACAATAATCAAAACGCACCGCAAGCTGCTCAACGCGATAGCTAACCGATTGGTGGAAAAGGAGACCATGGAGCGCGAAGAGTTTGAAGCGATGCTCGTCGCCCACGGCATCACTCCGAAGAAAAAAAAGGAGATAAACATCGACCCGGTGGTCGTCAATTTCTAACAAATAAAAACGCCGCGATTGCTCGCGGCGGTTTGTTGTCAGCGCACCAGACGTATAAAGCTGGCTACTGAGTAGAGGAAGCCGAGCACGAACATCCATATGGCCCACTCGATTAGGTGCCAGTCGTTTACGCTCGCGACAATGGTGGTGACTGCGGCCACCAGCACCACTGCAAAACCAAACAGCGCGAGCTCCGCCAACTGGCGGCGTGGCAGGGCATCGTCCATCTCGAGCTGATGCCGCGGCCAGGTCATAAGCCGCCACAGGTCGGACGCCCACCATATCAGTGCAAGCGGCACGAGCATGAGTGGGAGCAGTATCCAGGTCTTGAATGCGGACGCCTGGGTGCCGGCTTCGGAGTTTAATTGCGCAACGCGCATGGCACACCTCTCTGAGCAACGTTCCGCCCCTAAAGTAGCACGGTTCTATGAAAAGAAAAACCCGCAGCCAGGGTGGCTGCGGGGATGCGATTAGTGGCGGTTGAAATTGGGGAGCTTCCAGCCGTAGGCTTCGTAGTCGCCGGCCAGACTTTTGGCGATACTGTCGATGTCCGTTTCGTTGAGTTTTTCGCCGCGGGCGATTTTGCTCAACACGTTGATGTTGTAGTAGCGCTCCGCGTCCGCGAGAGAATCGATTTCACGCACGAGGAGCGGGGAGAGAGGGAGCGGCATGAACAGGTCGTTGACATTGTCCGTACCCAGTCGCACGTCGACACCGGCATATGCCAGATACCTCACCCGGGCCATAGAGCTTCGCGTCGGCCCGACTATGTTGCGGGGTTGACGCATTGATGCCGCCGCGTGTGGAGCGCATATCACCCCGATATTGTTCTCCTTAAAACCACGAACATGCCGTTCGTAACGCGGCTCATCGTAGCCTGAGGAGGAGATATCGTGAACTGCCCATACCTTTGGCCGTTTTTGCTCGGGCAAACGGCTCGTGATAAGGTACCGCACTGCCTCGATGAGCCTTTCTGAGCCGTTCTCTTCCGAGTTGTTGGTCTGGTCGACGTGCACTTGGATTGGTATTTGATTGTCGATACCGATTTCAAGCAACGTGGCCAAGTGTCCGTCGAAACCGATGCGTTTCGGGTTCCACGGACGGTAGTCGCGCTCGGGAAGCCCGACCAAGAACTGGGCTCGCTTAGCGAGTGTTTCGAGGTGCTTCTGCCGGTCCGAATCGCGGGTCTTGAAGCCGAAGATTGGATACGCGCCGACGTGGATGTCGTACCCTTTCTTGGCGTATTTCCGGCGCAGTTCCAAAGCCACCTCGAATGCCCGTCCCTCGATATCGGGAGAGCAGTCGACGATCAAGTTCAGGCGAACTTCGCCGGCCGCGATTTTTTGTTCGACGAGCCAGGTAATCCGTTGCCGGAGGCTCTGCTCGGTGTAAGCGAGGCCGCGGTGCAGAACGCCAACGGTAATCTGCTTTACCGGCAGCGATGCGTCGATAAAGCCTTCCATCGGCCCTTGGTGTTCGAAATATTTTGGGTCGAACGTGAAGGCCCGGTCGGCGTGGCAATGCCAGTCTTGGAACCCTGTCGAGGACAAGGGAGTGGGGGGTGTAAACGCGTTTTTGGCTCGAGCCATAGGTGAGCTCCTCTGCTCTGTTTTGGAAAGAAAGTCTTGCAGGATGGTAGCACAGAGCGTCCCTTTCGGGTAGAGTTTAGGGTATCGGGCGCGTAGCTCAGTTGGTAGAGCAGTCGACTTATACTCGACCGGTCGAAGGTTCGACCCCTTCCGCGCCCACCCGTTTTTTTGGTAGTACAATAAACCCATGCGGGAATTCCTCCTCATGATCCACCCCACCACTGGCGCGCTGGCCATTTTTTGCGCCATCTGGTTTATGGTCGAGGTTCTGAACGCCAGCGAGCGGAACCGTGGCCGGACGCGCTTTGCCGCACTAGCGTCGATGTGGCTCATGGTGGCAACCTGGATTGCGGGCGGCTATTGGTATGTCGTTTACTACGCGGCGGACAAAGCAATCATACTCAAGAGCGAGTGGCCGTTTGCTCATACCTTTTTTATGGAGGCTAAAGAGCACGCGTTCTTTATAACTTTGATACTCTCTATTTATTTAGCAATAGTGGCCCGCAGGGAGGACTTTGTCCGCAACCGTTCCGCGAGGGTGCTCGCGGTCTGCGTTGCACTGCTGGTCATCGTAAGCGCTTTTGCCATGGAGGGAGCGGGTTCGCTTATTTCCATGGGGGTACGGGTCGGTCTTTTAAATTCCGGTATCTAAAATCATATGCCACCTACTTTTAGCAAACAAACTATAGGATACGGAATAGCCGCAGTTGTGGCCATCATCGGCAACACTATATTTACCTGGATAAAGGAGGAAAACCCAGCTATAAGAGCTTTTATGAAGCAGCTTCTGTACCATCACTGGATAACTCACGGGGTCGCGGTACTGCTCGTATTTTTAGTGCTCGGATTTATACTGTCGCGCATCATCCGCTCCTCGGCAGGCAGAATGCTTACTTTTATGCTCGTGCTGGCAAGTGCAGCTGGCGCGCTCGGCCTTGTTGCGCTTTTCTTATCGCTTAGTTAGTTACTCAAAATGCGCCTGCTGTGCGCGGGAGGCTACTATTTCTGCAAGGAGCGGATGGCGGGACAATGTCTCGTCTTTTTTTATAAGTTCAAGCGCCTCGGTGCGGGCGGCTTCGACCAGTTTCAAATTTTTGAGCGCCTCCATTCCGATGTCGGAGATGCCCCACTGCTTGCGACCGGAGAGTTCGCCGGGGCCGCGCTGGAGCAGGTCCTGCTCTGCAAGCTCAAAGCCGCTCTTAGCTGTGCTAAGAGCCTTCAACCTGCTGGCGGTCTTCTCTCCCTTGCTCTCGGGCACCACAAAGCAATACGCCTGATGGTTGCTTCGTACCACGCGGCCGCGTAGCTGGTGGAGCTGGGAGAGGCCGAACCGCTCCGCACCCTCTACAATAATCATCGTCGCGTTAGGCACGTTGACGCCGACCTCGACCACCGAGGTGGCAACCAAAATATCTATTTCTTTGTTTGAAAACCGTTCCATCACACTGTCTTTTTCCTTCGGCGTCATCTTGCTATGCAAAATATCTATTTCAAATTCCTGAAAAATATCTTTTTTGAGCCGCTTGGCCTCCGCCTTGACCGACTTGGCTTGCAGGGCAAACGCTTTGTCGGGGTCGGGCTCATCGATGCGCGGGCAGATGACATACGCCTGCCGTCCTTCCTGCAATAATCCGCGCATGTGCTCGTATGCACGGCTCCGCTCCGCTGGGCGCACTATCTCAGTAATTATTTTTTTGCGCCCCGGCGGCATTTCGTCGAGTAAGGTCAGGTCTAGGTCGCCGTATATCGTGAGTGCCAGTGTGCGCGGAATCGGCGTGGCGGTCATAGAGAGCAGATGCGGTAGCTGTTTGTCTTTCTTTGCCAGCTTTCTGCGCTGGTTGGTTCCAAAACGATGTTGTTCGTCGATTACCACGAGCGCGAGGTGTTTAAACTGTACCGACTTTTCAATCAGCGCGTGCGTGCCGATGAGCACCGGTATCTCGCCGTTTGCCACCCACTTGAGCAGTTGCGTGCGGGAAATGTTGGTAACCCCGCCGGAAACCTTGGAGGGGAATTTGTAGCAGCCCGAGCCGGTGATAAGCCCGATATTGATGGGGAAGTTTTCAAAAAACTTTATAAAAGACTCGAAATGCTGTTTTGCCAAAATTTCGGTCGGCGCCATGTAGGCAACCTGCAGCGTACCGAAGTTTTGCGCCGGCGGCCGGGTATGCACGGCCGCGTATGCGGCCACCGCGGCCACGGCGGTCTTGCCGCTCCCGACGTCGCCCTCCAAGAGTCGCGACATCGGGTGCCCGGCGCGCATGTCGCCGAGTATCGCCTCAATAGCTTTCTTCTGCGCAACCGTCGCCTCAAAAGGAAACTCCGCCATAAACTCGCTAACCTCTTTGTGCGTTGCCTCAATTAAAAAACTTTTCTCGCGGTTTTGGAGTATCCTCTCGCGCTGGCGCTCCAGCTGTATCATAAAAACTTCCTCAAACGCAAAACGCTTGCGCGCCGCCTCGGCGTTTTTGAGCTCTTTGGGCTGATGCGCCCACCGGAGCGCACTCGATATTCCAGGCAGATTGTATTTTTTTAAAATTTCTTTTGGAATCGGATCATCAGTTTCTATTTTTTGCTCAAATATTTTTTTTATCGCGCTGCGGAACCACAGCGACGAGATGCCGTGCGACTCGGGATAGACTGCAAAAAAATCTCCAGAAAAATGGTCTGGCCTGCTGGCCTCATGGGGCTTGGCCGAGACAGGAGATCCGAGGACCTTTTTCTGGGGATTTTTTTGTGAGTCAAATAACCCGGCCTCTGTTGCAGATATTTTTTGCAGTTGTGGGTTTGCCAGATATATTTTGCCTTCCGAGCCGCTTACTTTGCCAACCGCTTTGACCAGCGTGCCGTCCGCGTACATTTTGGCGATGTAAGGCTGATTGAACCACCGCAGTTTGATGCGACCGGTCGCGTCGCGCAGATATCCCTCGCTCATCGGGATACGGGACTTCCATCCTTTTTTAGTTTCTAGTTTCTCGAGTGTGCCGATGATGCTCGCCTCCTGTCCGCTCACCAGGCCCGCAATCTGCGCTTCGTCGCCCCCTGCCTCGTAGCGAGAGGGGAAGTGGTACAAAAGGTCGCGCACGGTTTTGATGCCGATTTTATTGAGCGCCGACTTTTGGGTATCTACAAGCCGGAAGTGTTCTATTACTTGGTCGCCAAGGTGCATGAAAGGCATTATACTCTCACTCATGGTCAAAAAAGACATCGGCGGCGAGGCTCTCAAGCTGCACAAAAAGCTCGGGGGGAAGATTGGTATCATCTCCGCGATGAAGGTCGCCTCGCGCGAGGAACTCTCTCTTATATATACGCCGGGCGTCGCGGCGGTGTCCTTGCTGCTCCACAAGCACCCGAACCTCGCCCGCGACTACACTATCAAGGGCAAAATGGTCGCGGTTATCTCCGACGGCTCCGCGGTCTTGGGGCTCGGCAATATCGGACCCTATGGCGCGTTGCCGGTCATGGAGGGCAAGTGCGCGCTGTTTAAGACCTTCGCCGATGTGGACGCATTCCCGATTGTTCTTGATACGCAGGACCCGGACGAAATAATCGAAACGGTGGCGCGGCTCGCGCCCGTCTTCGGCGGCATCAACCTCGAGGACATCGCGGCGCCGAAATGCTTTTATATAGAAGAGGAATTAAAAAAGCGTCTCGACATCCCGGTTATGCACGACGACCAGCACGGCACGGCGGTGGTTATCCTTGCCGCGCTTATCAACGCCGCTAAGGTGGTCAAAAAAGATTTCAAAAAATTAAAAGTGGTGGTCTCCGGCGCCGGCGCCGCGGGCACCGCCTCTGTAAAGCTTCTGCTGAAAGCGGGGATAAAAGACATCATAATACTCGACCGCAAAGGCATCATAAATTCTGCGCGCCAAGAACCCCACAAAAAAGAACTCGCGCGCAAGACTAATCCGCGCAAGGTTAAAGGCGCTCTGCCAGAGGCCCTGCGGGGAGCGGACGTCCTGCTGGGCGTCTCGGGTCCTGGGCTCGCAACTGCCGCCGACATCAGACTCATGGCGCCGCGGGGAATAGTGTTTGCGATGGCAAATCCGACACCGGAGATTACTCCCGAAGAAGCAAAAAAAGGAGGGGCCGCGGTTGTAGGCACCGGCCGGAGCGACTATCCCAACCAAATCAACAACTCTCTTGTCTTCCCCGGCATCTTTCGCGGAGCACTCGACCATAAGGTGCGCCAGATTACGGATGAAATGAAAATTAAGGCCGCCAAAAATCTTGCAGCGCTTGTTAAAAAGCCGACCGCCCTGCGCGTAGTGCCGGGACCATTTGAAAATGGAGTCGCTAGGGCAGTCGCCAAAGCAATTCGCTGACATCTTTACCGTGCAGTGCAATTGAGGTAAGGTGTCCCGAGAGGTAAACCACAAGGAGGATGCACTATGCGTGCAGCAATAATAGGACTTGGTAGAACTGGCATGGCCCACTTTCGCGCTTATCGTGCTTGCGGGGTCGAAGTGGTAGCAGTTTGCGGACGCACTCCAGAAAGCGTGCAACAGAAAGTGGCACAACTCGATCCTGCCATATGTGTAATGTCTATTCCGGACATGTTGGCACGCGCCGACATCGATATAGTGTCGATTTGCACTCCGCCTGAGTTGCATGCTCCGCAGGTACTGATGACCGCGGCGGCGCGTAAACACATGATTATCGAAAAACCGGTTGCGCTCTCCCAGACTGAACTCAACGACATGTGCGGTGCGATTAAATTGTCTGGTGTAAAAACCGGAGCAAGCTTCGTGTGGCGGTGGCTACCCGGAGTTCAGGCTCTCATAAGACGCAGCTCGGACATTGGACGCATAGTGCATATTCGGGCTGACTTTTGGAACGGACGGAGGCGTTCGTACCCGAATGCAGTCGGCCCGGTGATGGGGACGATGGCGCGCACCGGTTGCCACGCAGTCGACATGATGACGTATATTGCGGGCAGCCGGGTCTCGTCGGTGCGGGCTCTCGGCACTCAAAAGACACTCTCCCTTCTGTTGGAGCTGGAGAACGGCAGTACGGCAACAGTCACCTCGAGCGATGAGGCCTCCCGCCCGCTCGGCTTCAATCTGTCTGTAAGCGGCGAGCGGGGGAGTCTCGATCTCAATCCCGACGGCAGTTTGCTGTACTCCTGCGAGGATGCCGAACAGTACTCTAAAATTCTGCCGGCACGCAGCGACCTGTACACGGTCGACAAGCTGCCGTTTGCAACCATGATCGGGGAATTTCTCCGATCCATCAAAAACGGCACTGACACCACAGCAGGCTTTGCTCACGCAAAGCATGTCCACGATATATGCTTTTCGGCTGAAGAGTCGGCAAGACAAGGCGGAGAGATTGTCTGCATATAAAACGAGGCCCGGAGCGATCCGGGCTTTTTCTTTTTTTTGAACATTGAGTAAGAGAAAAACAAATCGCACTAACCGCTGTTATACGGTAGAATTCGACGGATGAAAGGGAACCACCCCTTCGTCCGTCTGTATATGAGGGATCTACAAAAAGACTTCAACATCGCCTTTGAGGCTTATAATGATGAGCTCTTCAGGCACGCGAGCATGCGGCTTAAAGACCGCAACCGCGCGCTGGAACTCACGCAGGAATGCTTTATGAAGGTGTTCGAATACGCCACAAAAGGCGGGGAGATCCGCGAGCTGCGGCCGTTTCTCTACCGGACGCTGCGGCATCTCATCATCGACGAGTACCGTCGCAAAAAGCCCGTGTCGCTCGAAGCAATGGTAGAAGGACAAGAAGACATGAGCGTCGAGGTTCTGCTCCCTCCGGACGAAAGCAATACGCTCGAGGCCGCGATAGAGAGATATGACGGCAAGCGCGCGATGGCGGCGCTCCGGGAATTGCCCGATGTGTATCGCGAAGTACTTTCACTGCGGTATGTCGAGGGCTTGAGCCCCGGCGAAATCGGCGGGATAGTAGGGGAGAGCGAGAATGTGGTCAGCGTGCGCATCCATCGCGGACTGAAGAAACTCAAAGAGATGCTACAAAAATATGAATCTTAATAATTTAAAACACGAAGCAGAAAAGATCCGGCTTACGAGCGCGGAGAAGTCTGCTATGCGCGCGCGGATTTTTGAAGTGCCTGCGCCGAGCCCCTACTTTTTCTTCTCCTACCAGTTTAGGATGTCGATGGCCGGGCTTTTGGTGTTTGTACTCGCCGGTACCGGCACGGTCTCGGCGGCACAAGGCGCGCTGCCGGGCGACCTGCTGTATCCGGTAAAGGTTTCTATAAATGAAAAGGTGGAGGTGGCGCTTGCGCCGACTCCGGCCGCCAAAGTACAGGTGCAGGTGCGTCTCGCGGAGAGGAGGGTAGATGAGGCTCGAGAACTCTCGGTGCGCGGCCGGCTCGATAAAAAGACCGCCGAAACACTTACAGTTGATTTTGACGAGCACTCCGCACAGGCGGTCGCGCTCGCGGAGCCGGATGAACAGGAGGTTAAAGACACTTCTAAATCAGGACGCGATTCTAAAGCTTCCGCGCCGGCGCAAGCCACAATGACGCTCTCTGTTACGGCGACTGAAGCTGAAGTTTCAGCCACAACATCTGAGCAGGAGAAGCCGGCGGTTAAAAAATCCGGCAAAAACCGCAGTGAGATAAGAGAGTCGCTGCGCGAAAAAGGAGAGATGCTGAAGGAAATTAAAATCCGCTCCTTGAGAGTAGAGCTGCAAATCGAGGACTAGAAAATCCGCCCGAAGGCGGATTTTCAATCTGCGGAGAGGGAGGGATTCGAACCCTCGATACAGGTTTGATCCTGTATAGCGGATTAGCAATCCACCGCTTTCAGCCGCTCAGCCACCTCTCCTGTCTCATGTATCCTACGTGAATTACGGTATCTTATCAAATGCAGCTGTTTCAAAATGATATAATCAACAGACCTCAAAATAGCTCTGGAAAACATCGGCTTATATGCAAAAACTTCCACTTCGCTACCTGTTTCTTTGGGGAGCCGTTTTGGTTCTTTTGATATCTACTATAGCGTTGTTCGCAATCTTTTTAGAAACGAAGCGCCAGATTGCCGGTGCCAATATTACGATTGATGAGACATTCGATATTCCTATCAAAACCATCATTCCTATCCATACAACCGTAAGCGTGCCTGTGACAATTCCGATTATAGGCCAAACGGTAATTCTCAAGTTCCCCATAGATACCACGGTGCCAATAGACGTAACAGTGAGTATTCCGATAAAAAAGTCTATTCCAATAAAGTTAAAGTGATATAGTAGTTTTGTGTCAAAGATACAGTCAGTTTCGGCAAGGGTAATCGCGGACTCGCGCGGCAATCCGACTATTGAAGTGACGCTTGCCACTGCGAACGGGCAGGGGACTGTGTCGGTGCCGTCGGGCGCCTCCGTCGGTATCCATGAAGCAAAGGTGGTTGAAGCTACAAAAGCGATAGCACAAATAAATACAGAAGTAGGTGTGGCGCTTATTGGCAAAGAGTTTGACCAAAAAGCGCTCGATGACTTTTTAATAAGACTAGACGGTACGCAGGATAAGGCGCGGCTCGGCGGCAACGCAATCCTCGGTATCTCTCTGGCGTTTGCCCGCGCCGCGGCGGCGGAACAAAAAGTAGAGTTGTACCAGTACCTCGGCGGTTTGGCTGGCGTTACTAGTTTTTTGATGCCTGTGCCGATGTTCAATGTACTCAACGGCGGCAAGCACGCACACAACGGCGTTGCCATACAGGAATATATGGTAGTGCCGCAAGAGTCAGGCATAAAACAGCAAGTAGAGTCGGCACAGCGCATTGTGGAGTCGCTGGGCGATCTGCTTGCAGAAAAAGGATATGAAACCGCGCTCGGCGACGAGGGCGGATTTGCTCCGCGTCTTAAAAATAACGATGAAGGGTTGGAGTTGTTGTCGGAAGCCTACATCCGCTCCGGCGCTAAGCAATGCAAGCTCGCGCTTGATATAGCGGCGAGCAGTATGGAAAATTTTGATAAAGAAAAGATGTCCGTGTGGTACGCGGAAATAGTAAAAAAATATCCTCTTGTTTCTATCGAGGACCCGTTTACTGAAGACGACTGGGACGACTTTTCGGCTCTGCGCGCATCGGCGGGGGATATGCTGATAGTCGGAGATGACCTGACGGCGACAAACAGCGGCCGTATCGCGCTTGCCGCGCAAAAAAAGGCAATCAACGCCGTTATCATAAAGCCCAACCAAGTCGGAACTGTAAGCGAAACAATTGCCGCTATTAATGCTGCGCATTCGCTGGGGTGGAAGGCAATTGCCTCGCACCGCTCGGGCGAGACGCCCGATACGTGGATTGCGGATGTCGCGGTGGGGCTCCTGTGCGAATATATAAAAGCCGGCGCGCCGACCAAGCCGGAGCGCAGCCAGAAGTATACTAGGCTTATCGAAATAGAAAAAACACTTATATGACACGAGCACAAATAGTCGCAACCATCGGTCCGTCGAGCGAAAATCCGGAGGTTTTGTGCGCGATGCTGATGAACGGCTTAGATATCGCACGGCTCAACTTTGCGTGGCTCGATACTAAGAGCGGGGCGCAGTGGATTGATGCCACCATGGCCGCGGCGGTTGAGTGCGGTATGAAGGCTCCGCCGATTATTGCAGACCTACCCGGACCGCGCGTACAGCTTGAAAGCGGACACACCTACGACGCCTCTCTCTCATCGCCGCTCACGCAGAAAGACGAGGAGATTCTCGCGCTCTGCGCGCAAAAAAACGTTGAGTACGTAGCTTTGTCGTTTGTCGCGGGCGAGCAAGACATCATGCATTGCCGCAAACTGATTAAAAAAAATAACGGGTCGCAAAAAATAATCGCTAAAATCGAGCGCAAGATTGCGGTAGAAAAAATCGATGAAATTATAACGGCGGCGGATGCGGTGATGGTCGCCCGGGGCGATTTGGGCAGCGAGGTTCCTCTCGAAGAAATCCCTTTTATACAAAAAACGATTATCGCCAAGGCACAAGCCGCCGGCAAGCCGGTCATTGTCGCAACGCAAATGCTGCTTTCGATGACTAAACAAAAAGAACCGACGCGCGCGGAAGTTACCGATGTTGAGCAGGCGATCATGGATGGCGCGGACGCGGTCATGCTTTCGGAAGAAACGGCATCAGGGCAGTTTCCGGTGGAGGCGGTCGCGATGATGGAACGCATTATTGCTGAAGCGGAGCGGCACGAAGACCGAAAGTTACACCTGCTATGACTCACCCTACTACTTTTGCCGGCACGCTTATCATTGCGCGGCACCACGAGTCGGAGTGGAACAAAAAAGGCCTCTGGACCGGCAGTCGCGACGTGCACCTCACCCCGTACGGTCTGCAAAAATCCGAGGAGATGGGGGCGCTTATAAAAGATTTGCCGCCGGATTATGCGTTTGCCTCCGGCCAGGTGCGCACCGACGAGACGCTTGAGGCGATGTTTAAAGCGCTCGGCATCGAGTTTATTGACGGCGAGAGCTCTCCGGCGCTCAACGAGCGCGACTATGGCGACTACACCGGCAAAAATAAATGGGAAGTAGAAAAGGCAATCGGGGAGGAAGCGTTTGAGCACATGCGCCGCGACTGGGATTACCCTATACCGCACGGCGAGACGCTCAAAATGGTGTACGGGCGCATCGTGCCTTTTTATCTCAAAAGCATAGTGCCGCTGCTAAAGGAAGGGCATCGCGTGCTGGTGGTATCGCACGGCAACGCTCTGCGCGCACTCACTATGTATATTGAGTCAGTCCCTCCCGATCGCGCGCCAGACGTTGAGATGCCGTTCGGGTCGGTGGTTCTGTACCGGGTTGGTAAAGATGGCAAAGTACAGCATAAGGAGGTGCGCACTGTCGGCGGTAAAGTTAATGCATAATAAAGAACATGAAAGTAATTTATTTTGCCAAGGAGGAGTGGGAGAAGGAGTACGTTAAGCAAAGACTGCCCGGCGTTGAGTTTGTACAAGACGGCGACGCGGATGCGGAAGTTCTTTCTGTGTTTGTAAATCATCCGGTCGATGCCGCGCAGATGGATAAGTATCCAAAACTTAAATTGATAGCAACCCGCTCCACCGGTGTTGACCATATTGATGTTCAAGAGGCGAAGAAGCGCAATATTTCAGTTGCCAGTGTCCCCGGATATGGAGCGCCTACGGTGGCCGAGTTTGCGTTTACGCTCATCTTGGCGCTGTCGCGTAAAGTGTGCGACGCGCACAAACAGGTGACAGAAACGGGCTCCTTCTCACAAAAAGGTCTTACCGGATTTGACTTGGCCGGCAAAACAATCGGCGTGGTCGGCTG
>CAYHVJ010000011.1:12830-15293 GCA_964360085.1 uncultured Candidatus Saccharibacteria bacterium
GCGCGCGGGAGGCCCTGCTGGGTTTTGGTGTTTACGGTTCGGACCAGTGCTTTTGGCGCGTATTTAAAAGTATTTCCTATATGTTTCAGCGCCGCTTCGCATAGCAACTCTGTTTGATTATGTCCGCGCTCTCGCCGCCGAGAGGCATGCATTGGTACCGGCACCAGCAAAGGCGTCCCGATTTCCTCGCTAGCCGCCGCTAACAATATTTCAGCCATATATTCGCCGGCAAGCGCCGCGGAGCGGCGGGTACCGTGGTACTTAATCTCCCAAATGAGCGCCGTAACCCTCGGATCGTGATAGGGCAGCGGTTCCTCGCCGCCTAAAGATTGCAGGTTTTCAATGCATAAAGAGCGTACAATGCGCTCGGCCGGCCGTGGCGGCAATATAAGGTCTAAAAGGTAAGAAAACAGCTCCCCCATGCGGTATACTATAGGACAAGTATGGCATTTTCTCTCTCTTCGTTATTCTCCAAAGAAGTAAAAAGCGTTATAGGGGTGGACATAGGCACCTCGGCGGTCAAGGTCGTGCAGTTGCGGCGCGAGAAGGGCCGCGTCGTGCTGGAAACCTACGGAGCCATAGCCTTGGGCCCTTATGCGGGCGTAGAAATCGGCCGTGCCACCTCGCTCCCGGCCGAAAAAATAGCCGAAGCGCTCAAAGACGTCATCCGCGAGGCAAATGTCACTACTGCCGATGCCGCGATAGCTATTCCATACTCCTCAAGCCTTGTGTCAATCATCAGACTGCCGTCGACGGTGGAAAAACAGCTCGCGACCGTAGTACCGATAGAAGCGCGCAAGTACATCCCCGTGCCAATCAACGAGGTCTTGCTCGACTGGTTCGTCGTCAACGACGGCAAAAAATCGACCGACGGCAAGCTCGACGTTTTGATGGTCGCCATACACAACGACACCATCGCCAAATTCCGCAGTATCGGCTCGGAGGCTACCTTGGTTCCGGGTTTCTTTGAGATAGAAGTTTTTTCTGCGGTGCGCGCGTCGCTCGACCACGGGCTGGCGCCTGTTGCGGTCATAGACATGGGGGCGGCCACCACCAAGTTTTACATCGTCGAGCGCGGACTCATCCGCGAGAGCCACATCATCAACCACGGCAGCCAGGACCTCACACTCAACGCTTCGCGAGCACTTTCTCTTACTGTTGCGGTTGCGGAGGAGCGCAAGCGCAAGTACGGCTTAAGCGGCGAGGGTCCGGCGGCCGCCCCGGGCGCGTCTTTGCCGGCGGGACAGGCAGGCGCCGACCTAAAGCGGTCGTTCGAGTTGTCGCTTTCTCCAATGATCTCCGAACTGACCCGCACTATCTCTTCGTGGGAGACGCGCACAAATCAGGCCCTTAACTCGCTTGTGCTGACTGGAGGCGGAGCTACGCTGCGCGGGCTTAAAGAGTTTATGCAGAGCAAGGTAACAACTGCAATCCGGCTTGCTGACCCGTTTGGAAAAACGCAGGCGCCCGCGTTTCTCGAGGCAATCCTCAAAGACGCCGGGCCCGAGTTTTCCGTCGCGGTAGGCCTTGCGCTGCGCCGCCTGCAGGAGCTCGGTTGATAAACAGAGGGGTTGCGTTCTTTTTGTACTATATAATTAAAATCAAATGGATCCTGCAGGACAAGGCTCATTTATACCCAAAGCTTCATTGACGGCAACGAGCCGCGGCGGCGTTGGGCTGCTATTTCTGCTCGCGCTCATAATATTTGTCATGTCGCTCATCTCCGCCGGAGCCGCCTTCGGGTATCAGCAGATTCTCAACAACACTATCACCGGCAAAGACAGCGACCTGCGCAGGGCGGAGGGTGCTTTTGACTCCGGCACCATACAAGACCTGCTCCGTATGGACAGCAGGCTCAAACAAGCCCGCGTGCTCCTGCAAAAGCACGTCGCTCCGTCGGCAATACTGTATTTCCTCTCCACCATTACGCTCGAGCGGGTGCAGTTGAACAGTTTTGATATGACTCTCAACAAAGATAGCGGCGCTTCCATAAGCATCAGCGGAACCGCTGACAGCTTCTCCAGTGTGGCGCTTCAGTCAGACCAGTTCGGCTCAACCAAAGTCCTCAAAGACGTCATCGTTTCCGGCGTATCGGTCAACGATACGGGCAAAGTAAGTTTTTCCGTCAACGCCACGGTAGACCCGTCGCTTGTACTCTATAGCAGCAGTCTTACGCAATCGCAAAATCAACAGCAGTCACAATAATCATGCGAATACTCATGCCATCGATACTCATAGCCGCCGCAGTAGGGCTTTTTGCGATGTACACCAATAACGCTTATCAGGGACCAGGCGGTATAAAGAGCCTGCAAGCGCAGGTCTCCGCGTTTGACGAGGCGCTCAACAAAGCGCAGGAGCTTAAATCCAACCGCGACCAGCTCATCTCAAAACGCAACACATTCTCGACCGAGAATGTCCAAAAACTCGAGCCCATTCTCCCCGACAACGTCGACAACATACGCT
>CAYHVJ010000012.1:0-13526 GCA_964360085.1 uncultured Candidatus Saccharibacteria bacterium
GCAAGCTCAAAGTATCATCTTTACGTGTTTGGTTCAAACGATGAATGCGCGAGAGACGGGACTTGAACCCGCAACCTCGTCCGTGACAGGGACGCGCTCTAACCAAATTGAGCTACTCCCGCAAACACAGCGATTCTAGCGTAAAAACACATTTTCTCCAACCTCCATCGCATTGAAAAACTGCGAAAAATAAGATACTCTGCGAGAGTTCTTTACAAGCCGAAGTAGCTCAGATGGTAGAGCAACTCCATGGTGGGACGCAATCCCTGCCCATCCAAACGGTAACGCGTGGATGAATCCCGAATAACGGTTAATAGCCTGCACAGGCCAAGACCGTGGCGTCGTAAGACGCCCGAACGACTGACAAGGGTCTCCTCAGATTTGGGGAGAAAGATACAGTCTAGCCCTCTTTGTAGTGTAAAAAGTAAAAAGAGGTGTAAGCGAAGGAGTAGGTCGCCGGTTCGATTCCGGCCTTCGGCTCAAGGTTTGTTAGTTATCAACATACGACCACCGTTTTTTCGAGCCTCGGTCTGTTTATCAGGCATACTTGAAATATGCCCATGCCTCGAAAGCCCAGAACAAATTGCTTAGTTTGCGGCAAAGAACCGGAACGCCCAGGATATAAATATTGTAGTAACCTTTGCCAAGGCGAACACCAGTATCGTCTCTGTGTACAAAGATGGAAAGAGGGTAAGGCTACTGGCCTTCAAACTACAGGAGTTGTCTCAAAACCCATTAAACGGTATCTGCGGAGAAAATTTGAAAATAAATGTTCTATATGTAGCTGGTCGAAAATAAATACAACCACTGGAGTTGTTCCTCTTGTTGCCGATCATATTGACGGAAATTGGAGGAATAATACGGAAGAAAACCTTAGACTTCTCTGCCCTAATTGTGACTCTCTCACCCCAACCTTTTCTGCTCTTAATAAAGGAAACGGAAGAAAAAATCGAGCATTGAGCAAACGTACGATTGAAGCGCGAATATTAGCTAATCGTAATAAAAAAATAAAATAAATTGTGATATAGTAATCGCCGTTGCCGCCTTAGCTCAGTTGGTAGAGCGTCACATTCGTAACGTGAAGGTCCCCAGTTCAATCCTGGGAGGCGGCTCCAAATGGAAAAGGAAAAAATTTCGGAAAGAATAAAAGAAATAGAAGCGGCTATGCAACAGCCGGATTTTTGGTCTGACAAAAATGACGCGCAGGCTCTGATAAAAGAGCTGCACGATTTGAAGACGCAGGCGGAAGGCGGCAATGTGTACGACAGCGGCGGCTCAATAGTGTCGCTGGTGGCCGGCGCCGGAGGCGATGATGCCGAGGACTTTGCGCGTCTCCTGTTTGAAATGTACAGGAAATATTTTGAAAAGCGCGGATGGAGCGCCCGTATTTTGCACGAAAACAAAAACGACCACGGCGGCTTCCGCAATATGTCGATAGAAGTAGGGGGAAAAAATGTATACGGCACGATAAAAAACGAGTACGGCGTGCACCGACTGGTGCGGATATCGCCGTTTAACGCTTCCCAAAAGCGCCACACCTCGTTTGTGCTGGTGGAGGTTTTGCCTGTGATAGACAAAGTCGGCGCTGTCGAGCTGGATGAGAAGGATTTGGAAATTACGATGGCGCGCTCCAGCGGCCCCGGCGGACAAAATGTCAACAAGCGCGAGACCGCCGTGCGCGTCGTGCACACACCCACCGGTATCAGCGCGCATGTCGACGGTGAGCGCACCCAAGGCGCCAATAAGGAGAAGGCTCTGGCGATACTGAAAGCAAAACTATTCAGGCTGCTTGAGCAAGAACGCAAAGAAAAGATATCCGACCTGCAGGTCGGCGCGGGTAAAATCGAGTGGGGGAGCCAGATACGTTCCTATGTCCTTCATCCGTACCAACTGGTCAAAGACCACCGCACTAATGTGGAAGTCCGTGACACCGAGAGCGTGCTTAACGGCAATCTGGAGCCCTTTTTACAGAAAGAGGCGGAATAAGGTACAATGGGGAGCATTGGCAATGATATATTACGATCGCGTAAGCAAGATTTACGCTGACAATTCTGTTGCATTAGAGGAAGTCTCCTTCTCGGTTGAGCCGGGCGAGTTTCTCTCCGTCGTCGGACACTCCGGCGCCGGCAAAACCACACTGGTTAAGATGCTTCTGGCGGAGGAAAAGCCGACCACCGGCTCGGTGTTTTTTGAATCAATAAACGTGCACGAGATACCTCTCTCCAAAATGGGCGAACTGCGCCGCAAGATAGGCACGGTCTTTCAGGACTTCCGGCTCCTCCCCAACAAGACCGCGTACGAAAACATCGCCTTTGCAATGGAGGCCGCGGGTATGGCGGAGGCGGAGATCCGCTCCGATGTGCCGCACGTGCTGGAGCTGGTGGACCTCGGCGACAAAATGAATAACTTCCCCCACGAGCTCTCCGGCGGCGAACAGCAGCGCGTCGCCATCGCTCGGGCCATAGTCAACCAACCCGATGTCATCGTCGCCGACGAGCCGACCGGCAACCTCGATCCGGTCAACACATTCGAGGTGGTGCAGATACTCAAAAAAATAAACGACCTCGGCACGACTATTCTGCTGACGACCCATAACAAAGGGGTTATAGACAACCTCAAAAAGCGCGTCATAACCATGGACAAAGGCAAAGTAATCAGGGACGACAAAGAAGGGAAGTATATACTGTAGATATGAAATGGCTTACCACAAAACGAATCTTCCGCGCAGGCCTCTTGAGTTTTTCGCGCAACGCGTTCGTCTCCTTTGCATCAATACTCGTCATGACGGTTACGCTCTTTACCGTCGGGGTGACCTTGTTTGCCGGCGTCATCCTCGGCTCGGCGCTCTCGGAACTGCGCGACAAAGCCGACGTTAATGTCTACTTTACCCAAGATGCTCCGGAGGACCGCATGCTCGAGCTTAAAGCGTCACTGGAGGCGCTGCCCGAGGTTGCAAAAGTGGAGTACCTTTCGCGCGATGAGGCTCTCTCGCAGTTTAGAGAGCGCCACAAAAACGACCAGCTTACGCTCTCGGCGCTGGATGAACTGGGAGACAACCCGCTCGGAGCCGTGCTCAACGTCAAAGCAAAAGATATTTCACAATACGAATCGATAGCCTCGTTTTTAAAGGACCAGCAATCCGCGGATACCGGCAGCGCTTCAATCATCGACAAAATCAATTTTTATGACGCTCAGCACCGCGCGGCGCTCGAGCGGCTCCAATACATTACCAATTCGGCCAAGGTGCTCGGCCAGTGGATAGTCGCCATACTCATCTTGACCTCGCTCGCTATCTCCTTTAACACTTTGCGGCTGGCGATATACAGCTCCCGCGATGAGATACAGGTCATGCGGCTCGTCGGCGCGGGCGCCTTCTACATCCGCGCGCCGTTTATGGTAGAGGGTACGCTCTACGGCCTGATTGCAGGGCTGGTTACGCTGCTCATCTTTTATCCGCTCACCTGGTGGCTCGGTGGAGCGACAGGCAACTTCTTCGGCGGGGTCAACATCTTTACCTACTATATGAGCAACTTCTTCTACTTCTTCCTTATTATTGTCGGCACCGGGGTGCTGCTCGGGGCCACGGCGAGCTTCCTTGCGGTCAGGCGGTATTTAAAGATATAAAGGTAGAGTAAATGGAGAATCCGAAATACATCTTTGTCGTAGGCGGCGTGATGTCGGGCATCGGCAAAGGGGTAGCCTCCTCCGCAATAGGCAGGATTCTCAAATCAAAAGGGTTTAAAACGACGGCGATAAAAATCGACCCGTATATCAACGTCGATGCCGGCACCATGAACCCGACCGAGCACGGCGAGGTGTTCGTGCTTGCCGACGGTTATGAGTGCGACCAAGACATGGGCAACTACGAGCGTTTTTTGGGCGAGACGCTCCCGAGCATCAACTACATGACCACAGGGCGCGTGTATCAGAGCGTAATCTTGCGCGAGCGCAACCTCGAGTACAAAGGCAAGAATGTGGAAGTGGTGCCCGATATTCCTCTCGAGGTTATACGCCGCATCACCGAGGCGCAAAAGACCGCCGATGCGGAAGTTACGCTGGTAGAAGTCGGCGGCACTATCGGCGAGTATCAGAACATAATCTTTTTGGAAGCGGCGCGCATGCTCAAACAAAAATATCCGCGCGACGTCGCGGTGGTCATGCTCTCCTATGTGCCCATCCCCAACAACATCGGCGAGATGAAGACCAAGCCGACACAGTACGCCTCCCGCTCGCTCAACTCGGTCGGCCTGCAGGCCGACATAATCCTTGCGCGCGCCACGGTGCCGCTGGATGAAAAGCGCAAGGAAAAGATAGCGACCTTCTGCAACATTTTGCCTGAGCGGGTCATCAGTGCTCCGGATGTCGAAAGTATCTACGACGTGCCTCTCAATTACGAAAAGGACGGCATGGGCGACATACTCTGCGAGGTGCTGGGGCTTCCGGCAAAAAAGACCGATCTGCGCGAGTGGGAAGGTTTTGTAAAAAAGGTCAAAAACGGAAGCAAAACAGTTGATATTGCCGTGGTGGGGAAGTACTTCGACTCCGGCGAGTTCATGCTAGCCGATTCCTACATATCGGTGTTGGAGGCGCTCAAGCACGCCTCCGCGCACCAGGATTTGAAACTAAAAATTTCGTATCTTAGCTCAAAAGAGTTTGAGAGCGGGGAGTTGCCGCTCGACGGGCTTAAAAAATTCAACGGCATTCTTATTCCGGGCGGCTTCGGCGAGACAGGCATAGAGGGCAAAATCAAAGTGATAGAGTACGCCCGCAAAAACAGTATCCCGTACTTCGGACTCTGCTACGGCATGCAGCTTATGTGCATCGAGTACGCGCGCAATGTAGCCCTGCTTGCGGGAGCCAACACCGCGGAGATAGACCCGAAGGCTCCTTATACAGTCATCGACTTTATGCCCGAGCAGAAGGAGAAGGTAGCCAAGGGGGAGTACGGCGGGACCATGCGGCTCGGCACGTACCCGTGCACTCTTAAAGACAACACCATTGCGCGCGAGGCTTATGGAGTTTCGCAGATAGAAGAGCGCCACCGCCACCGCTACGAGGTCAACCCCAGCTACATTTCGAAGCTTTCAGATGCAGGACTTATTTTTTCGGGCACGTCGCCAGACGGTACGCTCATGGAAATCGCCGAGCTCCCCAAAGAACAGCATCCGTTTATGCTCGGTACGCAGTTTCATCCGGAGTTCCTCTCCCGCCCGCTGGTGCCCCATCCGCTGTTTATGGCGTTCATCAAAGCGGCGAGGGAGAAAAAATAATACATGGCCGAAGCAGTAAAAGAAATTCCGCAGTACTTGGAAAAGTATTACTGGTGGGCGTATGCGCGCCCATGGGCGGCAAAACTTTTTGACCACCAGTTTATGGTCAATGCAATTTTGCTGGGAAACTACAACAGGTTGCGGGATGAGGCGATTAAAGAGCTCGGTCCTGACTTTTCGGGCCGCACCCTGCAGGTGGGATGCTGCTACGGCAACCTGACGCCGTATTTGGCAAAGCGGGTTGCAAAAAGTGGCGGCGCAATCGACGTTATCGATATCCTGCCGATGCAGCTGAAAAATCTCGGTAAGAAAATTAAGCCGAAGGAACCGGTCAAAACATCGCTCATGGATGCCGCGGCGCTTGATGTGCCGGATAACACGTACGACCGCATTGTCATATTTCTTCTTTTGCACGAGGAGCCGCAGGCATACCGTGAGCGCACCCTACACGAGGCGCTCCGCGTGCTGAAGCCCGGCGGAAAATTGGTCGTAATTGATTACGCGCATCCGGTATGGTGGCATCCGGCGCGCTTTACCACTATCCCCATATACTCGCGTCTAAAGCCCTATGCGGTCGAGGTGTGGAAGCGCGGGCTGACCGGCGTACTGCCGGAAATGGCTGGGAGCGATTGGCGGCGTGAATCCTACTTCGGCGGCCTGTTCCAAAAACTCGTCAGAGTAAAATAGAAGCGGTATCGGTGCTGGCCGCGTTGGTTGATGTTGGAACCATTATAGAAAAAGAAAAGGCCGGACATCCATGACGGAGCCGGCCATAAGTCAGACCCTCTTGACCATTTTGCGGTGAGGCCCCGCGGTTGGGATGTCAAATTCTCCCGAAACGCATCGCCACCCGTTAGCCTCGTAGAAACTGACAGCAGGGGCTCGAGCGTTACACCACATCAACCGACGAGGGCCACGGTCGATGATTGCCTCTTCAAACCAAATGAGCAGGCGACTGGCGAGGCCGAGTCCCCGGTACTGCCCAGATGTTGCCATCCCGCGCAGTTGCCAAGCCGGTTCTTTTTCGAACTCGTTCCACACAAAACTTGCGCAACAAAGCGGTTCACCGGACGACTGACCATCGACATCAGTAAGAAAGGTCGCAATGTGACGTGTCATCGCATCATCATCGTCGTCGAATTTTGCCGCTTCGAGTGGAAGTCCTTGCCGCAAGATTCGATGCCGCAAAGGAATTATTTTGTCGACTGGGACACAATGTGTAATTGTGTTGCCCAGACGAGCATGTGCTTGTTCGGCGGATAAGGGCATGCCGTGCTCCTGTGACTGAACCCGCAATGAGATTACAGCAAACTATTTAAAAAGTCGAGCTGGGGGACTAGGGGTCGAACCTAGATTGCGTGGTTCAGAGCCACGATGCCTACCATTAGCAGATCCCCCAATGTTTAGTACTTCCTGAATTCTAACAAATTCATCGCTCTTTCAACTTCGGCTCTTCTTGAAAGCTGCACTCTCTTCAGGTCAAAGTGCGGCGAGAACCCTAATACTCTAAGCAATTTGACGACATTTTTCAACATGGACTGGTTCATGTTCGTAAAGACAAATTTATGGGTGGATGTCGGTAAATGTACGGAGTAGGAACCCTCTGCCTCGTATAGCCCGCGCAAATACCTGAGGGTAAACGCTTTGTTTCGGCTAATCCACGATGGTATCTCTATTTTCGAGAGCTTCCTGGCACCGGTTGGTATGCCCAGCCTTTTGCTTATACTCTTTTCATACAAGCTTATTCGGACACAATTTACGTTTGTTTCTTTATAAACATAGGTTTTCTTTTCAAATACAAGCTCGACCAGGCGGGTATATCTTTTTATAAATCCCTTGTTGCTGCTATGTGAAAATATCAACAGCCGCTCCGTGCGAGGAAATTTTTCAATATGCCCATCACCAAGCACGACCCCGATGAGCTCTGCTAAGTCGCCATTTTTGGGCAGTGGAGGAAAAGATGTCCTCCACTTTCCCTTTCGGGCGGCTTCAATCCGCCACGCGGCAAAGTTATCTAATTTTTTGCGGCGCATCGTCTCGGAAATTTTCCGCAACGACGGGTGTGTGTCTTTTGTAAGCCCTTTGCTCCACGACGTCCTCATATTGTTCAGTATACCTTAGTTTTGTCTACCATTAGATGTTTTTGTTTATAAGCCGAAATCTCAACCTGTGCTAGGCTTTGTTTATGGAAGAATCGCTCGCCGCTCTCCTTGCGGCACACCCGATACTTGCGCCTGTTTTATTTATCCTGCTGCGTGCGGTGCCGGTGGTTATCGCGCCGCTGCCGGGAGTGGCCTTCGACCTAGTGGGGCTCGCGGTCTTTGGGTGGCAGTTCGGCCTCCTGCTGGCGCTCATCGGCGGGCATCTCGGGGCCTCGATTGCGTTCTTTATCGCGCGGCAGTTCAGAGAGCCGGCGGTACAGTATTTTGTCCCCCTGCAAAAACTCCACGAGCTGGAGGCACATTACTCCGAACGCCAAAAGTTTTTGACGCTGGTCTCCGTGCGCTTTATCACGAGCCCGTTTTTTGACTACGTCAGCTATGCGGCGGGCCTCACGCGGATGCCATTTTGGACGTTCCTGCT
The DNA here is from genome assembly GCA_964360085.1 of uncultured Candidatus Saccharibacteria bacterium. Taxonomy (GTDB): domain Bacteria; phylum Patescibacteriota; class Minisyncoccia; order Phycocordibacterales; family SBAW01; genus GWA1-54-10. The sequence goes on from CAYHVJ010000012.1 coordinate 7,854, forward strand.
CTCGACGTTTATCGGCGTCCTGCCGTTTTCCTTCGTCATCTACTATTTCGGCGGAATTATCTTCAGCTGGGGGCTCCTGTATACGGCGTTCTTTTTTGTCGGCATCGCGCTCTTAAGCGCGCTCTTCGGCAAAACGCTGATAAAAAAGTTTTTGTAGGCGGTGTAGTTGCTAAATAAGGATTTTTGGCGTATGGTTTAGATATTGCGGGGCTCGCCCGCCTTTTTCATTTCTTATGGATATCCGCAACATCGCTATTATCGCGCACGTCGACCATGGGAAGACCACTCTCACGGATGCTTTGCTGCGCCAAGCCGGCGTTGCTGTTGAGGGCGTATCGATGGACTCCAACGCTCTGGAGCTAGAGCGCGGCATCACCATTTATGCCAAAAATGCCGCAATCGAATACAAAGGCACCAAAATAAACATCGTCGACACGCCGGGCCACGCCGACTTCGGCTCCGAGGTCGAGCGCGTACTGCGCTCCATCGACTCGGTGCTGCTTGTCGTCGACGCGCAGGAGGGCCCGATGCCGCAGACGCGCTTTGTTTTAAAGAAGTCTCTCGAACTCGGTCTGCGGCCCATTGTCGTCATAAATAAAATCGACAAGCCCGCCGCCGACCCTGCTATGGCGGAGGAGGGCGTGCTTGAGTTATTTTTGGAGCTCGGCGCCGACGACGAGCAAAGCAATTTCCCCGTGGTCTACTCCATCGGTCGGCAGGGGATAGCCAAAAAGAAACTCACCGACGAGTCGCCGGACCTCTCGCCGCTCCTCAACACCATACTCGAGCATGTGCCCGCGGCATCTTCGCCGGAGCAGAGCGCCAAACCTCTGCGCGCACAGCCGTTTAATCTCGGGTATGACAACTTTCTCGGCAGGCTCGCCGTCGTGCGCATCTACGAGGGGGTGCTTAAGGCGGGCGCGGACGTGTTTGTAAAACACCTCGATGCGCCCGCGCGCGCCGAGCGCGTGCTTAAACTGTTTTCGTTTAAAGGTCTGGACCGCGTAGAAGTGCAGGAGGCGGCCGCCGGCGACATCGTACTTGTGGCCGGCTTGCCGGACATCTACATCGGCGAAACCATTTGTGCCGAAGAGGGTGCCGAGCCGCTACCGACTATTGCGGTCGACGAGCCGACCATCGGACTCAACTTCCTCGTCAACAACTCGCCGTTCGCCGGCCGCGAGGGCAAGTTTGTTACCGGCAGGCAGATCCGCGCGCGGTTGGAAAAGGAGCTTGAGATAAACGTCGGCCTTAAAATCGATTTTTCATCCAACGAATATTTTAAAGTCTACGGACGCGGCGAGCTCCACATCGCGATATTGCTCGAGAACATGCGCCGCGAGGGGTTTGAGCTGCAGGTCTCCCAGCCGCAAGTCATCTTCCAAACAAGTGCGAGTGGGGTCAAGATGGAGCCATTCGAGGAGGTCATCATCGACATTCCCGCCATCTATCAGGGCGCCATCATCGAGCGCCTCGGCCAGCGCAAGGTGGTTATCAAAGACATGCGCACGCACGACACGCACGTGCGCCTTATTATGGAGGGCCCGACGCGCGGCCTGCTCGGCTACCGCACGCAATTTGTGCTCGACACGCGCGGCGAGGGAATCTTTTCCTCGCGCTTTGTGGAGTTCCGTCCGTACGCCGGAGAAATTACAAAACGCGCCGTCGGCTCGATGATATCGATGGCCGCCGGCAAAGTGCTGGGCTTTTCGCTGTGGAACCTGCAGGACCGCGGCGTGCTCTACATCAAAGCTGCAACAGAGGTGTATGAGGGTCAGGTTATAGGCAATACCTCCAAGGGCGAGCAGATGTTCGTTAATCCGACCAAAGGCAAACAGCTTACCAACATGCGCGCCTCCGGCACCGACGAGGCTATGCACCTTGTCCCGCCGTACGAGCTTACAATCGAGCGCGGCTTAGAGGTCATGGGCGAAGACGAATATTTGGAAATCACCCCCGCCTCCGTCCGCCTACGCAAACAACCGGGCGCGAAGTTTTAAACAAAATCAAAAAATGTTACACTGCCGTGTAATGAAGAGTGTCTCGTTTTATATCAAACACATTAACCGCATGCAGGTTGTCTGGGCGGTCATTCTTATCGCGCTGCTGGCCGCGGGCTGGTTTTTCTTTTTTCGCGGCGGCGGGAGTACTGACGGTATTTTAGTGCTGGAGTTAAAGCCTTTCGTACAGCAGGTGTCCGTATCGGGCAAGGTCGTAGCAGCCAAAGAGGTCGACCTCGGCTTCTCCCAGAGCGGGCGCATTACAGGCGTGTATGTATCGGTTGGCAACTACGTATCGCAGGGTACGACGCTCGCGGTGGTGGAGAACGGCGACCAGCGCGCCACGCTCCTGCAGAGAGAGGCCGCACTTGAGAACCAGCAGGCCAAGCTCGCCGCGCTCAAGGCGGGAACTAGGCCGGAGGAAATAGCCGTCGCGCAGTCTTCTGTCACGCGCGATACGCAGGCGCTTATCGACGAACTCCAAGATGCTTACCGCGCCGCAGACGGCGCGGTGCACAACACGCTCGACCAATTTATTTCCAATCCGCGCACTAGCCCCTCGCTTACTTTTTCCGTAGTCGACTCCAATCTTAAGACATCTGTCGAGTCGAAGCGACTAACGGCAGAAAGCGCTCTTGTCGCGTGGAGCGGCGCGGTGTTTGCGCTCGGCGCCTCAGCAGACCTATCGCAAGCAGCCTCGCTCGCGCAAAGCAATCTGTCCGCAATAGCATCACTGCTATCCGATGCGGGAGCCGCCATCAACCGCGCCCTTACATCGACGCAGATTCCGCAGTCCACGCTCGATGATTACAGCGCCGCTGTCGCCACCGCGCGCACAAACATTAACGCTTCTATCTCTGCCGTTACCTCTGCAAAATCCGCGCTTGATGCCAGTAAGAAAAATCTCGCGCTCAAGGTTGCAGGCTCCACTCCACAGGATATCTCCGCGCAAGAGGCACAGGTCAAGTCCGCCGCCGCTGATGTCGCCGCGGCGCAGGCGCAGCTGAGCAAGACGTTCATCTCCGCTCCGTTCAGCGGTATAGTGACAGTCGTAGACGCCAAAGCCGGCAAAATAGTTTCTCCAAATACGCCAGAGATATCCATGATTTCGACCGGAGCCTTCCAGATAGAAAGTTACGTGCCTGAAATAAATATTGCTCTTATTGCGGTGAGAGACAAGGCGTCGGTCACTCTCGACGCTTACGGAGAAAAAATATTCTCGGCATCGGTAGTGTCAATCGACCCAGCCGAAACAGTGCGCGACGGCGTCTCAACCTATCGCGCGATGCTGCAATTTGACGCGCAGAATCCGCTCATCAAATCAGGCATGACAGCAAACGTTTCTATCACCACCGACACCAAGGAGAGCGCGCTAGCGGTGCCGCAAGGGCTCGTCGTGTACCGCGACGGCAAAATGTTCGTGCGGGTGCTTGTCGACAAAAGCACGGTAGAGCGCGAAGTGACGCTCGGCGGAGTCTCGAGCCTCGGCGAAGTCGAGATACTCTCCGGCCTAAAAGAGGGGGACACCATTATCACAACGCTTCCTTAAATGCCGCTCAATATACGCATCGGCTTCTTTCTTGCCTTCCGCGCTCTGCGCCGAGCAAGTTTGTGGACCACCGGGCTCATTATAGGGGTCATGGTGCTGACGTTTCTTAACCTTGTGGTGGTATCCGGCATTCTGGTCGGCCTGCTACAGGGCGCGGTTGATGCCGTGCGCACGCAGTACACCAGCGACGTAATCATCTCGTCGCTGAGCGACAAAAAATATATCGAAAACAGCCCGAACCTTATTTCTTTAGTTGATACCTTGCCGCAAGTCAGTGTTTATACCGCCCGCTACCGCGAGGCCGGAGTGCTCGAGGCAAACTACAAAACCCGCAAGGAGACCGACAAGCCCAACACCGCCAGTGCTGTATTGGTCGGCATCAATCCGGTCAGCGAGCAGGCGGTCACCGGCATTGCGGGCAGTATTGTCGAAGGCGAGTTTCTGTCTCCGGGCGATTACGACAAAGTTGTGGTCGGAGGGTATCTGCTCAAGCAATACTTTCCGGTCGAGACGCCGGGATTTACCACGCTCGAGAATGTCCGCATCGGCACCAAAATACGCATGACAGTGGGCGCGGTGGTGCGCGAGGTTACAGTCAAAGGAATTCTTAAGTCTAAAGTCGACGAGGTGTCCATGCGCGCCTACATGGTCGACTCGCAGTTTCGCTCGCTTATCGGCCGCAACGACGGCAACGTAGACGAGATAGCACTTAAATTGTCCGCGGACGCGACGCCCGAGTCGGTGCGCGACGCCCTGCTTGCCCGCGGCGTCGGCGAGCGCGCAAAAGTGCAGACATACGACGACGCACAGCCCAAATTCCTAAAAGATATTATAGCCACGTTTAACATGCTCGGCACAGCCTTCTCCTCGATAGGCTTGGTGGTGGCGAGCATCACGATATTTATCGTCGTGTTTATCAACGCGATTACGCGGCGCAAGTTCATCGGCATACTAAAAGGCATCGGCATCACCGGCCGCGCAATCGAAATATCCTACATCTTCCAGTCCGTCTTCTACGCTTTGGTCGGCTCGGGGCTCGGACTCGCACTCGTATACGGTTTTTTGGTGCCGTTCGTAGCGGCGCACCCTATCGACTTTCCTTTTAGCGACGGCATCCTTGTCGCTCCGCTCGACTCGACATTTTTCCGCGTCGGGCTTTTGGTTTTTTCCACTCTTATTGCCGGATACATCCCCGCGCGCATGATCATACGCAAAAATACCCTCGACTCGATATTAGGAAGAAATTAATACCTGTGGTGAGTCATATCGAACCATGATTGAGACAAAAAATTTACAACGCAGCTTCAAGAATGGAGATGTAGAAACGCAGGTGCTAAAAGGCATCGACTTTACCGCAGGCGACGGCGAGTTTATCGCCATCATGGGCCGCAGCGGCGCTGGCAAGTCCACGTTCCTCTACCAAATGTCTCTGCTCGACGAGCCGACCGGAGGAGAGATAAAAATCGACGGCCACAATACGCACACAATGGACGAGAGCGAGCGGATGAAATTCCGCCTCAACATGTTCGGCTACGTCTTTCAGGACTACGCGCTCCTGCCGGAGCTTACCGCGCTCCAAAACGTCGCTCTCCCGCTCCTTATGCAAAATCACCCAAAAAAGTCGGCGTACGCGCAGGCCGCCGGTGCGCTCGAGCGTGCTGGTCTCGGACATCGTTTGCACAACCTACCCAGCCAACTTTCAGGCGGGGAGCAGCAGCGCGTCTCCATCTCGCGCGCCATCGCCCACAAACCAAAAATACTTTTTGCCGACGAGCCCACCGCCAACCTCGACAACGAGTCATCGCGCGGGATTATGGAAATATTTCAAGATTTGCACAAACACGGCCAGACTATAATTATGGTCACGCACGAAGAGGAGTACGCCAAGCTTGCCGGCAAGATAGTGCGCATGGATGATGGTAAGATTATCTCTGAGGTTATAAATCGTGGCTAACAGACATCTCAGACAGGACTTTTATATTGTGCTCGCGAGCATCATCCTCGCGTGGGCGATAGTGCACTACGAGTTAGTGCAGTTGGTACTTGCACAATTAGGAGGGGGCAAAGTACTCGTGGGATTTGTCGGCGGGCTCTTCTTTACATCCATCGCGACGACCGCGCCGG
>CAYHVJ010000013.1:0-12992 GCA_964360085.1 uncultured Candidatus Saccharibacteria bacterium
GGCTAAAGTACCCGAGCGGTATGAGCGTGCCGGCGACAAACGCAATCATCGGCCCCTCAAAACACGCTAATGGAAAGAGTATAAAGTAGCGGTACTGCTGCAGGAGCACAATGATGGCGGCGAGGTCCATACCTTTAGTATACTTAACGTATGACTATGCTCTACGTCATAATCGGACGCTACAAAGAGTCGTGGTTCGATGAGCGTTTCCGGTTTTCAACACCTATCGCACTCATCGCGTTTATCGGCGCGCTGTTCGTCAACTTTTGGGCTATAAATCAGGCAACCAACAACGCAAGCGCTTCGGTAACCGATATAATTCTATCCAACATACCGGTATTCGAAGTGGATGGGTTTTTTGTATACGGCACGTTTTTGGTTGTGGCCATAAGCGTCGTCATGCTGGCTTTTCACCCCAATCGCATTCCATTTGCTCTGCATGCAGTAACGCTCTTTATACTTATCCGCTCCGCTTTTACCCTTATGACGCACTTGGGGCCTCCGGAGGTCGCGTACCTGAGCGATTTCGGAGCAACCATCACCAACTCCTTCTTCGGCGCGGACCAGTTCTTTTCCGCCCACACGGGGATGCCCTTCCTCGGAGCCTTGGCGTTCTGGGGCTTTGATAACCGGCTCAAGTGGCTCTACCTGCTTTCCTCGGTGTTCTTCGCGTTCATAGTGCTGCTCGGCCATATCCACTACACCATCGATGTCGTGTCGGCGTTTTTCATCACCTACGGCATTTACCACATCGCGCTATGGCTTTTCCCCAAGGAGCGCAAGATGTTTTTGTCTTCATCGCCCGTTCAATAGGACATATATAGAATGCAACTGACGGCGTCTTGAGCCGCATAGCGGCCGCTGTCACTTTACAAGCGGTAAGCAGGTTAGAAACGGTGTAGCAGTAAGCCGGTCGAAATCAAGTATGGAAGAAATACTGGTTTAGCCGAGGGGGCTCCGCACCGAGGTGCGCGGGCCCCCTCGGCATTTGTGGGGAAGTGTGGGGAAGTCGGACTTCCCCAAGTTAATCGAAAGCTAAAACCCGCAAATCTTCACTCACTCCAGCCCGGCTGAACAAAATTTCCTTGGCATGAGCCTTAAAAGAAACAGCGGTAGGAAACATTTCCCCAACAATCCCTTTTTCCACAATGGGGAAGTCGGACTTCCCCACGTAGTCCGGCAGGCTGGAGAAAGGATATTTTTTACTCCCCCACTCCCACGCATCGTCAAATTTATTCAACGCTTTTGTATAACCGCCCGGGTACAATTCAAAAACATTCTTTACCATTACATATGGCACAAGCTGGCGGAGATACATATCATCATGTACGGTGCGACCTTTGTAGCCTCCTTGAAAGATACTGCCTTTCTCTTTGTACTTAGCATTAAAGTGCGCGCTCATGCTCCCACACAGTTGTTGCATAAACTTTGAAACACCACCGGCGCGGGTTTCTTCAAGAATGAGGTGAAAATGATTCGGCATGAGTACCCATCCCAAAATCCGAGTTAAGGGCTGTCTTTCCGGCCATGACGAAGGTCTCTCAAACATGCCGAGTTCGGCGGTATCCCTCTCCCAGTATTCACTTCTATACTCCTCGTTTGAAAAATAGAGTAATCGTGCAAACCGCCATCGATCTGCATCATTGCGAGTGATGGGTAGTCCGCGAGCGCCGCGTTTCATCGCGTGCACAAAAGATCCGACTCCAAAGGGCTGAACCCGCATACAAAAAAGTATATCAGCAGTTTGGGGAAGTCGGACTTCCCCAGTTTTGTTTGTACACAGGGCTGTGTTTACAATTTTCGTATTACTATAGAGACATGGAAGGCCTCTCTAACTATGAGAAGGAAATTCGCCCGTGGGGAAACTTTGAGCGCTTTACGCTCAATGAAGCCACAACCGTAAAAATAGTAACGGTTAATCCGAATGAAGCCATATCACTGCAGACCCACGAGCACCGCGATGAGTTTTGGAGGATACTTTCCGGCTCCGGCATCGTTGTAATCGACAACATCGAGCAGGAAGCTAAGCCAGGCGACCAGTTCTTCGGCAAACGTGGCAACAAACACCGCGTTCTGGGCGGCCCTAGTGGTTTAAGTTTTCTTGAAATCGCGTTCGGCAAATTTGAAGAGGGCGACATTACAAGGCTAGAGGACAAGTATGGACGGGTCTAATCTGCTCTCCATTATCCTTGCACTCACCGCGCTCGGGCTTGCCTGCTTGGCTCTCCTGTTTTTTTGGCTTGCAGCCATACTCAGGCTCCTGAAGCCCTTGCAGCTGCGCAGGCTCCCGCACAACCCGGTCCTGCGGCCAATACCCGAGCACTGGTGGGAGTCTGAAGCGGTTTTCAACCCCGCGGCAATTTATCACGACGGCCGTGTGCACCTTTTTTACCGGGCGCTCGGCCGCGACGGCATCTCGCGCGTGGGCTACGCCTCAAGCAAAGACGGTGTCCTTTTTGACGAGAGGCTCGCCTACCCCATATTCGACCGCGGAGCGGGCTTTACCCCGGTAAAAGCCAAACTCTCGTACACGACGCTTACGTACAACCAAGACCTGTACGCTTCCGGCGGCGGCTGGGGCGGAGTGGAGGACCCGCGGGCGGTCAAAATCGACGACAGCATCTACATGACGTTCGAAATATTTGAGCACTGGCAATCACTGCGCTTGGCTATTACCTCGCTCTCGCACCGCGACCTCGACGCGCGAAAGTTCAATTGGACTCCGCATATCACGATGTCGCCGAAGGGGGAGACAAATAAAAACTGGGTGCTCTTTCCGGAGAAAATCAATGATAAATTTGCAATCCTGCACGCGCTCACGCCGCGCATTATGATTGAGTACGTCGACTCGCTCGAGGAGTTGCGCGACAACCCGATACAAAGCAACAACCACCGCTCGGGGCGGCCTGGCAAGTGGGACGCGTTTATCCGCGGCGCCGGCGCGCCGCCTATTAAAACCGAGTACGGCTGGCTTCTGCTCTATCACGGCATGAACCCGGAGCGAGGCGCCGGCTACAATGTGGGCGCCATGTTGCTCGACCTCCACGATCCGACGAAAATACTCTACCAAAGCGAGAATCCTATACTATCGCCTGAAGAGTGGTACGAAAACGAGTGGAAGGCGGGCGTTGTGTACGCCAGCGGCGCGGTGGTGGTTGGCCCCGACCTCTTTATCTACTACGGCGGCGGCGACAAATACGTAGCCGCCGCGCGCTCCGACCTGCGCGACTTCCTCCGCAAACTTACCCACCACCAGCACGTAGTTTTAACGCCGGTTAATAGGTAACTGATATACTAAGAAACAATGTACGTAATACGGCGCAGTAAACATAACCCGCTCATTGCTCCTCTCAATGACAAACACTGGGAGGCGCGGGGCACTTTTAATCCATCCCCGATTGTTAAGGGCAATATAACGCACCTGCTGTACCGCGCGCAGGGCCGCCCCGACGCTTTGATGACTCCGGCGGGTATATCGACCATAGGCAAAGCGCTGTCGCTGGATGGCGAGCACTATCAAAACCGCCGGCAATTTATCATCCCGACCGAGCCGTGGGACAAATACGGCTGTGAAGACCCGCGCGCGACCTATTTTGAAGGAAAGTACTACATCTTTTACACCGCGCTCGGCGGGATGCCTTTTGGCCCCGGCAATATCAAAGTCGCGGTCGCTATCTCTAAAGATCTCGAAACAATTGAGGAGAAGCATCTGGTCACGCCGTTTAACGCCAAGGCAATGACGCTCTTCCCCGAGCGCATCTTGGGCAAGATTACCGTCATTATGACCGCGCACACCGACGAGCCGCCGGCGCGAATCGCCATCGCGCAATGCGACAACATAGAAGAGCTTTGGGATTTGTCGTTTTGGGAAAAATGGAAGGCCGAGATGGGCGACCATGTACTCAACCCGCTGCGTTTCGACCAAGACCATGTGGAGGTCGGCTCCGCGCCCATCAAAACCAAAGATGGTTGGCTCCTTTTTTATTCCTACATCCACAACTACTTCGGCGGAGGCGAGCGCGTCTTCGGCAGCGAGGCGATGCTGCTGGACCTTAAAGACCCGCGGGTCATAAAAGGCCGCACAAAAGGGCCTATTATGGTCCCCGAGGAGATATATGAGCGCTACGGCGCCGTACCCAACATTGTCTTCCCTTCCGGAGCTGTTCTTAATAAAAACGGCCGCGTCGACCTATACTACGGCGGCGCCGACACGGTATGCGCTAAAGCGTCGCTCAACCTCCCCGACCTGCTCTCCGCTATGATCCCCGAGCGCCGGGTCGACTTGGTGGAACGCGCCAAAGAAAACCCGATTCTTAAACCGATACCCGGCCACCCATGGGAGAGCACCGCTGTTTTTAACCCGGCATCGGTAGACATAGGCGGGGTGGTGCACATCCTCTACCGCGCCATGGGCGCGGACAACACGAGCGTCATAGGCCACGCGCAGAGCAAAAACGGCGTCAAGATTACTTCGCGCGATGCGGAGCCCGCCTATGTGCCGCGTGAGTCGTTCGAAAAAAAACAGCAGGATGGAGTGGGTTCCGGGTGCGAAGACCCGCGTGTTACCCGCATCGGCAACACGCTCTATATGGTGTACACCGCATTTGACGGCAAAAATCCCTGGCGCGCGGCGCTTACCTCGATATCGGTCAAAGACTTTCTCGCCAAAAAATGGGACAAGTGGGAGAAACCGCAGCTGGTCACTCCCGACCCCGTGCAAGACAAAGACACCGCGCTCCTACCGGAAAAGATAGGCGGACAGTACATGATTTTGCACCGCATCGACCCGCTCTTGTGCGCGGACTTCCTCGATACGCTCGATTTTAAAAAGTCACGCCTCACAAGGTGCATCGAGATAATGGGCCCGCGGCCCGGCATGTGGGACAGCAAAAAAATAGGCATCGCAGGACCGCCTATCAAAACCAAAAAAGGATGGCTGTTGATTTATCACGGCGTTTCAAAAACAGGAACCTACCGGCTCGGCGCGGTACTGCTCGACCTCAAAAACCCATCCATCGTCATATCCCGCAGCGTTGACACTATTTTCGAACCGCTCGAGGAATACGAGCGCGTCGGCGTGGTGCGCAACGCCGTCTTTTCGTGCGGTCAGGTCGCTCGCGCAGATACGCTCTACATTTATTACGGCGGGGCCGACACGGTAACGGGTGTGGCAAAATGCTCGCTCAAAAAACTGCTTGCCATACTCCTGCCTAAAAACTTAGAAGACTAGATATGGACCATCATCCGCGATTGATGGCATTCGACCTCGACGGCACGCTCGCCGAAAGCAAGCAGCGCATGCCCGCCGAAATGGGCGAACTGTTGTCCAAATTGCTAAAAAAAATGCCGGTCGCAGTGATGTCGGGAGCAGGCTTCCCGCAATTTGAAAAGCAGTTCTTCCCGGCCGTGCCTATGGAAGCCAACCTGAATAATTTATATATTTTTCCGACTAACGCCGCTCAGTGTTTTATATATCGCGACAACTGGAAGCCGCAGTACGACCACGCGTTCAGCCAAATGGACCGCGATGAAATACATCGGGCCATAGCAGACGCGTCAGTTGAGGTTTCTATGCCGGAGCCAAAACAAGTCTGGGGTGATATCGTACAGGACCGCGGAGCCCAGATAACATTTTCTGCAGTGGGGCAAGACGCGTCTGTGGCAGCCAAACAGGAGTGGGCCGCGCTTTACGACAACAAACGCAAAGAGTTAAGGAACGCGCTGTCTGAAAAGCTGAAGAATTACTCTGTTTCCACCGGCGGTATTACCTCTATCGACATAACGCCAAAAGGCGTTACCAAAGCCTACGGCATTAAGCGGCTCTCTGAACTGACTGGCATACCGGTTGCCCAAATGCTCTACGTGGGTGATGCACTCGAGGAGGGCGGAAACGACGCGGTAGTTAAGGACACCGGCGTGCCGACACATCAGGTTTTCGGCCCTGAGGAGACCGCCGGACTTATCACCTCCCTGCTAAAATAGCCTTTACAAAGCGGTATACTATAAATATATGAGTCTTTTAAAAGAGGCGCTTACTTTTGCGACCGGCATATTAATACTGGTGGCATTTATTGTGCCGATGGTCGGACTAGCGGTAGGCATGCCGGTAAACGCGCCGACCTTGACCGCAAACGGGTTGGAATTGCCTCAAATAGCGCCCTTTGCATCCAGTCTTGTCGCCACCTCAAGCACCGCCTGGGATGTGGTGATGAGTTTTGACCAAGACATCAGCACGCCGGCAGTTGTCGCGGACGGCACGCCGAGTTTTGACTTTACCAACGGAACATTGCAAGTGGTCAACGATTGCGGCGACGCCAACCAAAAAACATACTGCTTCAACTACGTGCCGCCCTCCGGCATCGAGGCGGCAATATTTTGGTTCTTCCGCATATCGGGCGCCGCCAACGCCGCCGAGGATTACATGGCCACCACGACCTACCGCTTTATCGTCGACACCGCGGGGCCCGTGCTGTCATTTACGTCCGTTACCGACAACACTGCGCTGCCGGAAGTAGCCGGAGACTCCAGCTTCGGGTCGGCGGTGGTACAAATAACCTTCTCCAACGGATCGACCTCGCTTACTTATCAAACCGTCGCCGCAAGTGGGCTCTGGTCGCTCATACTCCAGCCGGGAGACGAGCTACCTCCGGGCACTTACTCGGTAATTGCAGTCGGCATCGACCAGTACCAAAACATCGGCGCCCCTATAGTGTCCTCTATCACAGTGCCTGCGCCACCCCCGCCCCCGCCACCGAGCGTCCCGACCGACAAAGACCAGTGCAAAGACGACGGCTGGAAGACCTTTACCGATCCATCATTCAAAAACCAAGGCGATTGCGTGAGCTTCGTAGAAAAGAACAAGAATTAGCTCTCCACAGCAGGTTCGACCACGCAGTTGCTCTTTTGTAAAATAGAATGCATAATAAACGCATGAATAAGGAGCAGTCTATGCTTGTCCGCTTTACTACAGTGGCACTCCTATTGGTGCTGGTGTTTCCACTCCAAGCGCTCGCCGGCGACGGAGTGGCGCCAAACGCTCCGACTATTACCGCAAACGGCGTCTCTCTGCCGCAAACTGCGCCGTTTGCATCAAGCCTTGTTGCTACCTCAAGTACCGTCTGGGACGTAGTGATTAACTTCGATGAGGACATCAACGTAATACCGGTCGTCGCGGACGGCACGCCGAGCTTTGACTTTACCAACGGCACGGCGCAAACCGTTGCAGATTGCAGCGATGCCGACCTCAAGACCTACTGTTTTACTTACGTTCCGCCAGCGGGCATCGAGGCGGCCGTATTCTGGTTCTTCCGCGTATCGGGCGCGGCCGACATCTCCGGCGAGTACATGTCCACCACGACATACCGCTTTATAGCCGACACAGCTGGCCCAATTCTGACTCTAGACGCGCTGAGTAATCACATAATTCTACCAACCATTTCCGGCAGCTCAAGTTATGGCTCTGCCATTGTAGATATTCAAATTACTAGTAGCAGTATTACCCGTACTTATCAAACCACTGCCGCGAGCAACGTATGGTCTTACACGCTCTTAGCCGGCGATGAACTTTCGGAAGGGTCTTATACCGTAACCGCCTCCTCGACCGACCAATACAACAATCGCGGAGCGGAAGTTTCCGGGACCTTTGTCATAGACACCTCCGCGCCGACTATCTCCATCACTTCCGGCACCGCGGACGGAGGATATGCAAGTTCAAGCCCAGTGTCGTTTGGTTTTACGGCGACAGATGCGACGACAACCACGGCTCTGTGCTCGTGGGACGGCGCCGCAGGAGCCTGCACCAGCCCCGCGAGCTCCACGCTCGCCGACGGCTCTCATACTTTTGCCGTCAGCGCGACTGATGCATACAACAACACCGGTGCCACGACAACGCGTACATTTACACTCGACACCGCTGCTCCCGCGCTCTCCGAGAGCGCGGCAATAGCTACCTCGACCGACACCACGCCGGAGTACAGCTTTACCTCCACCGAGGCGGGGGCGCTCGCGTTTAGCGGCGCGTGTACAGCCGCCACATCCAGCGTCGGCGTTGGCACCACTACGCTTACCTTTGCCGCGCTTGCGGTCGGCTCGTACAGCTCCTGCTCGCTTTCGGTAACCGATGCCGCGGGCAATGTAGGTACACTTGGCATATCGCCGTTTACTATCGAGGCAGTGCCGGAACCGGCGCCAGCACCCGCGCCGGCATCATCCGGAGGCGGAGGGGGCGGTGGCGTCATAAGCGGACCGATGTCAGTGGGCTACCAAATCCCCTACCTTCCGCCTCCTGCTCCAACTCCTCCGCCGGCTGCCGCGCCGGAGCCTCAGCCGGCACAAGTAACGGTCGGAGCCTCTACAGGCGGCATCGATACTGCTGCGCCGACGCCTGCCGCTCCAACACAAAACAGTGACACCGATGTCCGGCAAATATCAAATGTACAAACTCCCGCGGCTCCGGCGCCGGCCGCGCCGAGCGTCCGCGCTCCACTGGCCGTGGTTACCCCGTGGGACACCCCCGCCGGAAAACAAATCAACCTTGCCGCCGCGGCCGCTACCTCGGGCTTTCAGCTGCCTAACTGGATTCTTATCCTCGCCGTTCTGGCATTAGTAGTACTAGGCGTTATCGCTTGGTCCATGCGCCGCCGCTCTGTTTATGAGTAGTGGCGGTTGCGTTTTGATAAAAAAGTTCTCTTGTACCCTATCCACAGTATCTCGGTAAGCCGATATTGGCCGAACAGGAGTATACTGAAATTTCGTATGGCTATCACGCAAAAGATCAAAAAGCGCAACGGCGAGATAGCCGACTTCCAGCCGAAAAACATTACCATTGCCGTGCAAAAAGCGTTTGCCGCGGTGCTCGGCGACAGCCACGAAGCCGACGCCGTCGACATCACGCGCGTAGTGGTAGACGCAATCGACCTTAAATACGGCAACACGGCGTTTATCCCGTCGGTCGAGGATATCCAAGACTTGGTGGAGAACGCGCTCATGGAGCGCGGCTATTTTACCGTCGCAAAATCCTACATTATCTACCGGTACGAACACTCCAAAGCGCGGGAGGAAAAGCGCGCTGAAATCGCGGAGAAAATAGAGGAAAACCAGCTCCTTATACTCAAACGCAGCGGCGAAAAGGAGAACTTTAGCGAGGCTAAGCTTACGCACACGCTCATGCGCGCGTGCATCGGCTTCGAGCGGGTAATAGATGTCCCGTCAATTATCAGTCGCGTGCGCCAAGAGATGTATGACGGCATCAAAACCAAAGAGATACACGACGTTTTAATAATGGTGGTGCGCTCGATGATAGAGCGCGACCCCGCCCATTCTTACGTCGCGGCCCGATTGCTCCTGCAGTACATGTACCGCGAGGTGCTCGGCGACATCGACTACGAAAAAATGGAAGACGCGCACCGCGAGGCCTTTGCCCGCACTATCGCGCGCGGTGTGGCGCTCGGCCAGTTTGACAAGCGGATGATGGACTTCGACTTAGCCGCGCTCGCAGACGCGCTGCAGCTCGAGCGCGACCGTGAGTTCAAGTACCTCGGCCTCCAGACGCTCATGGCCAACTACCTTTCTAAAGAGCATGCCACGCGCAAACTGCTGGAAACCCCGCAAATCTTCTGGATGCGCGTCGCCATGGGCTGTGCCATAGTCGAAAAGACGCCCGAGGAGCGCAACCGCTTTGCCATCGAGTTTTATGAGGTGATGTCCGCCATGCACTACACGCCCTCATCCCCCACGCTCTACCACGCGGGGCTCGCTCTGCCGCAGCTCTCATCCTGCTTCCTCTCCACGGTGCCGGACGACCTGCACGCGATTTTTGACGAGTACAAAGACGGCGCACAGCTGCTCAAATATGCAGGGGGGCTTGGCATCGACTGGACTCCGGTGCGCGCTACAGGTTCTTTGATTAAAAAAACAGGAGTGGAGTCGCAGGGAGTCATCCCGTTCCTCAAAATACAAAATGACGTAACCATCTCCATCAACCGTTCGGGGCGCCGCCGCGGCGCGGCCGCCGTGTATCTGGAGTACTGGCATCTCGACATAGAGGACTTCATGGAGTTGCGTAAAAACACCGGCGATGAACGCCGCCGTGCCCACGACCTCAACACCGCCGTGTGGATACCCGACCTCTTCATGAAGCGTCTTGCGGAGGACGGCCCTTGGACGCTCTTTAGCCCCAGCGATGTTCCAGACCTGCACGACCTCTACGGCAAGGCTTTTGACGCGGCTTACATAAAGTACGAGGCGCGCGCCGAGGCCGGAGAAATCCCCCATCACAAAAAAATCCGCGCAGCCGACCTCTGGCGCAAAAACCTTACCATGCTGTTCGAGTCCGGCCACCCGTGGATCACATGGAAGGACCCGAGCAACATCCGCAGCCCACAGGACCACGTCGGCGTCGTACACTCCAGCAACTTGTGCACCGAGATTACGCTCAACACCAGCAGTGCAGAAACGGCGGTCTGCAACCTCGGCTCCATCAATCTGTCGAGCTTCATTAAAAACGGCGCTTTTGACCGCGACATGGTGGCACGCGTGGTGCCGGTGGCGATGCGCATGCTCGACAATGTCATCGACGCCAACTACTACCCGACCGAAAAGACTCGAGCATTCAACATGAAGCACCGCCCGGTGGGGCTCGGGTTGCGCGGGCTGATGGACGCGCTCTACAAATGCGAAATTAACTTCGACTCCGACGAGGCCGTGCGCTTTAGCGACGAGTCGATGGAGGCAATCAGTTACCACGCCATCCTCTCCTCGGCCCTGCTTGCCAAGGAGCGCGGCACCTACGAGACGTATAAAGGTTCTAAGTGGGACCGCGGGCTGTTCCCACAAGACACTATTGCGCTGTTGGAGGCTGAGCGCGGAGTCAAAATAGACGTGCCGCGCCACGAGACGCTCGACTGGCGCCTGGTGCGCGAGGCGGTGCGCCAGTGGGGTATGCGCAACTCCAACACTATGGCCAACGCGCCGACCGCCTCGACCGCCAACATCGCCGGCTGCTACCCGACCATCGAGCCCATCTACAAAAACATTTACGTCAAGTCCAACATGGCGGGCGACTTTATGATAGTCAACGAGTTTTTGGTGGAGGACCTCAAAAAACTCGGTCTGTGGAACGCCGACATGCTTGAGCGGATAAAGTTCTACGATGGTTCCGTGCAGGAGATAGCGGAGATACCGCCTGCGCTGCGCGCCAAATATAAAGAGGCGTTCGAAATAGAGCCGCAGTGGCTAATAAAGGCGGCCGCCTACCGCGGACGCTGGATAGACCAAAGCCAGTCGCTGAACATCTTCTACGGCGGCACCTCGGGTAAGATACTTTCTGAAATTTACCAATACGCGTGGGCGCTGGGGCTCAAGACCACCTACTACCTGCGCAGTATGGGCGCCAGCAGGATAGAAAAATCGACGGTCAACATGGCAAAGTTCGGCACTACCACCAAAGCCGACGGGAGCAACTCATCCGTAGCATCCGGCATAGCATCTACCGTGATTATCGAGGAAACCGTACTTGTAGAGTCCGTACCATCATCTATTTCGTCAGGCGAAGTAGCCGCTATTATAGAGGCGCAACAGGTACGCGCCGGCCAGATGGAACTGATAGAAATGGCCAGAAAAGCCGTGCCTATAGCAACCGCTCCTGCCTACGAGTCTAAAGGAGTCCCCAGCTTCGGCGAAAAGACGGTAGTCCCCCTCCAAAACAAAGTCGAAGTCGTGGGCGAAGTCTGCGAAAGTTGCTCCGCGTAGTGCTACAATAATCTTATGGCGAAGAAAGAACGGTCAATAAACGAGGTATACGAAATGCTGAAATTAGTAGGCGAGCATCTTGGTGGAACAAATAAGGAAATCAAAGAACTAAAGACAACCGTGGGTCACATAGAACAGGATGTTTTAACGATCAAAGAAGATGTAGACGCGATCGCCAAAACGGTAAGCCGCGACGCAAGGACACTGGTAAACCACGGTCGCCGTATCGTGCGTCTTGAACGCCTACGGTACTGAAAATAAAAAATTAGGCGCACGCAAGTCAATGCGTGCGCCCTTTGATAGGACTACCATCCTACCAAACTCTGCATCGTGAGAACGGTAGCTCACGTGCAGGCTCCGACACCACCCCATATTTGCGGGTGGCGCTCGTCCAAAATCCTACACCTATTAATACTTTCTGTCAACCCCTACCGCTTGCCTGCTTAGTGTTTTTGGGTGGGTAATCCCCTTGCTGTCTTCATACGCGGGCATGTAAAATACCTACACTATGGGAGTAATAAATGGAGGGGCAAGCACCGACCCGAACAAGATTTTACCGATGAAGTACGCGTGGGCGCGCACGCACTACAAAAAGGGCGTGGCTAACAACTGGGTGCCCGAGGAGGTCTCGATGCAGCAGGATGTCGAGCTGTGGAAAAAACCGGGCGCACTGTCGGAGGACGAGCGCCGCATGATTATGTGGAACCTCGGCTTCTTTTCCACCGCCGAGTCGCTGACCGCCAACAATATAGTCATGGCGATTTACCGACACATCACCAACCCGGAGTGCCGGCAGTACCTACTGCGCCAAGCGTACGAGGAGGCGGTACACACCGACACCTTTATCTATTCCTGCGACACACTTGCACTGGACCCGGAGGAAATCTACAACATGTACCAAACCATCCCCTCTATTAAGGAGAAGGACGACTTTGTGGTGGAGATGACCAAGTCGGTGTTTGACCCGAATTTTAAAACCGACACGATAGAAAATATACAAAAGTTCGTGCACGACCTCGTCGGCTACTACGTCATCATGGAGGGCATCTTCTTTTACGCGGGTTTTGTGATGATGCTCAGCATGCTGCGCAAAAACAGGATGATAGGCGTGGGCGAGCAGTTCCAGTTTATCCTCCGCGACGAGTCGGTGCACCTCGCCTTCGGCGCAGACCTCATCAACACCATCGTGCAGGAAAATCCGGAGATATGGACGCCTGCGTTTAAAAAAGACCTGACCGGCAAAA
>CAYHVJ010000014.1:0-11665 GCA_964360085.1 uncultured Candidatus Saccharibacteria bacterium
AAGTATTCGGCATCGGCAAAAAGAGCGCCGAGCGCATTGTGGTGGAGCTGCGCGACAAACTGCAGTTGGAGACCGGCGTGCAGAGCGGCGCGATGGGCACCGACGCGGAGGTTATAGAAGCGCTGATGGCGCTCGGCTACAGCGCGCAGGAGTGCCGAGCGGCGCTTAAAGATGTCGTCGGCGAAGGGACAAAAGACAGGCTCGGCGCCGCGCTCAAGCGCCTCGGCTCCCGCAGTGCTGTATAGCATATGAAAGATTTCGTCCGCTCTCTGCTACCCGAGCCAATACTCCAGGCCTATCACTTTATGCTCGCTTATAGCAGCGCAGTTTTGTACGGCTTTCCATCCCGCAAACTTGTCGTCATAGCGGTAACCGGTACCAAAGGCAAATCTTCGACAGTAGAACTGGTAGCCGAAATGTTGCGCGCGAGCGGCAAAAAGGTCGCCTCCGCGAGCACTATCCGCTTTCGCGTCGGCGAGGAGAGCGAACGCAACCTATACAAAATGACCATGCCGGGGCGGTTTTTCCTGCAAAAGTTCCTGCGTCGCGCGGTACAAGCCGGCTGTACGCACGCGGTTGTTGAGATGACCAGCGAAGGCGCACTGCAGTACCGTCACAAGGGAGTCGCTTTAGACGCGTTGGTATTTACTAACCTCCAACCGGAGCACTTGGAGCGCCACGGGGGGTTCGATGCGTACGCTGCGGCCAAACTTTCGTTGGCAAAGCATCTGGAAGAGTCGCCAAAGCGCCCGCGCATATTAGTTGCAAACACAGACGATGCGTACGGACAAAAGTTTTTAGAGCATTCTGTAGAAGTCCGAGCGCCATTTTCGCTCAAAGATGCAGAGCCATATACCGCCGACGACAAGGGTGCGCGGTTTGTGTGGCGCGGAGTTTTGTTTTCTGTCCCGCTGCCGGGAGTTTTTAATCTATACAATTGCCTCGCGGCGCTCGCGCTTGGGCAAGCACTTGGTTTAAAAACTAACGACATGCAGCGCGCGCTTGAGCATATGCAGCCAATTGCGGGCCGCGCGGAGCGCATCGAGAGCGGACAGCCATTTGCGGTGGTGGTCGACTACGCGCACACGCCCGACTCTTTGCGCGCGCTGTTTGAAACTTTTGAAAATCACCGGATAATCGCTGTTTTTGGCGCAACAGGAGGCGGGCGTGATGTGTGGAAGCGCAAGGAGATGGGAGCTGTTGCCGACAAGTTTTGCTCCGTTGCAATCCTCACCGACGACGACTCGTATGACGAAGACCCTGCGTCGATTGCGAAGGAAATCGCAAAAGGGTTTACCAGAATCACGCCGAGCATACAAACGGACCGCCGCAAGGCAATCGCGGAAGCGCTTGCGCAAGCGCGGGAGGGTGACGCGGTTTTGATAGCGGGCAAAGGAACCGACCCGTATCTTATGGGCCCACGTGGCAAAAAAGAGCCTTGGAGCGACGCATCAGTGGTCAAGGAAGAACTTGCCAGACTCGGGTACAATTAACCCATGGCTGACGAACCGACAAAAGGAAACCCCACCGAAGACGCGCTCTGGTTCTTCGGCATTTTGGCCATTCTTGTAGTGCTTTGGTACTTTGCGGGCGGCCCCGGAAAGGCCGACATGCGAGGACTCTTCCTCGCTCCGCCCCAGCCGCTGGGCTCCGGTGATGCCTATGGCCCGCAGTTCGACGCTACTACTACGCCAAAAGTTGAAGAGCCGGCGGCGTTCCAGCCCAACTATTAATTACTAACTTCTATCTTATGCTAAATACATTTCCAAACCTTTTGGTCCTCGGGTTCTTTGCTCCCACGCTGTTGCGTGCAGCGGTCGCGTGTTTGTTTTTTTATGCGGCATATTCAGCTTATAAACACCGTGAGGCTGCATCTCGGCTTCGTTTTCCGCTCATCGGCGAGGCTTCGTGGGCGGGCGGCTTTACGATGTTGATGTACTCCTCCATCGGTCTGGCGCTTCTGCTCGGCTATTACACCCAAATAGCCGCGATACTCGCCGGCCTTACTTCAATCAAAGGCCTGTTGTTCTGCAAGCGTTTCGGGCCTCTCTTCCCCTACCAGCGGAGCACCTATGTACTCCTATTCATTATCTGCCTCTCACTGCTTGTCTCCGGCGCGGGCGCGCTCGCCTACGACCTGCCTCTGTAAATGCGCGACTGCGTCTTAGTGCTGCATAATATCCGCAGCGCCCACAACGTGGGGAGTATGTTCCGCACCGCCGACGGCGCGGGCGTGTCGCGCGTCATACTCTCCGGCTACACGCCGGGGCCCACCGACCCGCGTGGCAAAGAACGCCGGCCGTTTGTTAAAGTGTCGCTCGGCGCGGAAAAAGTTGTCCCCTACTCGCGGGCAAAAGTACTGAGTACTGCGCTTAAAAAATTAAAGAAAGAGGGTTGCACGATAGTCGCGCTGGAGCAAAACAAAACATCCGCTTCTCTTTTTGATTACGCACCAAAGGCAAATGAAAAGCTGGTAGTTGTGATGGGCAACGAAGTGCGCGGTATAAACGCCCAGTCGCTCAAACACGCCGACCACATCCTCCACATCCCCATGCAAGGCAAAAAGGAATCCCTAAACGTCGGCGTAGCCGCCGGCATCGCCCTCTTTACCCTGCTGAAATAAATTCTGGTGCGCCAACTGTACCCTGAATGGAACACTATAGAAAGCACCATTTTACAGTGGAAGTGGACGTTCGAAACCTACAATATCACGCCGGCTACTGTAGCTGATTCTGCCCTTTCGCCCTTATAGCGAGCCGCCTTAGTGATTTAAAATGGTCGCGCCAGTACTACCTTAGCACTACTAGAATACCCTATAGTATCGAGAAAATTTGACAAAGCGGTAGGAAAAACAATACCCCCACCTTGGTAGATGGGGGTTAGCTCCTTATTTAGGCTCGCTGGAGCTGTGGGCGAGGTTTGCGTCAATTAAGATTGTAGATGTTGCCGGCCTTGTCCTGAAACTTGCCGGCCTTGTTGAGCACGAGGTGGCGAGTGCGGGAAGTGTGCTTCCCATCGGAACGTTTGGTCTTGATGACCACCATGGCCTTGCGACCATTGGAGCTGCGGCTGGCGACCTCGAAATTGATGACTTGGTCGTCGGTGTTCTGCGAAAGAGCTGCCTTAGACATCGTTCATCCCTCCTATTGCGCGGAAGTGCGCGGGGTTTACAGATGCTCTCCAATTATACACGAAACAACTAAGTTGTCAAGGGTTTGGACATAATACCCTTATATACCAACATATTTAGGCCATGGGGGGTACTTGTCATAACTTCAAGCGCTTGACCTAAGGTGGTAGAGAGGCTACTGACGTACAGACGGGACATATTTCCGCAATTGGTCTGCCAGCTTGTACTAAGTCTGGGTCTCGAGCCACAAAAACTCTGAAATCAGAGGCGGAACGCCCTTCTGAACCGGCTGCCGGTTATTTTACACAGCGCAACATCTAATTGACGTTGGCTCAAGGTGGGAGTGGTGCGGTAGCATGTGGGTATGACAGAATCTCTCACTGAATTCCGTAAACTGCTCGGCGCGACGGCAAACAGTCTCACTGATGCGGAGGTGGAGGACATTCGCACACTCGAATACAGCGTCGCGGATAATCTACTTGCTTGGTACGAGAAGCGACGCGGGACTCCCACAGACTCTTTCACTGGTGCGTATGACATGGACGTGGACGAAATTATACGGCGGGATAGAGAGAAAATGGAACTGAAACCTTGGCCGCAGGAGATGCAAAAACCAAATGAAAAATCAGATTGAACAACCGCTTTGTGTAATCCATACGCGTGTCAGCTCCCCTAAGCAAGCACAGGAGGGCGAGAGTCATGACGCGCAGGAAGTCTCATGCCGCAAGGTGGCTGACGTACACGACGCGTATGTCGATGGCGTTTGGCATGAGACATATTCTGGCAGAAAAGACGACAGGGAGATTTTTGATGAGGTTTTGAAGCATGTCGAGAAGCGAAAAGGGGCGGTCAAATACTACATCTGCTACGCCATTCATCGCTTTACTCGTGGCGGTTCCTATTCCTACGAGCAGATGAAGCGCGAGCTTGCGAAGCGCGGGGTGGAGATGCTGGATGCCCAAGGTATCATCCAGCCGGCTAAGAACTCTATGGAAGAACTTGGTGAGTCGTATGATTGGAGCAAATATTATCCCAGCGAAACCACGGAGCTCCTTGAGGCAACTCGTGCCAAACATGAGGTGCGGGACATCCTCACACGCCTCATCAGTCAAGAAATACGCAACACGCGGGCGGGATACAAAGTGCGTGCGCCGCACGATGGCTACGTCAATAAGCAGGTGTTCGTGCACAATGAAGGCAAGCGGAGGAAGAGGACAGTTTGTGATTTTGATACAGAGCGGGCAAAGTTTTACATCGCAATGGTCGAGCTTCGCGCCGGCGGACAACTCAGTGATAAAGAGATTGTGGAGAGGGTCAATGCAATGGGCTTCCTCACGAAGATTAAAAACAAGTGGAATAAGGATAAAACAAAAATCACTGGTCATAGCGGCGGTGTGCCTCTGACGGTGAAGCATTTGCAGGCAATCATGCAGCGTCCCGCGCTGTGCGGCGTGATATGCGAGAAATGGACGAAGTGGAAGCCAGTTAAGGCGCAATGGGTGGGTTTGGTCGACATAAACGCTTTCAATCGCGCCAATCGGGGCAAGGTATTCATCACGACGGATGTCTTCGGCACCCCTCTCGAAGTCATCGAGAACTACAAGCCAGAGGTACACACCCAAGAGAATCCTCTATTCCCTTACAAGAATGTGATTCGGTGTACTATCTGCGGCAAGCCATTTATGGGGAGCGCATCGCGGAGCAGGAATGGTAAATACCACCCCGCCTATCACTGCGCCCGCAAGCACGAGCGTATTGGCGTAAACAAGGTCAAATTTGACGACAATGTAGAGGACTTCATCCACAACCTCAACTTCAAGCCTGAGGCGCTCCCTAGCCTCTACTGCGTGCTTGTAGAGCGATTTCGCCGGCGGCAAGCGGAGGTATTGCTGGTCGCGGCAGATGTCGGCAAGACGGTTATCGACTTGGAGGATGAAAAGAGGCAAGTTGCTTTAGCTTTTGCAGCAACAAATAGCTCCAGTATCAGGCAGGAGTTAGAACAGCAGATGGAGAAACTCGATCAACGCCTTAGGAGTGCTCAGACGGAGCGTAATAAGCTGGAACTCACAGAGAAGGACTTGGAGGACTTTATCACTCGTGTGCGGCGGGTAATGGAACATCCTGCTCGTTTCCTGCTTTATCCAGGCAGTACAACGCAACAGCAGGCATACTTCTCGCTTATGTTCGAGGAACTCCCTAATTACGACGAGGTGGTCGCTGGAACACCTAAATTAACCTGGGTCTTCAAGCTAAATCCTGAAGACACTGAACCTGAATCTGACTCTGTGCGCCCACTTGGATTCGAACCAAGGACCTTCTCCTTAAAAGGGAGCCGCTCTACCGACTGAGCTATGGGCGCATTTGCTTTAAAACTTTACAACGTTAAGGCGAATCTTTCAAGAAGGAGTTCCAGCTCCCCCGCGCCGCGGTGGGAGTCGTGATACATACAGACCAGTTCGCGGGAGAGGTTTACGTTTTTCATCTGCCGCGCTTTCCAGGCCATCAGGCCGGCAACCGCCTCGGCCTTCTCCCCTGCACGCGACGAGGCCATTAAGGCGAGCCATAAACCCTTTTTATCTTTTTTGCCGAGCGCGTCGGCGACGCCAAAGTTGTCGAAGATACGCTCCTTTTTATCCGCTTTCTCAATCTCTATTTTTGCCCCCGCTTTTTTGAGCGCGTCAGTCTCCGCCTTCAGCAGTTTTTCTTCGTGGAATACAAATGTATGCGGCGACTCGGCAAACACCTCGAGCAAATCCAAAAACTCCTCTCCCCGCTCGCTATTTAATGCGCCCTCCAGCACAAACGTCTGCGCGCCCCCAAAAAGAGCGGGGGTCGATGCAAGCGACACCAGCTCCTCGCTCAAAAGCTCTTGCCACTTCAACTCCTCGCCCTGTGCAGTTTTTCCGACAATCGCAATAATCATAATTATATTTTTTCCATCTCGCCCCAATTTTTGCCCGCTTTGCCCTCGACCACAATAGGCACCCCGTGCAATTTTTCCTCCGGTACCACGCCCTCCATTATTTCTTTTATGACGGGCGCATACTCCTCCAGTTTGCCCCGGGGGATTTCAAAAACCAGTTCGTCGTGCACCTGTAGCAACAAAATGTCGGGCAAACGTTTGTCTATCTCTAGCATCGCAAGTTTTATAATATCGGCCGACGTGCCTTGGAGCGGAGCGTTAATGGCCATACGCTCGGCACCCGCCCGTACATACGGTATCGCCGACTTGATGCCGTCAAAGTAGCGCCGGCGGCCAAACAGCGTCTCGGTGTAGCCCTTGCGCGCGGCCTCGCCCTTTATTTCATCGAGATACTCCGCCAACCGGGGAAATGTCTCGAGATATTGAGTATAAAACTCCTGCGCATCTTTGCGGTTAGTACCCAGACTGGCCTGCAGAGCATTGACCCCCATGCCGTATAAGAGGCCGAAGTTGATAACCTTGGCCCTGCGGCGCTGCTCATAGTCCACGTTGTGCGCGCTCACTCCAAACACGCGCGCGGCCACCTCGGTATGCACATCGCGGCCCTCTTTAAATATTTCTATCAGTCCCTTGTCGCCCGAGAGTACCGCCGCCAGTCGCAGCTCTATTTGGCTGTAATCAAACGACACCAACTGCATCCCCTTGCTCGCGACAAAGGCGTGGCGTATGCGCCGGCCCAAATCGCTTTTAATAGGAATGTTCTGCAAGTTCGGGTCGAGCGACGCCATGCGGCCGGTTGCCGCGCCGATCTGCACATAACGGGTGTGTACGCGGTCTTGCGCGTCTAAGAGGCCGGGGAGCGCATTAATGTAGGTGCCGAGGAGTTTGCTCAACTCGCGGTACGCCAAAATGTCCTCAATGATAGGGTGGACACCGGCAAGCTTTTGGAGCTCCGACTCGCGGGTTGAACGAGCTCCCCCGGCGGTCTTCTTTTTAGTCTGGAGCCCCAGCTTGTCAAAAAGCACTTCGCCCAGCTGTTTAGGCGAAGAGACGTTAAACTCCCCGCCCGCGTGCTTGTAAATGCGCTTAGCTTGTTTTTCGAGCTCTTTGGTGTACTCCACCGAAAGTTCTTTAAGAAACTCTTTGTCTATCTTAACTCCCCTCTTTTCCATCCGGCGTAGCACGGGGCCCAGCGGCAACTCAATGTGTTCGTATACGAACTGGAGCTCTTTTTCTTTAATTTGTTTTTGCAGGTTGCTGAGCGCCTCGTCAAAGTTTTCCGACTTGCCTATACGCAGCACGTCGTCCATCGACGGCTCGGCAATCGCGCTGTCTAGCACCGATACGGCGACCTGCGCTTTATAAAACGCCTCCGGCGCGACATTGTTTTTAAAGAGTCCCTCGCCTGCGGCGGCGGGTTCCGGCGCGGCCTCTGCAACTCCCAAAATATTTTTTACCCGCGGGACCAACCCCCTAAATTCAAACTCTGCGAGCATGTCGAGAGCCGCGCGAGAGTCTGCTCCCTTCCTCCATGTTTGTTTTGGCAGCTCAAATGCAACCGGCGCGTCGCGCCTAATGGTCGCCAGCATCTTGCTGAAGACGGCGTCCTCTTTGTTGTCGGCCACGAGCTGCACAAAACGTTTTTGCACTCCTGTTGCCGCCGCCACACCTTCTACTCCCTCTTTTTTGAGGGCGGCAAACACCCCTTTGATCGAGGCGTACTTTTGCAGTAATTTGAGCGCGCTCCCCTCGCCCACGCCGGGCACGCCTTTAATATTGTCGCTCGGGTCGCCCGCAATACCTTTGAGGTCGGCTATAGCTTCTGGACCAAAGCCGTAACGCTCTTTCACCCGCTCCTCGTCGTATGAAACGGTATCAGTAAGACCCTTCCCGAGGGTAAATACGGTTACCCGGCTGCCCTCTATCAACTGCAGGGCGTCTTTGTCGCCCGAGGCAATTATCACCTCCAGGTCTTTCTTTTTTTTGACCTGCTCGACAATGGTGCCGATGACGTCGTCGGCCTCAAAACCCGCGCACGAGTAGACGGGGATACCAAATGCTTCGAGCACGCCCGGTGTACGCTGTATCTGCATTACCAAAGCATCCTCGGTTTTGGCGCGCGTGCCCTTGTACTCCTTGTACGCCACGTCGCGGAAGGTATCTCCGGGCAAGTCGACCGCCGCCGCAATATAGTCCGGCCGCAGGTCATTGATTATTTTTACCAGCATCGAGAGCAGGCCGTAGAGCGCGCCGGTGGGCATGCCCGAGCTCGAAGAAAAGTCCGGTAGTGCGTGGTAAGCGCGGTGCAAAATCGCGTGCGTGTCGAGTATGACGAGCCTCTTTTTCATACAACTTCAATATACCGCTCCACCTCTTTTGCGCCATCGGATGAAAAATTGATGGTCAGGTCGGCGGGCGGGAGCGCTCCGGCGACATTTTCGGGCCACTCGACAACTACCAGCGCTTTTTGGTCTTGTAAAAACTGCTCAGGCCGGAGCGCGGTAAACTCTTTTGAGTCTTCGAGCCGGTAGGAGTCTATGTGTATCAGGGTTTGAAATTTGGAGTTTGTGGTTTGATATTTTTTCATCAGTACATATGTTGGGCTTTGCATGGTTTCGGTAATACCAAGCTCTCTGCCCAATGCCTGTACAAATGTCGTCTTCCCTGCGCCCAAATCGCCGACCAAGGCAACAATGGTCGCGGTGTTTTTTGGAGCCAGCTTTGCAAGCACATCCCTGGCAAACAGCGGCAGGGCGGAGAGTAAGACCTTTTGCATGACTGTATAATACACGCATGGTGGTCTTTGCCGATGACGAACAGCAGAAGCGGCTCGAATTCCTCCGGAAGCGCGAGGAGGAGGAGCTTGCGCAGGTACTCAGCGGCAAGTACGGCGTGCAATATGTCGACCTTTCGCTCGTGGCCGTCAACGTCGACGCCCTGCGGGTTCTCACCGAAGCGGAGGCAAAGGATGCCGAGGCTGCGGCCTTCGGCCGGGTGGGCAAAAAACTTTCGGTGGCCGTGCGCGCGCCGGAGAATCCGAAGGTAAAAATCTTGGCGGCCAAGCTCCACGACCTTGGCTATGACGTTACTTTATACATGTGTTCAAAAGCATCGCTGGAGCGCGCGTATCAGCGGTACGCCGACCTCTCCTATGCCACCGAGACCAAAGCCGGCGTGTTTGAGCTTTCAAACGAGGAGCTCGAGCAACTTCTGGCCAAAGTCACCAGCCTGCAGGACGTCGGTAAGCTTATCCAAGAAGCAGTGGAGCTCAAACGCGCGTACCGTATCACGCGCATACTCGAAGTTATTTTGGCCGGAGGGCTCAGCCTCAGCGCATCAGACATCCACTTCGAGGCGGAGGAAAAATCTGTGCGTTTGCGCTACCGGCTCGACGGAATTTTGGTCGACGTGCTCAACTTTGACCACGAGACGTACCGCCTGGCGCTCAGCCGCATGAAGCTTCTCTCCGGACTCAAGCTAAATGTCCAAGGCGAGGCGCAGGACGGCCGCTTTAGCATCAAGATTAAGGGCGAGGAGATAGAGCTGCGCACGAGCATCCTCCCCGGCAACTATGCCGAAACATTAGTGCTCCGCATCCTCAACCCGAAAGCCATCGGCGTGGAGTTGGAGCAATTGGGGTTGGAGGAAAAGCTTCGGCTCAAAATTGAAAAAGAAATCCAAAAACCAAACGGCATGATTTTGACCACCGGCCCCACCGGCTCGGGCAAGACCACGACGCTGTATGCATTCCTCCGTAAGATAAACAAGCCGGAAACTAAAATAATCACCATCGAGGACCCTATCGAGTACCACCTGCAGGGGCTGGTGCAGACGCAGGTGGACAAAAAAACGTACACGTTTGGGAGCGGGCTGCGCTCCGCCCTGCGGCAGGACCCGGACATTATCATGGTCGGCGAGATCCGCGACGGCGAGGTGGCCGAGACGGCCATCAACGCCGCGCTTACAGGACACCTCGTCTTCTCCACCTTGCACACCAACAACGCCGCGGGCTCCTTCCCCCGCCTCATCGACCTCGGGGTTGATGAAAAGGTTTTGAGTTCGGCGATTATCGCGGCGCTCGCCCAGCGCCTGGTGCGCAAACTGTGCGAAAAATGCAAAGTTGAAGGCATCCCGATGCCGGAAGAACAAAAAAATATCGACAAATACACCGCCGCTATAGTAGACCGCGCATTGGTGCCGACGGATACTAAAAAAGTATGGGTCGCAAAACCAGACGGCTGCGAAGCATGCCACGGCCGCGGATACAAAGGTCGCATCGCCATCTTTGAGGCGGTGTTCATGGACTCCGCGATAGAAACCATTTTGCGCACCAAACCCTCCGAGCGCGAGATATATCAAGCCGCCCGCGTGCAAGGCATCCCCTCGATGCAGGAAGACGGAATAATAAAAGTCTTACGCGGAGTCACAAGCATGGAGGAACTTAAGCGCGTCGTCGACTTGGACACAATATGACGCCTTATATTCTACATTCCAATGTCCGTAAATTCTTAAAAACTCTTCCTCATGACCTTAAAAATAAAACATCTGAACAACTTCTAGCACTTCAAACTTTTGGTCGCCTGTTAGCTCCACCAGATAGTAAAAAGATAAGTAAAGTTCTGTTTGAGCTCCGGGTTGTAGGATCTATACAAGTACGACTGCTATACGGTTTTTCTGAAAATCGTGCCTTGGTAATACACGGGTTTGTTAAAAAATCGGAAAAAATACCTCCGCGGGAACTCGACCTTGCTCACAAGCGCTTCAGGGAGTTTGCAGTATAATAACAAACTTGTTATAATAGAAGTATGAAAAAGAAACTGACCAATAAGGAATTTCTGGCTCGTGCCAAAAAACTCGGATATATTACCTTTGATCAACTACATCGCGAGTTTATGAAAGAGAAGAAATTCCGCGACCTATGGGAAGCTGGAGCTGCCGAGCGCGCAATACGAATGGCAATCATCGGCAAACGTATCGAGAAGAAACTCTCTCAAGCACAAGTGGCAAAGCGAGCAAATATGCACCAGTCTGCGATAGCCCGGTTCGAATCAAGCGACACTAGCCCCACGCTTGAAACTACCTCCCGCATCCTCGCCGCCGTTGGTGCCAAGGTGCATATTTCCTAGTCGATAGAAGATTAAACACACAATGAACCAATTACGTTTAACAATAGGAATCTTGTATGGAATCCTTCTACTCCCTGCCGCTTGGTTTTGTTGGATGTTAACGGGTTTTGCCGCTCTTGGAGGAGCCTCCAATATTTTACTTTTTACATTTACTTTATTTCCTGTGTCACTTTTACTTAGCAGTATTGGGAATATTCTATGTGCCAGAAAACCTTTCACTTCTTTAAAATACAAACTATCGCTTGTCTTTATAATCCTGCCAGTAATGCATTTCTTTTTGATTTTCAGTTTTCTCTATTTTTAGAAAAACTCACACCTCATGTAAAACACAAAACCCCGCTCGGTCAATGTTGGCCGCGCGGAGTTTTGGTGTAGAGTTAAACTAGGTTCGGAAGAGTATACCGCCAAGCAATACACATCATGCGCAAGCACGTGAAGCGGAAGAAATGTCTAAGGATAGCTCCAGCGGCGTTTGAGTAAACAAAA
>CAYHVJ010000015.1:0-11530 GCA_964360085.1 uncultured Candidatus Saccharibacteria bacterium
ATCGACAAGCTTACCCCGCGGATGCTCGGTATCGGCCGTGGCGATGTGATTGTCTTTAAAAATCCTAAAGACGCAGGCATTACCGAGGTCAAGCGCGTCATCGGCCTGCCCGGCGAGCTGGTGCTTATCGAGGGTGGCACTATATCGGTCACCCCGCCGGGCGGGAGGATTATTGAGTTCCCCCGCGGGACATACGTGGGCGGGAACGGCCAAGTGGGGGACTTTAGGGTCCAACTGGGGCCGCAGGAGTACTTTGTGCTGGGCGACAATCGCCCTATGAGCGCCGACAGCCGCGAGTTCGGCGCCGTACGCCCCGCAGATATACTAGGGAGAGTGGTCTTCAGTTTTTGAGGTAGAATAAGGGTATGCGAAACTTGGTAGACTTTTTCAAATACAACAACTTGGTGCCGATTACGCTCGGCGTCGTGTTCCTCGGCGCAGGAGCAGCCGCCGCCGCCACGCCCGAGGTACGCGATGCCGCCGCCGCGGCGGTGCTAAGCCAACAGCAGGAAGTCATTTCGATAGACAATACCTACATTGCCGGCAAAGACTTGGCCACCTACGCGCCGCGCGCGCAGATACTCGGCGTCACCGAAGACGAAGACAATTATTACGTCAGCTACGTACTAGCCACCATCGACCTTAAAAATTACGTTTGGATGGACGTGCAAAAAAACGAGGTGATGAAGGTCTCTAAGCCGGACCTCGGGCCCTACCGGGATTTGGGCGTGTACGTGACGCAGCAACTCAAACAGATACTTGACCGCGAGCTCGCTTATCTTAAAAACGTGCAGGAAAAGGAGCGCAAGCAGGTGTCGCAGGCGGTGGTCGCGACCACCTATGGAGGACTTGTCGGGCAGTTCCTCGACACCAACATGGAGACACTGCCGGGATACACACCCGTTGTTGTTGCACCAACGGAAGTGAATAGTGGTCAGTCAATAGTGAATAGCGGTCAGGAGGGCTCAACTATCAACTATCCACTATCCACTGGGGTTTCTTCTGCTCAGATTGGCATACAAGTGCTCGGCAACAACCCCGCGCGCGTGCCCCTGCGCGCGAACTATGTCGACCTCGGCGCGGTCTTGCTCGACCCGTATAACACCAACGTCGGCTTACATATATTTATGAATGGCACGGAAACAGGCTCGCCGAATATCGACACCTCCACCACCACTGCCTACACGATTGAGTACCGCGCCACAGACAAGCAGGGCAGTACTATTGTCGCGCGCAGGATAGTACTCATCGGCGAGGCGCCCGACCCCGGCGGGGAAGTAAGCGCGGTCGGCAACCTGCTGCCTGCGCCTGAACCGACGCCCGCGCCTGCTCCGGAGCCGGTTGTAGTTCCTGAACCGGCGCCTGAACCGGAGCCAGTTGCGACAACTACGCCAATAATTCCTGAACCAACTCCAGAACCGGAGCCAGAGCCTGTGATTGATATAGCAACTACTACGACAGAAATTGCAACATCAACGCCATGAAGAGACTCTCGCACGAAAAGCTCCACGCGCTCGGGACTATATTCGCAAGCATCGCGATTATCCTTGCGGTGGCGTTTATACTCTCCGGAGGCACCGCTTCGCCTCTCTGGGGGCCTGCTTCCGCGCAGGATGATGCAAAACCATGGGTAATGGAGTTGCCCTAACGGTATGACACGAGTCGCGATAAACGGGTTCGGCAGGATAGGGCGCGCGTTTTTGCGCGCGGCTTGGCATGACCCGGATGTGGAGATAGTGGCTATCAACGATCTCGGTGACATCAACAACCTCGCGTATCTTTTGGCGCACGACTCGGTGTACCGGCAATTCAGCGGGCAAGTAAGCGCAGAAAACGGCGAGCTTGTAGTCGGCGCAAAGCGCATCAAAGTATTAGCGCAAATCGATCCGGCAAAGCTGCCGTGGAAGGATTTAGCGATTGATGTTTGCGTAGAGTCCACCGGCATCTTCGACAGTTTTGAAAAAGCGCGCGCGCATATTGTTGCCGGCGCGCGCAAGGTCGTTATAACCGCGCCGGTCAAAGACGCGGCGCCCAACTCCGCGACCGTGCTGGTGGGCGTCAATGAGGAAAAATTGCAGGTCTGCGATGTGACCTCCAACGCGTCGTGCACCACCAACTCCGCGAGCCCGCTCATCGCGATACTCGACAAGGCGCTCGGTATTGATAAGGCTTTGCTCAACACCGTGCACGCCTACACCGCGACGCAGTCGCTGGTGGACTCTCCTGTTAAAGGGGAGGACATGCGCCGCGGCCGCTCCGCGGCAATCAACATCACTCCGTCCTCGACCGGCGCGGCGGTCGCCGTTACCAAAGCGTATCCGGACTTGGCGGGTAAGTTTGACGGCATCGCTCTGCGCGTGCCGGTAGTCGCGGGCTCATTGGTAGACATCACATTTATCGCGCGGCGCGAGACGACCGCGCAAGAGGTAAACAGCATTTTGACCGAGGCCGCGCTCTCGCCGCGCTGGCAGGGCATCTTTACCGTTTCCAACGAGCAACTCGTCTCCTCCGACATCATCGGCACCACCTACGCGAGCATCGCCGACCTCCCGATGACGCGCGTCATCGGCAACTTGGTCAAGGTGCTCGCGTGGTACGACAACGAAATGGGGTACGCGCACACTTTGCTCCGCCATGTTAAGAAAGCGGGAGGAGTATGAATCCCGTTAGAGGCTATTGCGTTATGATTAAAGAAATTATTCGGATAAACAACGGAACCGCTAGCGGTTCCTGCCTCTAACGGGATGAAAGTATATCTTGCTTCAGACCACGCGGGGTTTGAATTAAAAAAAATTCTTGCAGAATTTTTGCGCGCGCAAAAGTACGAGGTGGAGGACTGCGGGCCCGCAGTGCTCGACGCGCAAGACGACTACCCGGACTACATAGAGCCGATGGCCAAAAAAGTGGCTCAAAACAACGGTAGTTTTGGCATAGCGATAGGCGGCTCCGGCGAGGGCGAGGCGATGGCCGCCAACCGAACAGATGGAGCGCACGCCGCCGAGTATTACGGCGGCAACCTCGACATCGTCAAAGTCGCGCGCGAACATAATGACGCGAACATTTTGTCGCTTGGCGCGCGGTTTATCAACTCCGAGCACGCCAAAGAGGCGGCGGCGCTGTTCCTCTCTACGCCGTTTTCCGGCGAGGAGCGCCACGCGCGACGGATAAAAAAACTGGATGAACCGGCATAATCTCATAAATATCCTCATTCCATAAATAATGCGGTCGTCCAAAACAAGGAATGGAAAAAATAGAGCCAAAAATCAAAAAAACTACCAGGCGGGTCCAGATTCAGCAAAAACTGGCTCTCGCTATTTTTAGGATGACCACGCAGTCGGTTTCTTTAGCATTTGCGTCAGACGCGCATCTCCGCAATCGCCTCGGTTTTAATTCCGGCAATCCTACGGCTCGCATGCGGCAGGCGTTCCACCGGCTCGAACAAAGAGGCTTCGTGCGTCGGAGTCAGCATAACGGCTCTCTAGCTCTGACTGAAGCAGGCAAGGCATATGCGAAAAAACTAGATTCATTCGAACGCATCACGGTCAAAAAACCGCGAACCTGGGATGGAAAGTGGAGAATAGTCATTTTTGACATTTGGGAACGGAGGCGCTCTGTGCGCAACCGGCTGCGCATGCTGTTGCAAAAAATCGGTTTCATAAAAATCCAGGACAGCGTGTGGGCGTATCCGTATGACTGCGAAGAGGTGCTCGCGCTTATCCGCGCCGATTTGAGGCTTGGGGGCGGCGTCATATATCTCATAGCGGAAGGAATAGAAAACGATAAGTCTCTCCGGATGAAATTTGGTCTCATTCCTTAATTCGTGCGGTCGTCCAAAATATGGAATGGTGCGTTTATGTATAGTTTATGTACGTTTGTATATTTTATGTTGTTGAGCAGGCAAAAAGACCGGCTCAATACGATGTTATACTTTTTTTATGGCTGACTCGCGTACACAGGTAGAAATAATTCCGGCGGTGTTGCCGCAGTCTTTTAAAGAGCTGCAGGAGCGCTTGGAGCCTCTTAAAGACGTTATAAAGCAGGCGCAGGTGGATGTCGTCGACGGACACTACGCCAAAGGTAAGACATGGCCGTACCGCGACAGGGCATCCTTCGACAAAATTGTGCAGGCGGAGAAGGGTTTGCCGTTTTGGGACAAAATAGACTTCCAGTTCGACCTAATGATAAATAATCCGCACTTGGTTTTAAAAGAGTATATAGCGGCCGGCGCCTCGCAACTGATTTTTCATGCCGCGGCGGCGGGCGCCGAAAAGGCACTGCAGATGATTGTTGATATGCGCACCGACGAAATCGGCAATTTTTCCGTCCGCGCCGGCATAGCCGTATCTCCGCAGGACCAACCCGATGCGCTCTTGCCGTTCGAGTCGCAGTTCGACTTTGTGCAGGTGATGGGGATAGGCCGCATAGGGAGGCAGGGCGAGCCGTTTGACAGGAATGCGCTCTATTTGGTCGAGCGGCTGCGAGCGCGTTATCCTCTCCTGCCCATACAAGTAGACGGCGGTGTTACAAAAGAAAACGCTCGCGAGCTTGTTGCTGCCGGAGCCAACCGGCTTGTCGCCGGGTCGGCGATATTTAAAGCCGATGACCCTGTCGTGGCGTACAATGAGTTAGTCGCGCTCGTCTTATGATTACACAGCAGAAAATAAAAGAGATAGAACTGCGGGCGGAGGCAATACGGGAGACAGTTGTGCAGATGCTTCTTGCCGCCGGCTCCGGCCACACCGCGGGGCCCTTGGGCATGGCGGATATTTTTGCGGCGTTTTATTTTTATATCCTCAACCACGACCCGAAAAACCCGCAGTTGCAGGAGCGCGACCGCCTGATGCTCTCCAACGGGCATATTGTGCCGGTGCGCTATGCCGCGATGGCGCACGCTGGCTACTTTCCCGTCGAGGAGTGTCTCACTTTGCGGAAATTCGGCAGCAGGCTGCAGGGCCACCCCGAGCGGCTAAAGTTGCCGGGCATGGAGACGACCTCGGGGCCGCTGGGCTCCGGTTTGGGGCAGGCATCAGGCTACGCGTACGGCGCGCGGATGGATGATAAAAAGTTTCGCGTGTACTGCATAATGAGCGACGGCGAGCAGGATGCCGGCAATACATGGGAAGCGGCGATGTTTGCCGGAGCAAACAAGCTTTCTAATCTCACGGCAGTCATCGACCGCAACAACATACAGATTAACGGCATGACCGAGGACGTGATGCCTCTGGAGAATTTGCGCGCCAAATACGAGGCCTTCGGCTGGCATGTGCTCGAAATTGACGGCCACAATATAAGCGCCATTGTGAGCGCCGTGGAGCAGGCTAAAGCCATTTATGAAAAGCCGACGCTCATACTCGCGCACAATATCCCCGGCAAAGGGGTCAAAGAAATAGAGTTCGACTACAAATGGCACGGCAAAGCGCCCAACAAAGAGGAAGCAGCCCGGTTTCTTGCAGAACTGCGCACCATGAAGGGCAAAATCCAAAGCGAACATGAGTGACTCACTAACAATGGCGCATACGCGGGACGGGTTTGGGAGGGCTCTTTTGGAGCTCGGGGAAACTAACCCGCACGTGGTGGCGCTGTGCGCCGATTTGGCGGAGAGCACGCGCATGCTCGCGTTTAAAGAAAAGTATCCGGACCGGTATGTCGAGATGGGCGTCGCGGAGCAAAACATGGCGACTGTCGCATCGGGGCTCGCCAATTACGGCAAGGTTCCCTTTATGGCCTCTTACGCCACCTTTTCCCCGGGCCGGAACAACGAGCAGATACGCACCACTATTTCTTTAAACAACCTGCCGGTAAAAATAGTCGGTTCGCATGCCGGACTTTCTGTCGGGCCCGACGGCGCGACGCATCAGGCACTCGAGGACATCGCGCTCATGCGCGTACAGCCCAACATGACAGTACTCTCGCCGTGCGACGAAGAGGAGGCGTACAAAGCCACGCTCGCCGCTGCCGCGCATCCGGGGCCCGTATATATCCGCCTCGCGCGCGAAAAGACGCCTGTCATGACCGGCAAAGAAACGCCGTTTGCAATAGGGAAGGCAAACATAATGTGGGAGGCGGACCACTCTCCGGATGTCGTTGTGTTCGCCACTGGCCCGCTTTTGCATAACGCGCTTTTGGCAGCCAAGGAACTCGAGCACGCGGTGCCGGTAATAGTCATAAATATCCACAGCATTAAACCGCTTGATGCCGATACCATATTGAAATACGCTAAAGAAGCCGGCGCAGTGGTGACCGTGGAAGAACACCAGCTGGCGGGCGGATTGGGGAGCGCTATTTGTGAACTGTTATCTGTAAACTGTCCGCTTCCGGTTGAGTTTATCGGGGTCAAAGACCAGTTCGGCCAGTCGGGCGAGCCAAAAGAACTGATAGAATATTATGGTATGGCACAGTCGCACATCGCGGATGCCATACGCAAGGCGGCAGGGCGCAAATCAACATGATTGACTACAAACAGGCTATTTTAAAAAGCCGAATCAGCACCATTATAGGCTCTATGTTTATCGGCTCGTGGGCGCTCGGGTGCGGGCTGATACTCTGGCAGGCGTCTTTTGACGAAAACCCCGTCGCAAACGCTTTTGCGAGCGTAATACAAAACGATACGGAGTTTGATTTTTAAATAAGCGCCGTATCAAACGGAGCCGGAGGGTTTGCAAGGTTTTTTTCCAGCTGTGCGCGGGTAAGCAGGCCTTTTTGGGCGCCTATCTCCTGCAATACCGCCGAGGCGTTGGCCGAGCCCCAGCGCAAGGCCTCTGCAAGACTCTTGCCGAGGCCAAGCGCGCAGACGGTTGTGGAGGCGAGCGCGTCGCCGGCGCCGGTTATCTCATAGGGGGCACGCGTGTCGGGGTAGCGCGGGCAGTGTATAGCGTTCCCACTTTCGTCTATCGCATAGGCACCGCGCACGTCGTCTGTTATAACCGCAGTTTTCGGGCCGAGCGCGCGCATGGCGGAGAGCAGAGCTTTTATTTCTTGTCCGACAGGGAGCCCCAGTATCTTTTCCGCTTCTTCTTTATTGCAGAAGAAGATGTCGGCGCGCGCGTATAGCGGAGCGAGCGCCTCTTTGCCCATTTTTATCTGGTAGGTGCCGGGCTGGAACGCGAGCTTTGTCTCCGGGTATTTTTTTAGCATGTCCAAAATGGCGTTGTGATACGGCAGAGAGTTTTCCCCCAGCGACGATAAGTACAGCCACTTCGGGCTCGAGGCAAGCGTCGGTACTGCGTAGTCGAACGTTTCGTGCTTGACCAAAATGGTGCGCTGCGACTCGTACCACAAAACATAGTGGTAGTTGGTAAACTTGGCCCTTTGCGTGACCATGTACGCGGTGTCCACTCCCTCATTCTTTAACACTTCGAGGCACTGCGCTCCGTATGCGTCGCGGCCGACATACGCGTGCAGAGCAGACGGCAGCCCGAGGCGGGCCGCCGCGACGGCGGCGTTGCTGGCGTTGCCCACGGCGGGGACTATTTGGTGGAAGTCGTAGGGGATTTTGTCGCCCCAGCGCATGCATATCTCGCACGCCTCGTTGTTTATGTTGCAGTGCACGGAAGCGTCTTTGAGCCTGATGAAGGCGTCCGTGACTATGTCGCCGACGGCGAGGAACTCCATAAACATATTATATACTGAAAGCATGAGGTCTTTGCGCGACGTTGTTGAAGAGTATAAAAAAGGAGCTAAGGCTATCGGCCACTTTAATATCTCCGACTCCAACCAGCTGCGCGCTATCGCTCTTGCGTCCAAAGAAACCAATCTTGCGGCGATTATAGGGCTTTCAGAAGGCGAGCGGGAGTACTTCCCAATCCCGCATGCGCGCGCTTTGGTAAGCATCTATCAGGCAGACGGCATACCTTTGTATTTAAACGCCGATCACACGTATGATTTGGACAAAGCCAAGCAGGCGATAGACGACGGTGTTGACTCTATTGTAGTAGACGGCGCCAAACTCCCGATGGAGGAAAATATTTTGCTGGTCAAACAGGTTGTTTCCTACGCGCGTAGCTCCAAGCGGGATGTGGTGGTGGAGGGAGAGCTCGGCTACATCGGCTCATCAAGCAAACAGCTCGACTCTCTGCCCGAGGGCGTCACAATTGAAAACCTGACCACTGCCGCGGATGCCAAGGAGTTTGTGGTGAGTACGGGCGTAGATTGCTTTGCCCCTGCGGTGGGCAATGTACACGGCATGCTCAAAAACGCAGCCGAGCCGAGGCTGCATCCAGAGCGGGTCAAAGAGATAGCAGGCATGACAGGCTTGCCGTTGGTGCTTCACGGAGCCTCCGGCAACACCGAAGAGGATATAAAAGCGTGCATTGCCGCCGGAGTGGCTATTGTCCACATCAACACCGAACTGCGCGTGATGTACCGCGACCGACTGTACGACACCATCCGCTCCAACCAAGGCGAAGTCGCTCCGTACAAATTCCTCACCCCCGCGGTCATTAAGATGAAGGAGTACGTCGCAGGGAAGCTCAAAGTGTTTGCAAATATCGCCTAACTTAGGTATATTGTGCGGGCAATGGAACTGGCGGTCACTAAGAGAGATATAGCTAAAAAGCCCAAAAGCCTCCGCGAGGAGGGCGTTTTGCCTGCGGTTGTATACGGCCGCTCGGAGGCATCGACTCCAGTTTCAATAAATTACAAAGATTTTGAAAAGGTCTACAAGGCAGCCGGCGCATCGAGCGTGGTCACTCTGACAGGGCTCGACGCCGACAAAAGTACCCTTATCCAGCAGGTGGATGTGCACCCGGTTTCGGGCGCGCTCCTGCATGCCGACTTTTATGCTATCGAAAAGGGCCAAAAGGTTACCGTGTCCGTGCCTCTGGAGTTCGACGGCGTTGCTCCGGCGGTCAAGGAGCTCGGCGGAATTTTGACAAAGGTTATACACGAAATCGAGATTGAGTGCGAGCCTGCCGCGCTGCCGCGCGCTATCAGCGTCGATGTTTCAAAACTGGCGACGCTTGAGGACCAGATAAAAGTGTCCGACCTCGTGTTCCCCAAGTCTGCAAAAATTTCTATCGACGGCGACGAGGTGGTGGCGATGATATCGGTTGCCAAAGAGGAGCCGGTGGAAGCGCCGGTTATGGATATCTCGGCAATCGAAACCTCCGTCGAACGCGGCAAGAAGGAAGAGGAGGGGGAGCCTGCCGACGCAGGAGGCAAAGAAGCCGAGGAGAAAGAATAAAAGTCCTTATGCTATAATTGACCCGTATGAAAAAGAATACAAGAAATGCTCCTAATCTTTCGAAATTACTAGACAAATCTCACGAGGATAAGTGGGTAGCTTTTACGTCTAATTACAAGAAAGTACTTGCGACATCGGCTACGATTACAGAGTTGATACAGAAACTTGGTAAAGAAAAAATTGTTTCTGAGAAACCGGTTTTCTACAAAGTGCCTTCTTCCAGGTACTCATTTTCGCCGGTTGCATGAAGTATAAATACACTGTCAGTATAAACTGGCAGGATTCTTCCCTCCCAGCCCGGAAGCATCCTTTAATAGATGTCGAGCTATATGGCCCAAAGGGTAGTGTCGTTGTAAATTCTTTGATAGATTCCGGGGCAGACTACTGTCTATTTAACGCCCAATACGCTCCACTCATAGGTGTTGATTTAAAAACTTGTATAAAAAGGGGCACTTACGGAGTGGGCGGCAAGGTTGTTATACCGACCTATCGCACCGAAATTGAGATTCAAGTTAAAGATCTTAAAAAAATACGAATTCCGGTTGATTTTATTGAAAGTGATTCTGTAAATGGACTTTTGGGTCAAGTAGGTTTTTTTGATTTACACAAAATAAAATTTGAGAGAAATCACAATACATTTGAAATCTCTCCCTTATAAAATGAAAACCGTTGTTATTGTTCATGGATGGGAGGGGGCGTCGACAAAGAATTGGATGCCTTGGGCTAAGGCGGCTCTTGAAAAGGAGGGGGTAAGGGTAATTATGCCCGACATGCCGCATCCCGAAAAGCCGGAGATTGGGGAGTGGGTACGTTATTTGGCTTCGGTAGTTGGAGCGCCCGGCAAAGACACTTATTTCATCGGCCACAGCATTGGCTGCCAAACTATCATGCGCTATCTTGAAACTCTTAATGCTCCGGTCGGCGGGGCTATTTTTGTGGCGGGCTGGTTTAATTTGGAAAATTTAGAGGGCGAGGAGTCTATAAAAATTGCGGACCCTTGGATTAATACCCCGATAGATATAGCGAAGATTAAAAAAATACTTCCAAAGTCCATTTTAATTATTTCAGACAATGATGATTACGGAGCCTTTAAAGAAAACACGGATAAATTTGCCCAATTTGTGTCGCATACCGTTGTCCTTCCCAATGCCGGGCATATAACTCAAACACAACAACCGGCGATATTGTCGCAGTTTATGAATCTCGTGCAATAAATCGAGCGTTTCAGCGTAATTTAAAAGTCGTTCGACCGTCTGGTATAGTTATAAGAACGATGAAATTCGGGCTCTACATAGGAGCACTCGTATTCGGATTGGCCTTGGGGGCCGGGGGGTTCTTTGTCTTCGACTCCCCTACACCGGTGGCACAAGCCCAAACGCTTAGCGCCGAGGAGCGGGCAAAACTGCAGGCCGAGTACGACCAGCTCCAGACAGAGATTGCCGGCTGGCAGAAAGTTTTGGACGACACACGCGCCAAAAAGAACACGCTTACCGGCGACGTGACCGCGCTCAACGCGCAGATTGCAAAAGCGCAAAAGGAGATTAGCCAGCGCAGTATCACTATTACCACGCTCGGGAGCGAGATTACACAAAAGACCGCCACTATCAGTACGCTCGAGCAAAAGCTCGCGGCCGGACGCGAGGCGCTCGCCAAGCTGCTGCGGCAAAAGAACGAGCAAGAACTGCAGCCGCTCGCGATACTCGCGCTCTCTTCCGACGACCTCTCGGGCTTTTTCGGCGATGTGCAGGCGATAGACACGCTCAACGGCAAGCTACAAGAGCTGTTTGCCGAGTTGCGCGGTGTCAAAAAGCAGACCGAGGAGGAAAAGGCCGCGCTGAGTGAGCGCAAAAACGCCGAGCTCGACGCCAAACACGATGTGCAGGTCAA
Source organism: uncultured Candidatus Saccharibacteria bacterium (assembly GCA_964360085.1). Lineage (GTDB taxonomy): Bacteria > Patescibacteriota > Minisyncoccia > Phycocordibacterales > SBAW01 > GWA1-54-10. Next base: position 11,069 of record CAYHVJ010000015.1, read on the forward strand.
ACAGGCTCAAATAAAGGAAAATCAGGTTGAAAAGACGCAACTGCTCAATGTCACTAAAAAAGACGAGCAGGCCTATCAAGTAGTGCTCGCCGAGAGGCAAAAGCGCGCGCAGGAAATCCGCAACGCGCTGTTTGAACTGCGCGACAGCGCGGGAATATCCTTCCAGTCGGCGATGGAGTTTGCGGTGCAAGCGCAAGCACAGACCGGCGTGCGCGCGGCGCTTATACTCGGCATCCTCCGGCAGGAGTCGAACCTCGGCGTCAACGTCGGACAATGCCTGCTGGTGGATGCCGCGACCGGCTACGGCAAGGGCAAAAACAGCGGTAAGCCGATAGCCAAAGTAATGAAACCCGACCGCGACGTGCAGCCGTTTCTTAACCTGATGGAACGGCTGGGCATCAATCCCTACGGACAGCCGGTGTCCTGCCCGCAGTCGTTCGGCTACGGAGGCGCCATGGGGCC
>CAYHVJ010000016.1:0-11100 GCA_964360085.1 uncultured Candidatus Saccharibacteria bacterium
CAATAACCAAAAAGACCTCTCTGGTCGGCGGCGGCTACAGCAACCGCATCCGCGCGACCAAATTCAACCCGACCGGCAAGGTCCGAAAGCAGGTCAACCTGCAGAAAAAGCGTATATTCGTGCCGGAGCTTAACCGAACGGTCACTATTACCGTCTCCACGCAGGGTCTGCGCACGATAGCCAAAAACGGCGCCTACAAAACCCTCAAAAAAGCCGGCCTTATCTAATTCGCCCAGTTTGTATATTTTTGTTTTATGCGCGAGATATCGCTTTTGTCGAGCGCGTTATAAATTGCAATCCAATTGGCCGCGACCTGTCTTTGCGCCGCGGTTAAGTCAATCTTGCCGGCGCACACCTGCTCTTGTAGATACACTTCCACGACATCTTTCTCTTTAAATCCGGGACTGGGCTCCGCCGACTCGGGGAAGAGGTTTGCAGCGGTGTTGTCTCCGCCGATCGCGAGCGGTATCAGGTGGTCGAGCTCGTAAGCGCCGCTTGCCGGAGGATACGCGATGCCGTATGCGGCAAAAAGTTGCTTGCGGAGTTTTGTACTCACGCTGCGCACGCTCTTGCTATATCCGGAGACGCAAATCTTCTCGACAGTCGCATTGGCAAAGACCGAGCCCGGCGTGCATGCACGGTCAGGCAAAGGGCCTGAAATAACACAACCTGTAGTTTTGCTCCGCGGCTGTAGCGGGTCTTGCTCTGTAGCAAGTAGTGCCGCGACCCGCGTCAGGCTTGTACTCTGCTCTATCGCCTGCACGGCGGCCGACGGCAGCCCTTTGCCGTCAGTGCCATAAAAATACGGCCCGAGTACAATGCTCCACACCCCAGCGCAAAAAAGAAAAAGCGCACCAACTATAAGTAGTGGTGCGCTTTGCGGGACTTTCATCCCTATATTTTACCGCGTTTCGGCGAGCTTATGGAATAGGTATTCTTCCATCGGTTCGCCGTCGGCGCGGACGAGCCTGTCGCCCTTGAGCGCGCGGTTGACGTCGATTTCAAACGGCTTCAGGCCGAATGCGACTGTGCGGCCGACCTCCTTTACCACTTGGTCGGCCGTGTACACGGTCCACCCAATGACAAGCGCGGCTATACCTAACACTACGAACCCGCGGTGCAGCATTCCCATGTTCCAACGCATGATTCCCTCCCTGGGGATTGTGACCTCACTTCTGGGGCTATTATACCATAAAGTGCTATACTAGCAAGCATGCAATACCAAGAAAAAAAATTTAACCTCCCCGAATTAGAAGGTATCTCAAAGGCCTCTGTCGATGCGCACCTCGGACTCTATGCAGGCTATGTCAAAAACTTTAATGCGATAAGCGCGGTGATAGAGGAACTCCTGTCCGACCCGCAAAAGAACTCTCTTGCGATTTCCGAACTGCGCCGCAGACACTCTTTTGAGTTCGACGGAATGAAACTGCACGAGTTGTACTTCGCTCAGTTTGAAAACGGTTCTGCTCCGCTCGCCACCAGCGGCACGCTCGCGCAGGCGCTTACCAAACACTGGGGCGGCGCGCAGGCGGCAGTCGACCGTGTCAGGCAGACCGGTATGATGCGCGGACCAGGGTGGTCAATACTGTATTTTAATCCCGACAACGGAGCCTTCCATATGGGATTCGTCGGCGAACAGCACCAGGGGCATTTTGTGACTCTCCCCGTCATCTTAGCGCTCGACGTGTGGGAGCACGCCTATCTTGCCGACTACGGCACGACCGGCAAAGACAAATATATCGACGCCTTCTTCAAAAATCTCAACTGGACGGTGATTGAACAGCGGTTCGCTGATAGCTTAAAATAGCAAAGTACATAAGCGGAATATACACCGCTACCGCCGCCCACGCGGGGAACGCGGGTACTATCGCCGCGGCCAGCGGGAGCGATGCGGCAAATTCTGTCAGCCAAATCATTATTTGCAGCAGCGTGTCGGCCGCGAGCGCAGGTATCAGCGCAAAAAACGGATGCACCAGCGCGAGCAGTCCGGCGACAAATCCCAACAGCATTGCGAGAGGTACGAACGGCAGAAAGACAATATTTGCGGGCACTGACACCAACGAAAGCACGCCGGTGTAATACAACAGAGCCGGCAAGACAAAGAGCTGTGCGGCTATGGTAGTTGCGGCAGTAGAACGCAGTATTCCTTCTTTGAGCCACCCCAGCCGCGACTCGACCCGGTTCCCTAGTGTAATGATGCCGAACGTCGCCAAAACACTTAAGACAAACCCCGCATCAAACAACACCAGCGGGTTCCACAAGAGCATTGCCAGTACCGCTACACCGAGGCTCCGCAAGGCAAGCGCCGGCCGGTGGAGATACCGCCCTAATATTGCAATAAGTCCCATGAGCATGGCACGGATAGTGGCCATGCCGCCGCCGGCCATGAGCGCAAACAGTACTATAACTACCGCCGTGGTCGCGAGCGCAAATCGGCGGCGCAAAAAGAGCGCGAAGAAGCGCAGCGTCCACTCCGACACCACGCCGATGTTGTATCCGGAGAGCACCACCACATGGATAAGACCGGCGATGACGAACGCTTGCGCCAAGCTGTCGGACAAACCGGACTTTTCCCCGAGTAAAAAACCTTCCATAAGCGACACCATCGGCTCGCGCATCACGCGCTGCAGCGCGCGCTCGAACGAATGCTTAATGGTAAATAGCGTCCGCAAAATACCGGCGTTGCCTTCTTGCTTTTCGAGCAGCACTGCGTGCTGCATTACCGCCGAAATGCCTCGCGCGCGCAAGTATCCGCGGTAATCGAAGGTACGGCCGGTGTTTGTTTGAAACGTTGCTGGTTCCTCGGGCACGCCGCGCACCGACACCGTGTCGCCGTACTGCAACAGTGTGTCAGGAGGCAGAACTGCGAGCAGTCTTCCTGACTCCGGCTTGCCGTTTATAGTCGAGACATCGATTGGAACGCGCACCGAGGCCGTGCGTGTGTCAGGATCGTCGGCAACCGCGCCCTCTACCACCGCCGTACGGCCGGCATATTGCAGAATCTCCGGCGGCGGAGCGTGCAATACAAACCATCCGCGCACGCCGAGTGCGACTCCGACCAGTAGAAACAAAAATAAAGCGCTGCCGCGCGGCATGGTATATTATTTTTTCGAAAACTCTGCGATGATTTCCTTTTCTTCCGCCGGCGAGAGCGCCTTTTTAAACTTCGCCGACCGGCCGCGCACCCGCTCCGCACACTGCGCCCACGTTTGATGCGTCAGTATTTTGCCGTCTACCCTGCTGATGTAAGAATACGCTTTTGCTTTGGAGCGCGTGTTTGTCGCGGACTTTGCTTTTTCCTTCAGCGCGTTGACTTCAAGACTCGAAACATCGATGCCGTAGGATTCGATTCCGCCGTGATACAAAATAACTTTTTTATCGTCCGCAAAGTCCGACGCGATTGTATCCACCCGCTCGTTGCCGGCGATGCCGACGTGTCCGCCGACATATTGCCAAATTATTTCGCTCCCGCTCGCCGCCGCGGTTGCATCGAGCGCCTGCCACAAATCCTGATTGACGACACTCTTCTTTTCTTTCGTCTTCCAGCCGTTCTTTTTCCAGCCCTTTACCCACTTGGTAATGCCGTTGATGACATAGGAGGAGTCGGTATACACAATACGCTCGCCCGCGGGGGCTGTGTTGCAGGCGCGCAGGCCCTCTATCGCGGCACGAAGTTCCATGCGGTTGTTGGTGGTATGCTTTTCCCGCCCGCCGAGCTCTATTACCCTTTCGTGCGCGATAACAATAGCCGCCCATCCGCCTGGACCGGGGTTCCCCTTGCTCGCCCCGTCCGTAAAAATCAAAATCTTTCCCATATAACTAGAGTACATCAACCACGCGGATGCGGGGTTGGCCGCGCCAGTCGGCTTCGACGTGGCCCACTATGTCGACTTTGCTCCCTTGCTCCACTTTTTTATTAAACGAATCCGCGCCGGAGAAGAACGCTATCCCTTCCGTGCGCGCGGTGCCTCGCGATAGGGTGAGGCCGAGATGATTTTGCGTCTTGCCGAATGCGCGCACCGCCCCGACTGACACGTTTGGAAATATAAATAGAGGCTTTGCATTGCCGGCGCCGAACGGCGCGAGCTTTTGCAGGTCCCGCATAGCTAAATTTATCTCGGCCAAGTCGAGCTCGCGGTCGAGCAACACCTCCACCGCGCCGGTACCGGCGGCATTAACCGCCAAATATGCGGCTTCGAGCCGTGCGGGGAGCTCGTGCACATGTTCTTGCGCAAGTTCAAAACCGCCGGATGCCGCATGCCCGCCAAAGTGCTCAAACGCGCCCCGCGCGGCTGCCATCACCTCGACAATGTTTACCCCCGGCGCGGCGCGGCAAGAGCCGCGGATGATGTCGCCGCCCTCGCGCCCCCACAAAAAAACCGTTTTGCCGTGCGTCTCAACCAGTTTGCCTGCAACAAGCCCCAAAATCCCCGGACGCCACTTCGGATTGCCCATCACAATGAGCGGGCTCATTTCCAAATCCATTTCGGCAACATGTTTGTTGACCTCGCGTACCGTCGCCGCCACCAGACCCTTGCGTTCGTCGTTGATGCGGTTGAGTTCCGCCGCAAGCAACTTTGCTTCTTCCTCCCCCGTGGCGGCCAACAACGAGGCCGCGGCCTGCGGGGACTCCATCCGCGATGCCGCGTTGATGCGCGGGGAAATCATAAAGGTAATATCGTCCTCGGTAAGCGTAGCCGGGCTGATGCGCAGGAGTTTTAGCAGTGCCGCGAGCCCTGGCCGGCGGCCGCGGCGCATTACCAGCAGCCCGTTGCGGGCCAACATCCTGTTTTCTCCAACCAAAGGCACCATATCGGAGAGCGTTGCGATGCCGACGAGGTCTAATAGCCACTTTTCTTGGCCCTCGGCATAGCCTTCGGGACGATTTTTAGACAAAATCGCCTGCACCAGCTTCCACGCGACGCCCGCGCCGCACAAACCGTCGAACGGATAGCGGCTCGACTTCATTTTCGGGTTGATAAGCGCAAAAACATCCGGTAACACCTCCGGTTGCAGATGGTGGTCGGTTACAATAATGTCGATACCGAGCGTCTGCGCGTGCGCAATGTGCGCAACTTCGGTGGTACCGAGGTCGACGGTGATAACCAGCGAAACGTTTGCCGATTTTAATTCTTCTATTCCTTCTGCGTTGAGTCCGTACCCTTCTTTATGGCGGTGCGGAATGTAGTGCGTCACGCGAATTTCCATCACGCGCAGAAATTCGCTGAGCATCACGCCGCCCGGTATCCCGTCGGCGTCGTAGTCGCTCCACACGCACACGTGCTCATTATTTTTTTTAGCCGCAAGAATCCGGTCGACTGCCTTTGCCATATCGGGGAGCAGGTACGGGTCATGGCTGTCTGCAACATAGTCGGGGTTTAAAAATTTTTCGTGGCTCTCCGGTTCGACGCCGCGCGCGAGCAAAAGATGTTCAAGTAAGTTGTCGTGCAGCCGCTCGCGGACCCTATACGATTTCATCCAAGTCAGTATAATAGATACATGCCAGACTGCATCTTCTGCAAAATAGCGCGCGGTGAGATTCCTAACCAAAAAGAACATCACGAGGACGACTCCATAGTTTCGTTTCTTGACCTAAATCCAAGAGCGCCTGGTCACACACTTGTAATTCCGGTGGAACACCATGTTTGGTTTCAAGATATGCCGGACGACGTATCGGACAAATTGTTTAGGGCTTCAAAAAAAATAGCGAAAAGACTAAAAGCCGAGTACGGCGCGGACTATGTAAAGTTAAGAATAAACGGTCAGGATATACCGCACGTGCATATACACCTCATCCCACAGAAACTTTAGCCGCTAATACGGTATCTTGCACTCCTCAAAGCAGTGTGCGCCGCGGTTGAGCGTGTAGATGCACTCCCTACCGCGCTCTTCCCGCGACACGGCGTCGACCGAATGGAGCGCCCGCAAGTGGTGCGACACCGTCGGCTGTCGCAAATTCATAACCTTGGTCATCGCACCGACCGTGAGCCCGTCTTTTGCCTTGCCGAGCATGCAAACCAGTTTGTAGCGGCTCTTGGTGCCCACTACCTTAAAGCAATCCGGACATAATTCCTCCTCGGAGGATACACCTTTCGGCACCCACGCAGGGCGCGGGTAGGTTTGTTCCTTCGGCGGCACTTGCTTGGCGGCCGCTTTCGTTCTCCCACTCTTTTTCCACAGGTTTTTTTGACTCATAGACAACCGCCTATGGGTATAATACATAGACGCTTATAAATATAATAACTCTTTCGTATGCCGAAGTCGAAGCTCTCATCCATCACTACCATTATAAAGCGGAACGGCTCCGTTGTCCCGTTTAAGACCGATAAAATCACTTCGGCGATAGAAAAGGCCATGCGTGCAAGCGGCGACTACAAAGACGGCGCGCCCGAAATGGTCGGAAGGGCAGTGGTTCATGCGCTCGAGCGTGAGAAATCGATAAATAAAAAGTTCAAACCAACCGTCGAGGGCGTGCAGGACATCGTCGAACAGCAGCTTATCTTCAAAAAGTTCCCAGCGACAGCCAAAAACTACATCATCTACCGCGAAAAGCACGCCGAGATGCGCGCCTTCGCGACAGCCTCCTCGCTCGGGCTCGTCGACAACTATTTAAACGAGATAGATTGGCAAGTAAAGGAGAACAGCAACATGGGCTACTCTCTGCAAGGGATGAACAACTATGTTTTTTCCGAAGTTAGCAAAACATATTGGCTCAATAAAATTTACCCGGCTCGCATCCGCGACGCGTACGAGAGCGGAGACCTGCACATCCACGACCTAGGCACGCTCTCCGTGTACTGCGTCGGCTGGGACCTGCAGGATTTGCTTATGGTTGGGTTCCGCGGAGTCAGCGACAAAATAGAATCGGCTCCTGCAAAACATTTCCGGACCGCGCTCGGGCAGATGGTCAACTTTATGTACACCATGCAGGGCGAGGCGGCAGGCGCGATAGCATTCTCCAACTTCGACACGCTGCTAGCGCCGTTTATCCGCTACGACAAGCTCACCGACAAAGAAGTAAAACAGTCGCTGCAGGAGTTTATATTCAACATGAACGTGCCGACGCGCGTCGGATTCCAGACGCCGTTCTCCAACATCACACTCGACTTGACGCCATCGCCGAACTTTAAAGACCAAAAAGTTAATATCGGCGGAAAAGAACAAAAAGAAACTTACGGCGAGTTCCAAAAAGAAATGGATATGCTCAACCGCGCGTTCTTCGCTGTCATGGGAGAGGGCGACGCCGCGGGCAGAGTGTTTACATTCCCCATTCCGACAGTCAACGTGACAAAAGACTTCGACTGGGATAACCCGAACCTCAAGGGGCTTTGGGAGATCACCGCCAAATACGGCATCCCGTACTTCAGCAACTTTATCAACTCGGACATGAAGCCCGAGGACACCCGCTCCATGTGCTGTCGCCTGCGTTTGGACATTGCCCAGCTTGACAGGAGAGGAGGCGGGCTCTTTGGCGCCAACGCGCTTACCGGCTCGGTCGGCGTGGTCACTATAAACCTTCCGAGGCTCGGATACCGCGCCAAAACAAAAAAAGAGTTTCTCAAGCTGCTTGCCGAGCAGATGGATATCGCCAAAGAGAGCCTCGAGATCAAGCGCAAGATGCTGGAGCAGTTTACCGACGCAAACCTTTATCCGTACACCAAGTTTTACTTGCGGAAAATAAAAGAAGGGTACGGCAAGTATTGGGAGAACCACTTTTCCACCATCGGACTCATAGGCATGAACGAAGCGTCTCTCAACTTGAACAATGAGGACATCGGTACGCAAGACGGCCAAGCGTTTGCAGCAGAAGTGCTCGACTTTATGCGCGACCGGCTGGTGCAATATCAAAAAGAAACCGGCAATCTGTACAATTTGGAAGCAACTCCGGGAGAGGGAGTAACATACCGCTTCCCGCAAAAAGATAAAAAAATGTTCCCGAAGATTATTGTCGCAAACGAGGCTGAGTGCAAAAATGGAGCACAGCCGTTCTACACCAACTCATCGCACTTGCCGGTGCATTACACCGACGACATCGTCGAAGCGCTCAACATCCAAGATACCCTGCAGACCAAGTACACCGGAGGCACCGTGGTGCACCTCTTCCTCGGCGAGCGCATTGCGGACCCTGCTGCGGTGCCCGCGCTGGTTAAAAAAATCTGCGAGAACTATCACCTGCCCTACTTTACCTTGACGCCGACGTTCAGCGTGTGCGGCTCGCACGGATACATCGCGGGCGAGCACTTTTCCTGCCCCACGTGCACCCGAGAGTGCGAGGTGTACTCGCGCATAGTCGGATATCTGCGCCCGGTGAGCCAGTGGAACGCGGCCAAGCAATCCGAGTTTAAGCTGCGCGAGATGTACGCCCCTGAGGTCGCGAGCGTCTGTGTGCCCCAACTGCAGTCTGATATTAAATCCTCATGACGTTCGGCGGGCTCGAGAAGTTTACACTAATCGACTATCCAGGAAAAATCGCGTGCGTGGCGTACACCATCGGATGCAACTTCAGATGCCCCTACTGCCACAACCCGGAGCTGGTGGACGAAACGGTTGAGACGCGTATTACCGAAGAAGAGTTCTTTGATTTTCTATCTGAGCGCAAGCGCATGCTCCAGGGCGTGGTCATAACCGGCGGAGAGCCGACAATACACGACGACCTGCTTGAGTGTCTGGCAAAAATAAAAGCCCTCGGCTACTTAGTAAAGCTCGACACCAACGGCACCAACCCGGTGATGCTGCACCAAGCGGTGGAGGGTGGGCTTGTCGACTACGTTGCCATGGACATCAAGTCGCCGCTATGCAAATACAGCGCCACGGTGGCGCGCCCAGTCGACATCGAGGCAATACAAAGCAGTATCGACTTTCTGCTCCTAGCACCCGTCGAGTATGAGTTCCGCACCACTGTTATTAAAGGAATGCACACCAAAGAAGATATAGAGGAGATAGGCAAAGAAATAAAGGGGGCGCGGAAATATTTTCTGCAAAAATTCATCCCCACGAAGATACTTAATCCGCAGTTTATAAAAAAGACTACCTACAGCGACGCGGAGTTTGAAAACTTTCAAAAAAAATTACAATTATATGTCAACTATTGCGGAATCAGATAAAACGGTCTACCTCGACTATGCGGCGGCGACTCCTATTGACCCGGAGGTGCTGCAGACAATGCTGCCGTATTGGGACAAAAAGTACGGCAACGCCTCCTCCATGCACGAGAGCGGTCGGCGCGCCAAGGGCGCAATTGATGCCGCACGCGCGGCGGTGGCGGAAGTATTGCACTGCGAGCCGCAGGAAATTATTTTTACCGGCTCGGGCACCGAGTCGGACAATGCCGCGCTGATCGGAGTCGCGCGCGCTGCCCGCGCCCACGGCAACCATGTCATCATTTCCGCCGTCGAACATAAAGCAGTTTTAGAATCCGCCGCACAACTTACAAAAGAAGGATTTGAAGTGAGCGTGTTGCCGGTCGATACGCGCGGAGTCGTCGATGTTAATGAATGTTTAAAACTGGTCACTGATAAAACAGTGCTCGTGTCGGTGATGTACGCAAATAACGAGATAGGTACCATCGAGCCTATCAAAGAATTGTCCGCGGTTCTGCAAAAGCGCCGAGCAGGAGGCATGTTTCCACTTCTCCATACCGATGCGTGCCAAGCGGCAGGGTTTTTGCCGCTCAACGTCGCGGAGCTCGGCGTCGACCTTATGACGCTCAACGGCTCAAAGATATACGGACCGCGCGGCGTCGGCGTGCTCTACAGAAAAAAAGGAGTACCGCTCCTCCCTCTCATCGTCGGCGGCGAGCAAGAGAGCCACCTGCGCGCCGGCACAGAAAGCGTGCCGCTTATCGTCGGCTTTGCCGCGGCTCTTAAAAAAGCGGAGAGACTGCGCTCGGCAGAATCGTCGCGCTTAACTGCCCTGCGCGACTTTTTTATAGACCGCCTGCTCAAAAAAATTCCGAATGCAATGCTCAACGGCCATCCGACCGAGCGCCTGCCGAACAATATCCATATTTCGGTGCCGTACATCGAGGGCGAGTCTATATTGCTCATGCTCGACCGGCACAGAGTAGAGGCATCGACCGGCTCGGCCTGCTCCGCCTACGACCTGCAACCGTCGCATGTGCTATTGGCATTAGGGCAAACCGCAGAGATTGCGCACGGCAGTATCCGGTTTACGCTGGGGAGGAACACTACCAAGGAAGAGCTGGAGTATGTACTTTCTGTCTTCCCTAGTATTGTCGAGCGCCTGACGCGTCTCTCTGCCCTAACCGCAACTATATGAATACTAAAGACCAACTCTGCAACGACGGGACCAGCTGGCTGTATAGCGAGACGGTCAAGGACCACTTCTTTCATCCGCGCAACATATTGCTTGACGAAAAAAATTACGAAGCGGACGGCGTCGGTGTCGTCGGCAGCCCTGCCTGCGGCGACATGATGGCGGTGTGGATAAAGGTTGCGGACACAGGGCGCATCAGCGAGTGCGTGTGGCGCACCTTCGGATGCGCATCGGCAATAGCCTCGACCTCGATGATGTCGCTCATGGCAACCGAAGACGGCGGCATGACTCTCCCGCGGGCAAAACGAATGACGCCGGAGGCGATTATCGAGCGGCTCGGCGGGCTCCCGGACCGCAAGTATCATTGCTCGGTGCTTGGGCACTTGGCTTTGCGTGAAGCAATAAAAGATTACGAAGAAAACCATGGCGCAAGAACCTAACACGCGCTACATCGTGCGCGATAATGTCATCGAAACACCGGGAGTTTCCACTCTACTGCTTTCTTTATCAAACGGCTCTGTTCCAAAATATGTGCCCGGGCAATTTATAACCGTGTACGCGCCGGAGCTTGGCACGCCGGAGGGCAAGGCTTACAGCATTTCGAGCGCTCCGCACGAAAAAACACTCAACATTACGGTAAAAGATATGGGCAAGTTTTCCCACTACCTGTGCTCGCGCAAGCAGGGAGACGAGATACAAGGCTCTCTGCCGTATGGATACTTTTTTAGCGAGTCGCACACTAGCCCGCTGGCACTCATATGCGGCGGCATAGGCATAGCGCCGCTGCGCAGTATGCTGCAAGCCGCCGCGCACGACACTCCGCGC
>CAYHVJ010000017.1:0-6777 GCA_964360085.1 uncultured Candidatus Saccharibacteria bacterium
TCGGCACCTCGATGTCGGCTCATCTTATCCCGGGGGTGTAGAAGCTCCCAAGGGTTTGGCTGTTCGCCAATTAAAATGGTACGCGAGCTGGGTTCAGACCGTTTAGATTCTGACGCAAGTCGGAGTTTAGACCGTCTGAACCGTCGAGAAGAAGCTTCGTCTTGAATGTAAAAATCAAATTGATAGTAGAAACAACCAATCACGGCGGTCGCAAGTTGAAAGATTTGCGAAGAAGCTAATTGATATCGGTGAAGTCCAATACTTTGGATAATACCGAGGGAAGTCACAAGACACCCGTAGAGACTAATTATTAGCCTTCCAAAAGTTGGAAGAAGTTATAGTCCAATCCTCGTGGTAACACGAGACAAGGTGCGTGAGACAGGTTGGTCTCCTATCTACTGCAGGCGTCGATTATTGATAAGATTTGCTCCTAGTACGAGAGGACCGGAGTGAACTGACCACTGGTCTGCCAGCTGTCCTGCCAAGGGCACCGCTGGGTAGCTATGTCGGGAAAGGATAAGCGCTGAAAGCATCTAAGCGCGAAGCCGACTTAAAGATGAGTAATCATTACGATCCGTTAGAGATGATGACGTTGATAGGCTTTAGCTGTAAGCGCCGCAAGGCGTTCAGGCGAGAAGTACTAATCGATCAAAGTTTCCGTCCTCTATCGAGGATGAGAGTTTGAGAGCCGCAATGATCTGTGGTCTACGAAATTTTGTTTTACCTTTTTGGAAATTCTGTTCTGGTGGTTTAACGGCGGGGTCACACCCGTTCTCATTCCGAACACGGAAGTTAAGCTCGCTAGTGGCGATGGTAGTCTCTGTTACAGGAGGCGAGAGTAGCTAACCGCCAGAACAGAGGGTCCAAAATTTTGTTACAATATCTCCATGGCGCTTAGCTGGTCAAAACAGCGGAAATTTTTATACACGACCGTCTTTTCGGTTATTGCCGCGGTGCTCCTTTTGACCGTATACCTGCAATTTTTTACCGACGCGCCCACCTGCTTTGACGGCAAATTTAACGGTAATGAGAAAGGGATAGACTGCGGCGGCTCCTGCGCGCTGTTTTGCGCCGACCAGACCCGCTCTCCGGTGGTGCTCTGGAGCCGTTCCTTCGAAGTTTCGCCTCATACTTACACCGCGGCCGCGTACGTGCAGAACCCCAACCCAGGCGCCGCGGCCCGCAATGTCGCGTACTCGTTCCAATTATTTGACGACAAAAACCTGCTCGTCACCGAGCGCGTTGGCGTTATAAACATACCGCCGTTGCAAACCGTGCCGTTTATCGACCCGAATATAAACGTCGGCAACCGCACGGTGGCCCGCGCTCTCTTTGCTTTTTCCGAGGAGCCGGTTTGGCAGAAGGTCGGCGCCATGCCCGCGCTTCGCGTCACCAACCAGTACCTTTCAGAAGACGGATCGCAGCTCTCCGCCACAATTGCCAACGAGTCCATCGAGAACGCCGACAAAGTAACGGTTACGGCGGTGCTTTTTGACCGTGACGGCGTCGCGCGCGCCGCGTCGCGCAGTATACTGCCGCTCATCCCGCGCAAAGGCTCGCAAGACGTCACCTTTACATGGCCGGGCGGCGTCAAAAACATCATCCGCGCCGAAATTACAGTCCTCCCTTCTTTCTAAATGACACCGATTCGGTTCGACACAAAAAAAAGTTCCATAGACTGGATATCCTTCGGCGTGGCGCTTGCCCTTGCGTTCCTTGGCGCAATTACCATGAACTCGTTTCAAGGGCAGGATCCGTTTTTCCTGCGGCAGGTAACATGGATATTGGCCGGCGTGGCCGCTTTTTTTATTGCAGCCGGCGTTGACTGGCGCTTCCTGCGCCGCGGCTCCGTCGCGGCGGCGCTTTTTGTGGCGGTACTGCTGCTTCTTTCGTTTCTTATTGCGGTCGGTACCGCTATAAAAGGCGCGCGCTCGTGGTTTGACTTGGGGCTGTTTGCGCTCCAGCCTGTTGAGTTCGTAAAGTTGGTACTCATCATTATTTTGGCAAAATACTTTTCCCGCAGGCATATCGAAATAGCAAACATCCGCCACATACTGGTCTCCGGCGCGTATGCCGCAATTGTGTTCGTGCTGGTCGCGGTCCAGCCGGATTTCGGCTCGGCCATCATTATATTTCTCATTTGGCTTGGTCTTGTGCTGCTCTCCGGCATTTCCCGCACGCATCTTTTTGCCGTTATAGGGATAGCCGTAGTCGCTTTTTCAGGCTTGTGGCTGTTCGGATTTCAGGATTATCAAAAGGCGCGCATACTCACATTCCTCCATCCTTTAGCCGACATCCGTGGCGCCGGCTACAATGCATACCAGTCGACCGTGGCAGTAGGTTCCGGAGAACTGCTCGGCAAGGGGATAGGATACGGCACGCAGAGCAAGCTCCGCTTCCTTCCCGAGTACCAGACAGACTTTATATTTGCCGCGTTTGCGGAGGAGTGGGGCTTTGTCGGGGTAGCCTTTCTTTTTGTTTTATACGGCGTGCTGTTTTGGCGCATTCTCGCGGCCGCCGCGCGGGGGGCCTCGAACTTTGAAACGCTCTTCGCACTCGGAGTGCTCTGCTACTTCGGCGCGCACTTTCTTCTGCATACCGGAATCAACGTCGGCGTGCTGCCGGTTACCGGCACGACTATACCGTTTATGAGCTACGGCGGTTCGCATCTGTTGGCGGAGTTTCTCGCGCTCGGCATGATCTCAGGAATGGCGCGCTACGCGAGTGCTGCTCGCCGCGATGCCGGTATCGAGTGGAGCGGCGGCTACGACAAGTAAAGCGCCTTGGTCTGCTCCATCATGCGCACGTAAGAAAATTCGCGCGTAGTCCGTTCGCGCAGCGCTCCGGCGAACTTTTTTTGCAAATCGGCTCTCGAGAGCAATTCGGCTATTCTTTCGGCAAGCTTGCCGTGGTTTTTCGGCGGACACAGCATCCCGGACTCGTTGTCGGCGATAATATCGGGGATGCCCCCGACATTGCTTGCGACAACCGGCAGTTCCGCTTGTCCGGCCTCCAAAGCCACATACGGCAGGCCCTCTTTGAGCGACGGCAGTACGAATACGTCAAACGCTTTTAGTATTTTGTGCGCATCCCGCACAAACCCCGCCAAGTGCACGCGGTCTTCTATATCCTCTTCCTGTAAAAGTGTTTCGATAAACTTGCGTTCCTCTCCGTCGCCGACTATGCACACATATATGTTTATGCCGCGGCGCTTAAGCACCCCCACCGCGCGCAGAAGCACGTGATATCCCTTATTCCACACCAGCTCGCCGACCGACCCGAGTACCGGCTGGGCGGTGTCTATACCGAGCGTCTCGCGGGCTACTTCTTTCGGCATGAATTCGAGCGGTTCTATGCCGTTGTGTATCAGGCGTACTTTTTTGCCGCAAAAGGGGAGTGCTCGTATCCGTTCAAACGCATGCTGCGAAATTACGATGACGCGATGACAAAACAAAAAAGTTATCCAGCTTGCAACGGCAATGGAGCCGCGCGCCAAAACTCCGCGGTCTTCCTGCCATGGAGCGCCGTGCACGGTAAACACAATCATGGGCACGCCCGCCATGCGTGCGGCAAGGCTCCCTAGACCGCCGGCTTTTGAGCTGTTGAGATGCACAATATCCGGCTGTTCTGCGGAAAATAAGCTGAATAGGTGTTTAAACGTCCGCCACTCCGCCCTAATCGAAAAGTCGCGCATAAACGAGGGGACGAACAGGGTGCGGATGTCCTTATGCCGCAATTCTTCCTCCAGCTTGCCGCCGCCGGCGCCGGGGAGCCCGGTGCCGCCGAGCACGACTCCCACGCTCCACTCTTGTCTGGGCAGTGAACGCGCCAAGTCGAAGACGTAGCGCTGTGCGCCGCCCCAGTTTGACTTAGTTATGACGAAAAGGATTTTTTGCATAAGTAACTTGAGTATCCGCCTATTTGTTGTAGTATAGCGTTGAATATATGACAACCGCTTTCCGCCCCCGGACTCTCGTCCTTTTTATGGGGGATATGCTGTCCTTCATACTTGCACTATGGCTATCGCTCTTTTTGCGTGCCTTTGAGGCGCCTCCGCAGTGGTTCTTTACAGCGCACCTCGAGCCATTCTCGCTGCTGTTCATCGCGTGGGTGGCGGTCTTTTTTATCGCCGGTTTGTATGAAAACCGCTCTATCATATTAGCCCGCCGCGCCTTGTCTGCAACTCTGCTCATAGCTCAAACGTTTAACGTCGCTATTGCCGCTCTGTTTTTCTTTTTTGTTCCGCTCTTCGGCATCGCTCCAAAAACACTGCTCTTTATATATCTGTTTATTTCGTTCCTTCTGGTCCTATTATGGCGCGCGGCGCTTGCTCCAAGGTTGTGGAACCCGGAGTCTGCCATCGCAGTCGGCGGTGGTATGGAAATACAAGAGCTCGCCCAAGCGCTCAACGCGGCGCATCGAGCGCCCGCGCGCATTGTCGGGCTAGTCGATCCGGATGAGTCAGACTTGGCCGGAGAGCTTCGCGCGGCGGTGGCGCGGCATCGCGTGCGGATGGTTATCGCCGACTGGGACGACCGCCGCGTCTCGGCGGTATTTGGCGACATCAGCTCCTATATCGCCGCCGGAGTGCGTTTTTTTGACGCGACCCTGCTGTATGAGTCCATGTTCGGCAGGATTTCGCTGCACCGGGTGGATAACCGGTGGGTAGCAAGGCATGTGTCCCGCTACGGGCACACGCTCTACGACCCGCTTAAGCGCGCGATGGATATTGTGGTGGCGCTTCCGGCGGCCGTCCTTTCGCTGGCGGCGTATCCGTTCATTGCTTTTGCGATAAAACTGGAGGACGGAGGGCCGGTCTTCATTGCCCAAGAGCGCGTCGGTCAGGATGATAAAATCATCAGGCTGCCTAAATTTCGCTCGATGTCCCGCAACGAACAAGACCTTCTTGCCAAGCAGTCCGACAATAAAGTCACCACTGTAGGCCGTATTTTGCGCCTCTCGAGGCTTGATGAACTGCCTCAATTGTGGAGCGTTGTCCGGGGGGACCTGTCGCTTATCGGTCCGCGGCCTGAACTTCCGTCGGGCGTCGCTTTTTATACAAAAGAAATCCCGTACTACAATATGCGCCACCTTATCAAGCCCGGCCTCTCGGGGTGGGCGCAGCTGTATCATGACAACCATCCGCACCATGGTGCCGAGACAGAGGCCACGCGCGAAAAATTGTCGTACGACTTGTACTATCTGACGCACCGCTCGCTCATGCTCGACGCGACCATCGCGCTTAAAACAATCAAGAAACTTCTGACGCGCAGCGGCGTTTAAAAAGAGGAAGCTCCCGTGGCGCTTGCTTTTTGCGAGAGCCGTGGTATTATTCTCGGAGAACTGAACTTACATTGGAGTGAGACCATGACAATCCTAGTCACCGGCGGAGCCGGCTATATAGGCGGGCATACAGTCCGCCAGTTGGCGGACCAGGGCGAGCAGGTAGTCGTGCTCGACGACCTGTCCACAGGCCAGCGTTCGCAGATACCTTCCGGCGTGCCGCTCATCGTCGGTGATGCCGGCAATGCCGACCTTGTGCATCGCATCATCAAGAACCACAAGGTCGAGTCGGTCATGCACTTTGCCGGCTCTATCCGGGTGGAGGAGTCGGTGCTGGACCCGCTCAAGTACTATAGAAACAACGTATGCGTGTCGCGTACGGTGCTTGAAGCGGCGGTCGCCTGCGGAGTGAAGCACTTTGTCTTTTCCTCCTCGGCCGCGGTCTACGGCGATCCAAGCGTTGTGCCTGTGTCGGAGTCGGCGCAGGAACGTCCGAGCAACCCCTATGGCTGGTCAAAGCTCATGACTGAGGTCATGTTGCGCGACGCCACCGAGGCATACGGGTTGCGCAACATTATCTTGCGGTACTTTAATGTGGCGGGCGCCGATCCGGACGGCCGCGTCGGATATCAGGTTGACGAGCAGCCCTCGCACCTTATCCGGCGCGCCGTGCAGACGGCGCTCGGCATGCACGAGTACTTGGAGGTCTTTGGCACCGATTACCCGACCCCTGACGGCACTGCTGTCCGCGACTATATACACGTTGTGGACATAGCGGACGCGCATCTGCACGCCCTGCGGTATCTACGCAACGGCGGAGAGCCGCAGACGCTCAATTGCGGCTACGGCAAAGGCTACTCGGTGCTCGAGGTTGTCGAAGCAGTCAAACGCGTCAGCGGAGCGGACTTTGCCGTAAAGCACGTTCCGCGGCGCCGCGGCGATGTCGGGTCGGTTACTGCGGATGTTAATCTGGTCAGGCAAGTCTTGCCCGGCTGGAAGCCGAAGTTCAAGGACCTCGACACAATTGTCCGGCACCAGCTCAACTGGGAAAGGTCGAAGCAAAAAGCCCCCGCCGCGTAACTGTGGCGGGTTTTTCTTTTTTAAAAATGCTAGGATTGCACCATGTTGGTTGACGGTAAAAAAATAGCGGAAGATATTATCGTCGGGCTCGGCGAGTCCTTGCGCGGCAAGCGTCTCGGTATTGTTGTCGGCGCTCAAGACAGCGCGACCGATTCTTTTATAAAAATAAAAAGCCGCGTTGCGGAGCGCTTGGGCGTGGTGGTAGTGCGCGGAGAATTGGATGAACTTATAAAAACGTGCAATGGCGTGATTGTGCAGTTACCCATTCCGAATTCGGAGGCGCTGTTGGCAACTCTGCCGCCTGAAAAAGACGTTGACGCGCTTTGTTCTGCACCGTTGGTCCGCGCTCCGGTTGCGGAGGCGATTGCCGAGGTACTGCGTTTACACGAGGTCGAACCTCGTGGAAAAAAAGCG
>CAYHVJ010000017.1:6877-10269 GCA_964360085.1 uncultured Candidatus Saccharibacteria bacterium
TAATTTTGGTATGTTTTGAGCCATGTTCGCCATTCGGTATTGGTCGGTAGTCATTCTTGTTGCCGCCGCGGGTATAGGCTTTTTTGTATGGAATACCACGGGTACGGGCGGGCGGTACGACTTTAAACTAGGGTTAGACCTCTCGGGCGGGACGCATCTGGTCTACAATACCGACACCTCCAAGGTGGGTTCGGCCGACCTGCAGGATGCACTCACGGCTCTGCGCCAGGTTATCGAGCGGAGGGTCAACGCCTTCGGCGTCGGCGAGCCGGTGGTACAGGTAGAGCAGGGCGGAGCGCTCGGTACTGGGCAGTACCGCCTTGCCGTCGAACTCCCCGGCGTTACCGACACCGCAGAGGCGGTGCGCCGAATCGGCGAGACTCCGCTTTTGGATTTTAAACTCGTAAAAAAAGACGCAGAAAGTAATTTTACCGACGCACAAGGCGCCGCAGTTATGAGCGCATTTGAGGACACCGGCCTTACCGGAACCTATCTGGAGCGCGCGGTACTGCAGTTCAGCACCGGCGGCGGGCAGGTTGCAGGCACGCCGACCGTGCGCGTCGACTTTAACGCCGAAGGCAAAAAACTTTTCGGTGATATCACCTCGGCAAATGTCGGCCGGCTGCTTGGAATATTCCTCGACGGCAAGCTTATTTCCGCACCGGTTATCCGCGACAAAATAACCGACGGCACCGCTATTATTTCCGGCAGCTTTACCGCCGAAAGTGCGCGCGACATGGTGCGCAACCTCAACCTCGGCGCCTTGCCTCTCCCTATTACCCTTGAGTCGACGCAAACTATCGGCGCAACACTCGGGAGCGACGCTTTGCGCGCTGGCGTGTGGGCGGGCTTGGCGGGCTTTTTGGCGCTCAGTATCTTTATGATTTTGTGGTACCGCCTGCCGGGGCTTGTGGCGGTGGTGTCGCTGTGCATCTACTGCATTCTTATGCTCGCGATATTTAAACTGATCCCCGTAGTCTTGACCGCCGCCGGCATCGCGGGCTTTATACTCTCGGTGGGACTTGCGGTGGACGCCAACGTGCTCATTGCCGAGCGTCTCAAGGAGGAGTTGGCCGCGGGCAAAAAGGCGCAAGACGCTATACGCGAGGGCTTTGCCCGCGCGTGGCTCGCTATCCGCGACTCAAACACCGCGCACATTATTGCGGCAGTTATACTTTTTTGGTTCTCGACCTCGCTTATCAAAGGCTTTGCGCTGGTCTTCGGGCTCGGTGTGCTTGTCTCGATGCTGACCGCCATTACCGTGTCACGCACCTTTATACTCGCGCTCGGGCTCAACGAAAAGTCCAAACTCGGTCGCTTCCTTATGCTATCCGGTTTCCACAAATAGTTCGATTACACTCACTATGAACATCTCAAAAAATCTTAAATACTTCTTTATCCTCCCCGGCGTCTTGTCGCTTGCTGCGGTTATCGTCCTTGGGATGTGGGGCTTGCGTCCGGGTATTGACCTCTCCGGTGGCTCGCTCATGCAGGTAACGTACGCCACCGTGCCGCCGCCGGTTGCGGAAATAGAGCAGGTTGTTGCGCCGCTTAAGCTCGGCGAAGTCCGTATACAGCCCATTGGTGCGACAGGCTACATCATCCGCTCCCGCGCGCTCGCCAATGACGAGCATAATCAAATTATTGCGATATTGGGGGGCTTGGGTGCCGTGCACGAAGACCAGTTTACGACAGTCGGGCCTACCATCGGCTCGGAGCTTCTGCAGAAGGCGTGGATAGCTATCGTGCTGGTTGTCCTTTGCACTATTTTATTTATTGCTTTCGCGTTCCGTGGCGTTTCCAAGCCGGTGCAGTCGTGGAAGTACGGCATCGTCGCCATTGTCACCTTGCTCCACGACATCCTTGTTCCGGCGGGGCTTTTTGCCGCGCTCGGACATTTTGTGGGGGCGGAAGTGGACGCGCTGTTTATCGTTGCACTTCTTACCATTCTCGGTATCTCCATCAACGACACAATCGTCGTCTTTGACCGCATCCGCGAGAACCTCCGTATTAACGAGGACCGCGGCAAACGCGAGGAGTTTGAGGAGGTGGTGGGCCGCTCTATTACCCAGACCATCGCACGCTCCATCAACACCTCGATGACCGTTATCATCGTGCTCGCGGCGCTGTACGTTATGGGCCCGGCGGCGACCAAATACTTTGCACTCACCCTCATCGTCGGCATGATAGCAGGCACCTACTCCTCAATCTTCCTCGCCAGTCCACTCCTGGTGGTCTGGCAAAAGTGGCAAAAGAAATAGAGGTATACTAGCGGCATGATTATAGGCATTGTCGGCACGCTCGGCTCGGGGAAGGGGGCCGCTGCGGAATATCTGGCCAAGAAGCACAATTTTACGTATTTTTCAGTCCGCAATTTTTTTGCGCAGGAAGTGTTACACCGCGGCAAAATGGTTACCCGCGACGCCATCGCGCAGGTTGCGGATGAGCTGCGCGCTCAATATGGAAAGACCTACGCCGTCGAGCAGTTGGTCGGCCACACGGTCGTTGGGAAAAATATCGTCGTCGAGTCTGTCCGCACCAAAGAGGAAGCCAAGTATCTGAAAGAAAAAGGTGCGCTGTTGTGGGCGGTAGACGCCGACCCGCAGGTTCGGTATCAGCGTATCCTCAAGAGAGACGCTTCTGTCGAGAATGTATCGTTTGAG
This sequence comes from uncultured Candidatus Saccharibacteria bacterium, assembly GCA_964360085.1. Classification (GTDB taxonomy): domain Bacteria; phylum Patescibacteriota; class Minisyncoccia; order Phycocordibacterales; family SBAW01; genus GWA1-54-10. The sequence continues at coordinate 9,541 of CAYHVJ010000017.1, forward strand.
CAGTCAATAGAAAAGGAAGTGAAGGAGGGCGTTCTTGCGGAGACTATATCCATGGCCGATACGGTGTTGCATAACAACGGCACCAAGGAAGAGTTTTTTGCAGCCATAGACTCCGCGCTGGCAAAAGCGGCCCAAAAGGTCTAAATATCTTCATTTGACATCCAGGGGAGAGCGACTATACTGTCCCTACTGCCTACAGGGGCGGTTTGTTTTTTGACAACTTAATAGAGCAAATGAAAACACACACGCCTGTGCACCATGTTGGTGTATGGGCAAGCAAGTGATAAAAATAAGAGGAAGCGAAAGACGCTTTTCTCTTGTTCCGTTCAACATCGAGCGATGGAAGCAATTCTGTCTAATATATAGAGTTTGATCCTAGCTCAGGGTGAATGCTAGCGGCGTGGATAAGGCATGCAAGTCAAGGGGACCGCAAGGTAACCGGCAGACGAGGTAGTAATACGCAGGTACGCACCGAGAAGTCGGGCATAGCTCGCCGAAAGGCGGGGTAATTCCCGATAGTTCCCGCGAGGGTAAAGGAGCAATCCGCTTTTTGAGCGGCCTGTGGCGCATCAGCTAGTTGGTAAGGTAATGGCTTACCAAGGCTACGACGCGTAGGGGACCTGAGAGGGTGACCCCCACCGATGGGACTGAGACACGGCCCATACATCTACGGATGGCTGCAGTCGAGAATATTCGGCAATGGGCGAAAGCCTGACCATGCGACGCCGC
>CAYHVJ010000018.1:0-1221 GCA_964360085.1 uncultured Candidatus Saccharibacteria bacterium
ACCACAAAACGGTCCGATTTGGTGCCAAAGGAGTCGCACGTAACCAGCGTAAGGAACTGGGCCCTAGCAGGGAGTTCTACCACATCTTCGGCCGCGTTAGCAAGACGCACGCCGGTGACCGCGTAGCGGTACTCGGCAGTGGCGGAATAGACGCTCACGGTCTCCCCAACCTTGAGTTTTTGGATGCCGTTAAAGGCTTTGTAGTTTTGGTTGCGCACAATCGGCAGGTAGCTGGAGTGTCCGAATATAAGCACCGTGCCTTCCTCGCCGAGCCGAGCCGAGGTCGGGTAGCGCACCGTGCCGTCAAGCAGTGCCGCGTCGAGAGTCTCTACATCAGTCGAGGTGGGGTTTGCAACTGTTTTATCAAGCCCGATTGACTTGGCCGTGATGCGGATAGGGAGCTCCGGCAAAACAGTGTTTATGCGTTCAGAAGGCGGTGCTTCATTGGAGCTTATTGGTTCGGGTAGTGTATCCACTCCTGCAAGAAACACAAAAGCGAGCGCAAAAAGCGCCACAAAGGTCAGTGCAAAGGCCGTAGACTGTTTAGCCATAGACTTATATAATACACCCTATATTGATGTTTTGTCAACTTGCACACTTGACAAATAAATGGCATGATGCTACCCTTGTAATCACATAAAGTATGACCACCAAACACACATTCAGGGAGAACGTTCTGCGCATCGTGGCCGTGATAGGCCTTATTGCCGTGCTTTTGCTCGGCGCGTGGGGCATCATACAGCTCGCCTTTTTTATCCCTACCTTCCTTAGCAATATAGGCGGCTCCGTTACTCCTAAAACCCAAACCGTTAATACAAACTCTACTACCACGGTAAAAACTGCCGTAGTTGCAGAAACTCCTAAGCCCGTTGTTAAAACCGCAGCCAAACCTGCGGCGGTCAAATATGTTGCCAGTGCTAAACCGCGCGCGGCTCTTTATGGCTATCCGGATCTCGCTGTGCGTATCATTAATGCGCCCACGAGCGTGCGCGCAGGGCAACAGGTTAGCCTGCAATTTGTCATAGAGAACGCCGGTACCAACGCCGTTCCTGCTAACTGGTTCTTTACCGCCAGCCTCCCCTACAATCCTGCATACACTTATCAATCACCGGTTCAGCAGGCGTTATACCCGGGCGACAAAATTGTCTATACGCTCGGCTACACCGCGCAGTATAATTCATATAACTACTCGTATCCGCAGCAAAACTACGGCGGCACGCA
>CAYHVJ010000018.1:1321-10169 GCA_964360085.1 uncultured Candidatus Saccharibacteria bacterium
TGGATAAAGCTCTTGCGGGACGAGACATCCTCGCCCATCAGGATGTCAAAGACTTTGTCGGCATCCTGCGCGTCTTCTATGTTTACCAGTTTGAGCACGCGGTTAGCCGGGTTCATGGTCGTCTCCCACAGCTCGTCGGGGTTCATTTCGCCGAGACCTTTGTAGCGCTGGATGGATATTTTATTGGTTTTCTTTGCCGGAGTATCCGTCTCTTCCTTTTCCTCTACAGTTTCCTCCTCTGCCTCTTCGATTACCTCTTCTTTACCTACTATCTTGTTTTTCTCTTCGTCACTATATGCGTATAAAGACTCCTTGCCGCGCTTAATTTTATAGAGCGGCGGCTGGGCTATGTAGAGATACCCGCCCTCGATAATCGGCTTGAAGTGGCGGAAGAAAAGCGTGAGCAATAGCGTGCGTATGTGCGCGCCGTCCACATCGGCATCGGTCGCGAGGATTATTTTGTGGTAGCGCAGTTTATTGATGTCAAAAATGTCGCCGATGGCGGTGCCGAGCCCCAATATCAAATCTTTGACGGATTGTGAGGCGAGCATTTTGTCCAGCCGCGCGCGCTCGACGTTGAGGATTTTACCGCGCAGCGGCAGTATCGCTTGGATGCGGCGGTCGCGGCCCTGTTTGGCCGAGCCGCCTGCCGAGTCTCCCTCTACGATAAACAGCTCCGACTCCGCGGGCTCTTTGCTCTGGCAGTCCGCGAGCTTGCCGGGCAAGCCAAAACCCTCCATCGCGCCCTTGCGCAAGACCGAGTCTTTGGCCGCCTTGGCGGCCTTGCGGGCCTTAAGCGCCAGCACCGCTTTGCCTATTATTGACCGCGCATCATCGGGTTTCTCCTCCAAAAACATGGCAAAGGACTCGCTGAAGACGGTCTCTACCGCGCCGCGCGCCTCAACGGAGCCCAGCTTAGCCTTGGTCTGGCCCTCAAACTGGATTTCGCGCAGCTTGACAGAGACGACCGCCGCGAGCCCCTCGAGTACGTCTTCGCCGGTAAAGTTCTCCTCGCTTTCGCGCAGCGCGTTGCCTTTGCGGGCGTAGGCGTTGAGCGTGCGCGTGAGCGCGCCCTTAAAGCCGGTAACATGGGTTCCCCCTTCGGCGGTGTAAATATTGTTGGCAAACGGGAGCACGCGGGCGGAGAGGTCATCGACATATTGGAGCGCTATCTCCACCGTGATGCCGTCCTGCTCTTTCTCCACATAAAATATATTTTTGTGGACAGGCTTGTGGGAGCGGTTGGTAAAAGCTATTAAGCTGCGCAGGCCGCCCTCAAAATAAAAACTCTGCGACGGATAGTCGTGGAGATTAACCCTGATAAAAAGTTCTTCCCCCGGCTTGGGGGCCTTGTAACCGTTGGCACGGGCATCCACAACGGTAATGCGCAACCCTTTGACTAAATACGCCTGCTCGCGCAGGTGCGCGACTACTCTATCGAACTCAAACTCGATGCCGCCGGTAAATATCGATGTGTCGGGGATAAAGGAAACAACGGTGCCGTGGAGTTTGGAGGAACCGACTTTTTTAACATTGCCTTTTTTCTTGCCTACAGAATATTCCTGCATGTGCGCGGAGCCGTCGCGGTGCACCTCTACCATGCAGTAGGTGGAGAGCGCGTTCACGACAGAGGCGCCGACGCCGTGGAGACCGCCGGCGACTTTGTATCCCTCGCCGCCGAATTTGCCGCCCGCGTGGAGCGTGGTCATGATAGTGTCCAGCGCGGAGACTTTTGTCTGCTTGTGGATGTCGACCGGGATGCCCCTGCCGTTGTCGGCGACACGCACGAGACCGCCGGGCAAAAGCACTACCTCGATATCGTCGGAAAAGCCGCCCATCGCCTCGTCGCGCGAGTTGTCAAAAATCTCCCACACCAAGTGGTGCAGGCCGTCGGGGCCCGTGGTGCCGATATACATGCCCGGCCTGCGGCGCACCGCCTCGAGGCCTTCCAATACCGTAATATCGGCAGCGCTGTAACTGCCTTTTTTAGTCTTTTCCGTGGCCATATTTACCTCTTTATTCTACCAAATTAGAGCCTAAATTGGAAGCCCAAAAGTGGACAAAATAGCTTGCCAAATAAGGCTGAAGTGGTATGGTTGAGCTAGAGTTTTTTGTACTTGGGAGGCGCGGATGAGAAGGCTTCTATGGGCACTTGCTTATCTTGTGTGTATGGCGTATCCGGCCAAAGCACCGACATATTCGCCAAGCCCGTTTAGTGTAGTGTTTGGCCACTGCGGAATCCGAGACCCATGCTTCATCGCCCCGAATAACGGAGGGTATCTTTATGAATTCCTCCAAGCGGCGGAGGCGGTAAACCGCGGCGATAAGAACCTAGTCGTTATTAACACAGCCTGCGGTTCGGCATGCGTGCTGTTTGCCGACAGGGCCCGCGAGCGCGTTTGTATCGGCGAGTTAGCGGTGTTTCAGTTCCATAAGGGCACAAGGCGTCATTGGACTGGCTTCCGTCAGTATCCGCCTGAAATTTGGAATGTGCGTTTTGACCCATCCCACTCGTCTGACATCGACTCATGGGTAAGGGAGCGAGGTGGATATCCTGCTGACGGGTGGCTGGATATGACCTACCAAGAAGCACGCAGGTTCTGGCGGCCGTGCGACTTCAATAACCTGCTCCCGCGCCCCGACCCCCGCGGCTCATTTTGAGCCGCGGTTTTTCTTTATTAAAAGCTGTGATATTGTTTTGCCAATGGAGTATATAATCCCGACCGATGAGGAAAAAAAGTTGCTGCAGGAGTTGCGGGAGCGCACCGACACCGACTCCCTTCGCATCAAGCGCTACCTTGCCATGCCCGACCTCTCGCGCACGGAGGGGAGCCCGCTCAAAGAGTTGGTGGACCGCGCACGCGCCACGCCCTCGCTCAAAAACCTGGACAACATTATCATCCCCGAGGTGGTGCCGGTTGACATCTCTTTTGACCTTTTTGACTTCCCCCAGGACCATCCGGCGCGCGGCACCTCCGACACGTACTACATAGACACCAAAAACATTCTGCGCACGCACGATACGGTGATGTGGTACTACTATCTGCAATTGTCGGAGGTCAAAGCGCGAGCCGCCAAAGGAGAGCCGGTCGGCACCGTGTGCTACGGCAAGGTCTACCGCAAAGACGAGATAGACAACCGCCACATGAACGTATTTCACCAGTTCGGCGGATGGTACCTGCAACCGGACACCAAAGGCGTCTTGCCGCTCCAAGAGCTTAAACGCGTACTCTCGGAGGTCGTAGAAGCGCTCTTCGGGGCGGGGGTGGAGTATCGCTTTTTAGACGACGTATTTCCCTACACCGACCCGTCGCTACAGGTAGAGGTCAAGGTAGGCGACCGTTGGATAGAGATACTCGGCGGCGGCATGCCCAAAAAGTCGGTGCTCAAAAACTTCGGTCTCGAGGGCTACAACGGATGGGCGTTCGGCTTTGGGCTCGAACGGCTTGCCATTATCGGCATGGAGCTTCCTGATATACGGCTTTTGTGGTCGCAGGACCCGCGCGTAACCAAGCAGTTGGTGCTGGGGCAAAAATACAAAGAGGTCAGCAAATATCCGGCCGTGGTGCGGGACATCTCGTTTGTGGCGGACAAGGACTTTGCCCCTAACAATTACTTCGACCTTATCCGCGAGACCGTCGGCGAAGAACTGGCCGAGGAGGTCAAGCTCATAGACACCTATGTGGACACCAAAAAATTCGGCGACAAAACCAGCTACACTTATCGCATCGTCTACCGCTCGCTTGAGCGCACGCTCACCAACGAAGAGGTGGATGCCTTGCACAAAAAACTTGAAGCGGCGACTATTGCGCAATATGGAGCGCATGTGCGCTAGTACCCGCAAAAGAGCCTAAAATGCTATAGTTGTAGGGTATGGATGCGGGGGCCTTGGGCCTGTATGTGTGTTTGTTTATCGCCCTCTACTTTGAGGTATTTTTAATGATTTCTTTTTTTGAAAAGAGACCGTCAAAAAAAGACTCCTACCTCCCTGCACGCTACCCGACCGTCTCTATGCTGGTACCCTGCTTTAACGAGGAAAGTACCCTCGCCGGCACTATCGACTCATTGCTCGCCATGCAGTATCCGGAGGAGAAGCTCGAAATAATCGTCGTAGACGACGGATCAAAGGACTCCACGGCCGCTATTGCGCGCGGGTACGCCGCAAAATATCCGGATCAGGTGCGCTTTCTGCAAAAAGAGAACGGCGGCAAATACACCGCGCTCAACCTCGGTATTGAGCGGTCGTGCGGCGAAATAATAGGATGCCTCGACGCTGACTCCTTTGCCGCGCCCGACGCGCTTATGGAAGCGATAAAAATGTTTGCAAACGATGCAGGAGCAATGGCTATTACTCCGGCGATGCAGGTCTATAAGCCGCGGCGCATGCTGGAGCTTATGCAGTCGGTCGAATACACCTTCGGAATCTTTTATAAAAAAATGTTCGACAACCTTTCCGCCATCAACGTGCTTCCGGGGCCTTTTTCGATGTATAGGCGCGCAGTTTTCGAAAAAATCGGCCCCTTTAAGCATGCGCACAATACAGAAGACATGGAGATAGCCTTCCGCATGCACGCTCACGGCTTGCGCATAGTCAACGCGCACACCGCCTACGTGTACACGACGGTGCCGACGACGGTGCGCAACCTGCTCCGGCAGCGCACGCGATGGTCGCAAGGGTTCCTGCAGAACGCGCGCGACTATAAATACATGTTTTTTAACCGCAGGTACGGCAACTTCGGCATGCTGGTGCTTCCGTTCGCGCTCAGCGCTTTTGTATCCGGTATTTACGCGGCACTCTACCTGTTTTACCGGTTCATGTCGGCAGGCGTAGAGCGCATTGTAGACCGTTTTGATACCGGTGTTCCTCTCGCCGTTCCTCACGCACCGCATATAGACTGGTTCTTCCTTAATATCGGAATGATGTCATTTGTAATTGCGGCAGTTATTGCTTTAACGCTCGTCGCTATCTGGATAGGCAGCGGGATTGCCAAGACGCGGCTTACGCCAAAAGCTTTTTTAGCATACTTTGCACTATTCGGACTTCTGGCTCCGCTGTGGCTCATCCGTGCGGCGTGGGGCGCCGCACTTGCACGCGAGAGTGCTTGGCGGTAGTGTGAGCCCCATGCAATGGCATAAATATATACTCACGTTCGTCATAACCGCGACCATATTTGCGACCGCTTTTTTTGTTGCCAACAAATTTGACGCTCAGCGTGTTGCCGACATACGCGCAACGCAAGAGGCAGTCTCCATCAATATACTATCGCTAGAAACCCAGTTTGACCTCATGGGCAGCTTGTCGTGCTCGACAATTTCGGACAACCCCGTGCTCTCCGAGGAACTCAACACGCTTGCCTCCCGCCTTTCGGTTGCGGAGGAAAACCTCGGGCAGGACGACGTGCAGGTAATCTCCCTGAAAAAACAATATTCACTGCTGGAGATTAAAGATTATCTCCTTATGCAGCACATAAGCGACAAGTGCTCTAAATTTAAGCCAGTCTACATACTCTACTTTTACTCCAACAAAGGCGACTGCCCCGACTGCGGCAAGATGGGCGATGTATTTACCTACCTGCGGGAGACCTATCCGGGCTTGCGTGTGTACTCGTTTGATTATCATCTCGACCTCTCGGCGCTCCGCACGCTTATCGCCCTGCGCAAAATAAATGCGGACAAAGGCCTACCCGCGTTTGTGGTCAACAACCGCGCGCCGGTGTACGGCTTCAAAACCCTGCAGGAAATGCAGAAGCTTATCCCCGAACTCAAAACTCTGGCAACTTCTACTCCGATTCAATAATTTTGGAGCCGGAGGTCGGACTCGAACCGACGGTCGTCTCTTTACAAAAGAGGTGCTTTACCAACTAAGCTACTCCGGCGCACATACATACTCGCATTTTTTTACTTATTTTTCCATAGGTCGCGCGATGTGTGCCTGACATGGAGTACTTCGAACATACCTCGATTCTTGATGCTGTAGAAAATTTTATAGTGATACTTCCGTACAATCTTAACGCGTACCTTGCTGTTACTGGTCAACGTCGATGCTTCCGGTTGTTCTGCTATAAATTGAATACCGTCATCCTAAATTCGGCCCTCATTTAACGCCGTAGCGCTTCCAAAAAACTTCCATATCTTTTTCTGACACGAGAGGACTTTTAAGAGACTTTTCTATCGCAGTTTGTTCCTCGGAGTTCAAGTGATAGACGCCAGTGCGCCGTGTCTCTATCTCGCGAGCTACTTCATCAAGCTCCGCGACATCGGCTTCTGACCACAGCTCGGCGCGTTCAAGCAACTCTTTGAGTTTATTGCTCATATCCGCATTATATCATATTTACTCCTCGTAAATGGCGTTAGGTTTTTTGTCGGACGAACGCTCTTGGAGCATCTTTTTGTGCTCGGCAACCTCGCGCAGAAAGGCCGATGCTTCCCCGTCGCCGCGCATTTGCGTGGTGTGGCGCAACGTATGGAGCGTCTTTTCGAGCACGCGCTCGACCTGCAACATTCCCCACGCCACGCCGCGATGCAACAGCACGCGCGCTGCCGCATAGCCGCGGCTGGCCGTACTGCGCAGCAGCGCCGGCGCATGGTGCTCGACGAAGTTGAGCCCTACCCCGAGCACTTCTCCTGCTTTGGGCCGCACCTTGCTCATCATAAGCTTGCCGTTCATCTCCTCCCAGCGCTTGGCATATAGAATGCAGGCGAGTCCGGATAAGGAAACACAAAGGAGTACGGTAAGAAATACAACCATACTGCTAGTATAGCCCTACTTAACAGAAAAGACAGCGAGGTTGGAAACCTCTATGCGCTCGCCAAACTTCTGCGTGGCGGCCGATATAAGGCCGGCGATAGTTTTAGACGGGTCTTTAATGAAGGGCTGGGCAAGCAATTCCTCGACGCTCGCGGGGCGCATGGCCGCGGCGTGCATCGCGATGTCGCGCGCCAACGCGACAAACTCCTCGTTTTTGGAGACAAAATCGGTTTCGGATGCGAGCAGCACCAACGACCCTACCTGGCCGGTATTGTGCGTGTAAGAGGCAACGGTGCCGGCGCCGAGCGTGCGGTCGGCTTTCTTGCCGACTGCGGCGGTGGCGCGGAGCCCTAGCACCTCGAGCGCTTTGGCCATATCGCCCTGCGCCTCTACTAACGCCTTTTTGCACTCCATGACAGAGACGCCGGTCTTCTCGCGCAACTCTTTTACCATCTCACTGGTAATTTCCATAGTATTAGACAGCCGCCGCTGCAACCGGAGCAAGATTCTCCGCGTAGGTTTTTGCAATCTCGTCGAGCACCACCGAGAGCGTCTCGCGCGACGCGTCGTTGGCGGGGATAGGATACGCAATAGTGGAGCGGTCGCAGTCGGAGTTCATCAAGGAAATTACCGGGATGTTGAGCTGTGCGGCCTCGGCGGCCGCGATAGACTCCTTGCGCGGGTCGGCGATAAACACCGCATCCGGGAGCTTGTGCATGCCGCGCAGGCCGCCGAAGGTGTTTTCCAAATCGGTTATCTCCCTATCAATAAGCAGGCGCTCGAGCTTGGTAAATTTTGCCAGCTCACCCTTCTCGCGCATGTTCGAAAGCTCCTCAAGGCGGTTGAGGCGCTTCTTGATTTCAGAAAAGTTGGTGAGCGAGCCGCCTATCCAGCGGCCGGCGCAATACGGCTGGTTCAGCCGCTCCGCCGCGCGCTTGAGCGCCTCGCGCGCCTCGGCCTTGCCGCCGACAAAGAGTATGGTTTTGCGCTCCGATGCGAGCTGTTTAACAAATTCTTTGGCGGCCTCAAGGAGACCCGCGGTCTGCTCAAGATCAAAAAGCTCTACCCCGCCTTTGACACCAAAAATATACCCTGAGGTGGACGGGTGGCGGCGCGACGGCGCGTAGCCGAAGTGGGCTCCGGCCGAGAAAAGTTTGTCGATTATTGGGTTGGTTTCTGCCATACTAAAAAAGGCCCCGCGCCTTTTGTGACCTTGAGATTATCACGGCAGATTAAACTGCGCAACCGTCGAAGTTCCTACCGAAGAGTGCTGTTGTATAACAACGGTCGGAGTGAGGGTAAAGCCCGTTTTATCCTCATAAAAGTCGGCCCGCACCGCGAGCCCGTGCGTCGTGCCCCAAGAAAAGTTCTGGTCGAACATAAAGTTGCCCAGCGAATAGAAAATTGCCCTCCCTTTATACACTTCGTACTCTTGCACCACATGCGGATGGGCCCCGACAATGAGGTCAGCCCCTGCCTCAATAAACGCGCGCGCCGCCGCCTGTTGCGCGATAGCAGAGTGCTCTTGATACTCCTCGCCCCAGTGGGCAAAAACGACAACACGCCAACAGTCAGGGCGAAGTTTTGTGATTTCGTCTGTTACCGTCGTCGTGGCGGGGTCAAACAACGCGTGATACCCGACCAGACAAACTGTCTTGCCCCGCGCCTGCAGCTTTGCTGAGAGTTTGCCGGAATCGTTAAACGGCTGTCCAAAAGGTTGAGCCCCGATAGAGTTTATGACCTGATTGTAAGTCTCATCGTATCCGAACTCGCCGAAATCCAGCGAGTGATTGTTGGCCAAAGAAAAGGCGTCAAAACGCAGAGGCTTGAGCACCGCCTTTGCTTGCGTCGGGTCGAAGGTAAAACGCAAAATACGGTTGTCTTTTTGCGCTAAAGAAGAGGAACCGGTAATGGTGCCCTCCAAATTGCCTACCCGCAGGTCGGCGTCCGCCAACAATGCGCCGGTGCCGGCAAAGAGCGCTTCAGGACCATCCGACAAAATAGTCAGAGCCACGTTGCGGTCGAGCATGATATCGCCGACAAAAAGCACGCGCACCGGCTCTTGCGCAGCACCAGGCGCCGGCGCCCGCGCCTCCAGAA
>CAYHVJ010000019.1:0-9638 GCA_964360085.1 uncultured Candidatus Saccharibacteria bacterium
AGGTTCACAAACTGCTCGAAGGGTCGCTCGACGCCCCGATCATCACGGAACTCGCTGATAAATGCGAGATTACGCTGGGCCAGTTCTTCGCTCTGCTGAGAAGCCAAGGGAAGGGCGAGTCCGGGCCGTTGCTTACCAACGGCTGGGCGAACATCGCCTACATCCGTGACGACGAGGGCATCCTCTGGGCGGTCTTCGCCCTCTGGGACCTAGGCAGTGGCGGTTGGAGTGTCGACGCCTACTCGGTCTGGCGCCCGCGCGGGTGGCGCGGCGGCCGCCGGGTCCTGTCTCGCTGATTCTTTCTACCTCAGACCCTTAGCTTTGGCTTTGTGTTTGAGACTCTTTGACCCTCTGAACCTAAAAAATTCGGGGGGTCTTTCTTTTTATATATAATAAAGATGAGGATTGCTCTGGCACGGCGTTGTAAAAGATTCCGCGCAGCGCCTCGGGCTATCCGTACAGCCGGAATTCTGCCGGAGAAATCTTGCGGGAGTGCGCATGCGGAAGCTCTAAAAAAGATTAAGAATCGGTGCGTCGTGCTCGCGGACTTTTATGTCCCAAATTAGGTACAGCCTTGAGAGTATTCGATGGGCAGTGGCACGGATGGCGCGGCGCACGATATGGCTCTGGGCGGTCAACGCCAACTGGAACCAAGGCAATGGCGGTTGGAATGTCAACGCCAACTCGGTCGAGAACCCGAACAGGTGGAACGACGGCAACCAGGTCCTGTCTCGCTACTCTTTTCTTTCCCCGTGAGATGGCGGCTTCGCCTATCTCACGGGGTTTTGTTTTGTAAGCAATCCCTTGCGCCAGCCGCCGACCATTTTACCCACGCTCTCAATGTCTGTCGCAAGCAAGATATAGTGTTTTTGTTCGAGCAAGTTGCACTCCCATGCCAGTTGAAGAAAAAATCGCAATAAGTCCGTATTTTGTAGAACTTTTCCTAGTAAGGCTATTTTTCCGTTTCCTGAAGCATATGATGCCTCTCGTAATTGCTCGAGCGCGTTTAAAAAAATATCGTCAATCCGCTTGCCGATGCCAAAACGCTCATCCCGTGCCATATTGCGCCGGATAGGGAGCCAGAGGGTATAAACTTTCTTTGTATGCTCAATAACCGGCAAAAAATCCCTGCGGGGGTGGGGGTCGTCAAAGAAGCATTTTCACTCATACGTATGACGATATCATTTCTGTCGAAAACTTGCTCGAAGCGTGGAAAGAATTTAGGAAGGGTAAACGTAAAAAACTGGATGTTTTAGAGTTTCAAGCTGATTTGATATATCATATCAACCAACTGCATCAAGATTTGAAGGACAGGGCCTACAAGCACGGCGGATACGAGCATTTTAAAATCTCTGACCCAAAATCCCCGCGACATCCACAAAGCAAGCGTGCGCGACCGCCTGCTCCACCATGCTATATATCGGCAACTCTACCCGTTCTTCGACAGAATATTCGCTTCCGACTCGTATTCCTGTCGGATAGGTAAGGGAACACACAGGGCGATGAACCAGTTCCGGTGCTTTGCCTATCAAGTATCCAAAAACCACACCCGCACAGCTTGGGTACTCAAATTCGACATCCGCAAATTCTTCGCATCCATCGACCACCAAGTTCTGTTTTTCATCCTTGAACGATATATACCCGACCAAAATATCCTCTGGCTCCTGCGAGAAGTCATCAGTAGCTTTCCACGAGGTTCGACCTCGTGTAATGGGTTGCCACTCGGTAATCTCACAAGCCAGTTGTTGGTAAACGTCTATATGAACGAGTTTGACCAGTATGTTAAACACACACTCAAAGCAACACACTATGTCCGCTATGCGGATGATTTTGTACTACTGTCGCAGGACAAATCTGAGTTGGAGAAAAGACTACGATATATCGTAGTCTTTTTGCGCGAGGAGCTGAAGTTGGAATTGCATCCTGACAAAGTTTCTATAAAAACTTTCGCCTCCGGCGTGGATTTCCTCGGCTGGGTGCATTTTCCCGACCATCGCGTACTGCGTACAAGTTCCAAGCGGCGAATGTTACGGCGGTTGCAAGAACGGACTGTGCAGGATGAGGAGGAGGCAACAAAACAGTCGTATTTGGGTATGCTCAAACATGGAAATAGCTACAAGTTGCGGCAGAAAATCTGATATGGTAAGGTACTTTCATGGCAGAAACGTCGCAGGCTGAACAAGCCTCATCCCAAGCGACCATTAGCCCGTCTGCGGCTACGGTCAAAAATACCACCCAGGTCTATGAGGTCGGCTTTCATATCGTACCCACAGTAGGAGATGAGGGTGTGTCGGCGGTTGTGGAAAGCGTCCGCACAGCGCTGGGAGATGCGGAAATCATCAGCGAAGGCTTCCCTAAAAAAATAACCCTGGCCTATCAAGTTGAACGCGCCGCTACTGGTAAACGCGAGAAGTATACCGAAAGCTATTTTGGGCATATCAAGTTTGCGATGAACCGCGACAACATCACTGCTTTTACCGAGGCGGTGAGGGTGATGCAGCCTATCCTGCGCTTCCTTATCATTGAAACGGTGCGCGAGGATATTGCCACGGCACCGCGCCGGGCTGTCTTTACCTCCGACCGGCTGGAGGGCAAGACGCTGGAGAAGCCCGTTGCCGCGCCGGAAAAGGCCGCCGAGGTATCGGATGCCGAGCTGGACAAATCTATCGAGGCGCTTACGGGCTAGGTATATAATCTACTTATGTATATCAACAAAGCAATGGTGTTCGGCAACCTGACCCGCGACCCGGAGCTGCGCGCGCTCCCGAGCGGCGCACAAGTGTGCAGCTTTGCCATCGCGACCAACCGCACCTACAAAAAAGCAGACGGCACCAAACAGGAGGAGGTGGAGTTCCACAATGTCGTCGTCTTCGGGCGTCAGGCGGAGACCTGCGCGCAGTATCTCAAAAAAGGGAGTACCGCCTATGTCGAAGGCCGAATCAAGACCCGCAGCTGGGAGAAGGACGGGGTAAAGCACTACAAGACCGAGATACAGGCCGACACGGTGCAATTTGGGCCGCGTTCAAGCGGCCAAGGTGCAAGTGCGTCGCGAGATGTAAACGAAGCTCCGCAGGTCGCGCCCAAAGAAGACGCCATAGACTATCCTGCGGAAGACATTAACCCCGACGATATACCCTTCTAGTTATGAAAAAAGATTTTTACGCACCGCAATTTGTCCGCATCGACTACAAGGACACGGAGACTATCAAAAAGTTTCTCAACCCGCACGGTAAAATCATGCCGCGCCGCCGCACTAACCTCACTGCCTCCAACCAGCGCGCGCTCGCCGAAGCGGTCAAAAGAGCGCGTTTCATGGCGCTCCTGCCCTACATCGTCCGCTAATTATTTTTTGTCTACACGCTCCACGTATTCGCCTGTTTCGGTGTTGATGCGGACTATGTCTCCTTCGTTGATAAAGAGGGGGGCGTTGAGTGTCACGCCCGTTTCAAGAGTTATCAGTTTTGAGCCGCCTTGCGCGGTGTTGCCTTTGACCGCGGGCGGCGCCTCGGCCACTTTTAGCTCCATTTTTATGGGGATTTTGACGCCGATTATCTTGTCGTCAAACACCAAAGCCTCGACAGTCATGTTCGGCTTCATAAAATTTCCTCCGGTGCCAATGGTCTCCGCAGAAAGCATGAAGCGGTCCGCCGGATTTTTCTCGTCGCAGAACCACTTCTCTCCCTTGTTGGTGTAGAGATATTTGACCGCTTTTGTGGAGAGGTCGGCCTCCGATACTTTCTCCGACACATGGAAGGCCTGCTCGGTCACTTTGCCGGTGATGAGATGGCGCAGCTTGGTCTGGTTGACCGGCTTGCGCTGTTGCTTGCGGAAGACGTGCGCGTCGAGCACCTCGTACGGCTGTCCGTCGAGCAAAATCACTTTGCCTTTTAAAATCTCATTGTATTCGAGCATCGCCATGAAAAAGCATTCTATACTAGATTTACCCATGCGTCGATATTTGCTCCCCATACTTTCCGGCATTTTGCTTGCGCTTACTTTCTATCCTTTTTACCTGTGGCCGCTCGCGCTGGTTGGCTTGGCACCGCTTTTTTATTTTTTTCTCGACCGCGCTCGCGCAAAAAAAGAAGTCTTTTTCGGCGGTTGCATCGCAGGGAGCCTGGCTGTCTCGACGACGCTGTACGCGTCTCTTTTACAGCTTGCCATGCAGCCGGGAGCGCCGGTTCTTACCTACGCGGTGCGGGCAAGCAGCCTTTTCTTTCTTATTTTTATCGGCGTGCTCTTCGGTGCGATGGCTTTGCTGTACCGGTGGATGCAGACCGGCCGCCCGCTTATTGACAGCTTGCTCGCCGCCGCGCTCTACACGCTAATTGAACTGCTGTTGTTCCCCGTATTCGGCGGCTATTACTACGCATCTATCGCCCACGCGCTGGTGCCGTTTCCGCCGGCGCTACTTATCGCGTCGCTCGGCGGCGTGCCGCTCCTTGTCTTTGCCGCGGCGTGGATAAACGCTGTCATCGCGGAGCGCTCGTGGCGGCTTGCACTAGGCGCGTTTATCTTTCTTTCAGTAATCTGCGGAGGAGCGTTTTGGTACGGGCGGTCGCATACGACCGCCGGCCCGCTGTTGTCGGTCGCCCTTATTCAGCGCAGTCCGCAATCGCTTTTGTACACGACCGTCCCGTCACCGGAACCGTTCGGCGACTACGGCCTGCAGAAGCTGATTTTAAGCGCTGCCGACGGCGGGAGAACCAGTTTGGTGATATACCCATTTTCTCCGGTTGAGGCGACTTACACTGAAGCCCGTCCGTCCGTAGAGACGCTCAACAATATAGTGCCGGACTCAGTGGTCGGAGAGTGGCTAAAAAGTTTTGTTCCCTCTTCTACCACTGTAGTGCTTTGGAACACGGCGGCAGAGAACGGAAATCTGTACGATGAGTTCGGATTTTGGAATAACGGACTGAAACAAACCTACCAAAAACACCTGCTCCACGCGCTCTCGGACTATACGCCACAGTGGTTGCAGAGGTTTGGTCTTGCGCGCGTACCGTATAGTCTGACTCCGGGCGCCGCAAACAGCGTTTTTATTGACGGTGTTAGCATCGGCGGTTTGGCATGTTCAGAAACCCAACAGGAAACATATGCGCGCAGACAAGCGGCAGGAAGCGGTCTTTTGCTTTCGATAGGGTTTGACGGCTTCTTCCCGGGCGCACTGGCTCCTTACTGGAGCCTTGAGGCCTCCCGCTTGCGTGCGGCTGAAACAGGCACTCCGCTCATACGCAGCAGCGTCTTTGGCCCGTCAGCTCTTATAGCGGCCGACGGCAATATACAAACCAAGTTCGACTTTGATGAGACAGGAGTACTCCACGGAAGCATGACCATAGAAAAAATTCCGACTCTCTATGCGTATGCAGGTTCACTACCTGTTTACCTATTTATTGCCGCGCTGCTTTTATATCTCCTCGTATTGCGGATTAACAATAACTCTGATACTCGCCGACGTGGATGAGCCGCCGGAGCCGTTTTCGCAGGTAAGAGTAAATGTAGTTGATTGAGAAACCACTCCAGTTGATATCGAGCCGCTGGGGTTAAGTGCGGCGCTGGCAAATCCGTTGTCTCCATTTATCACACAGTCTGTCGAGTTTGAGGCGTTCCAAGTGAGTGTTGCTGAGCCGTTTGGTCCTACGGTGGAAGGAGTCGCGTAAAAGCCGTTTCCAGCGATTATGTTCGGCGCCGGGCACTGGCTGTTTGGCGGCACAGTTGCGTTGCACGAACCCTGGCCGTTGCCGCTGTTGATAACTGTCCCCAAGTTCGTTTGGCCGCAGGCGTTTGCAGCCGAGCTGCAAGTTGAGCCGACAGCAACTTGCTGGCCTCCGCCTCCTCCGCCCCCTCCTCCGCCCCCTCCGCCGCATCCATATAATCCTGCGGCGCACTCGGCTCCGACGACGCCGCCGACAAACACGAGGTCAGAAACAATCGCGCCAAGAAGCGGACCTATTCCGAGAGTTAGGGGCGCTAATATAACAAGGACAACTACAGTGATAAAGGCGGTAAATATGCTCCCTTTTCATCTCGGGTTTTTAAAAGTCATAGATGTAGATAACTGAACAGAGTTGCTTCTTTTTAAGTATATACTCTAGATACGCTCTCTTTTGAGTTATACACATGAGCCGGCTCCACTCGATACTCCTAATAGTACTCAGCCTTGTTGCAGGATTTGCTCTAGACGCAGGTGTAACTTATTACGCCGCCACGACTCCAAAAGGTCAGGCGCTGTTGCGCGACTTTCTTGTGGCTCAGACGCAAAAGAACGCGGCGGCACTCCCGCCGCTTGTTGCCAGTTCAACCATGGTGTATACGCAGCGCACATTGCCGGTTCCGGAGAGTTATACCAGTTACGACTATTTTATCGCCATCAACAACGTCATAAATGACATCGGGCTGATAAACAATGTCAACGTTACGCTCGGGCCCGTGTTGGTACAGCTTAACCAAAAGACGCTCTCTTGCACCTACAACGGTTTTTATGATCTTATGAATCAGGCGAGGACTCTTGCCAACCAAAACCAGGCCATGGCGGCTCAATTCCTCATCCATATAAACACGCTCGCAACCGCCAACGCGCAGACCAAAGACGCTATTACCAAAGTCGACACCCTGGCGCTTGTTGCCGCCGGTCAGACGCTCGGCGCGGCGCTACAGAACTATGCCACCGGCGTGCAGAATATCCTCTACGGCGACACGCCAACCAGCGCGCAGGTTGCGGAGCTAGAGTCGCAAGTTAATGCCGCCATGGGCGCATCACAGTCGTTTGCCGACTCGCTCAAACCGCTCATCAAACACATAGGCGATGGGGCTCAGGCCGTTATTGATGCCGCAGCAGCAGCCTCTTCCACTAAAAAATAGCGGCTGAAACCCGCCTCTCTCTCGCTCTGTTATAAAAGGCGGCAATGATATACAGTGTGGGGACAATGGACTACCTTAGTCTTGAGGAACAAGGGGAGGGGAAGAGCGACGAGGAAATTTTGGCGCTCTCTGTTTCGCACCCATCTCTATTTGCGCTTTTAGTGCGCAAGTATGAGGAGGCATTTTTGCGCAAGGCTATGGGCATTGTGCGCGAGCGCGAGGAGGCCGAGGATATCGTGCAGGAGGCTTTTACCAAGATATATCTCAACGCCAAAAAGTTTAAGGTGGTGGAAGGGGCGCAATTTTCCTCATGGGGATACCGCATCCTTATCAATACCGCGCTTACGCACTATGCTAAGCGCAAGCGCCGCGGAGGGGCGGAGTTCGGGCTCGACGAGGAGATATGGGCGCTTATTCCCGACAAAAACTTGCGCCAGTTCGAAAAGAAGGAACTTATAGATTTGGTGGCCTCGGTGCTCTCACGCATGCCCGAACCTATGGCCCGCGCGCTTTCGTTCTTCTTTATAGAAGGGAAGACGCAGGAAGAAATCGCCAAAAAAGAAGGGCTTTCGGTGGGGGCAGTCAAAACCCGCGTGCATCGCGCCAAGGCGGAGTTCAAAAAAGTGTTTGAAACTATTAACACTAAAATCTAGTTACACATTGTATGCAAAGCAAAATCGAGCAACAGGTTATGGCAGGAGTGGGGGTCATATATGCCACCCGCCAGCTCCTAAGCGCCACAGCGCTTAAGCTCTATATTTGCGTGCTTTCTCTCTATGGTATCGGCCGTTTGGTCTGGGTCTCGCATGTGTTTGAAAACTGGGCCAATGTGGGCATGCAAGGCTCCATGCAGTTTGTCGCTTCGGCAGTGCTCAACACGCATCTGCCGGTACAGCTGACGCTTGCGGTATTGATGTTCGCCGGCGTTTCTCTATTCCTCGACTTCGCCCGCTCGTTTACCGCCAATCGATCTCTTGCTTTCTAGAGTTCTACATATCCCGATACGTTTTTTCATTCCGCAAACGTACTTCAACCAGCCCTACTCCGGATTCTTCCATACTGAATATCACACGGTAGCGCCCGACATGGATTCTAAAATTTTTGGAACCAAAAAGTTTCTCCGGTCTAAGTTTTGGACGGCACTGCTCGTCCTTCAAACAGGACAGGGCTTTAAGTATTTGTGCCCTATGTTTTGGCGGAACTCGCTGAAGCAGTTTTTCCAGGTCGTCCATCAGCTTCTATTTCCGAACACTGCGTTCCCTTCTTTCAAGTTTTTTTAGTACGCGTATGAACTTCTCTACCGGAACAGGCCTGCCTCCGTTGTCGCGCCAAGCGTTAAAAATCACGGTATCATCCAGTCCAACCGCGTGCATAAGAGTCATTTCTTCACGAAAAGCCTCCCGCACGCTTTCGCGCGCCATTTTTTGTATTTGCTTTTTAAGCGCAGTAGTCATGCTCACAATATAGCATATTTTGTGTTTCCAACGACTCTTGTCCTAAAAGCTACCAAAAAGCCTTTGTTTATAGGGCTATTTTGCGGACCCTTCCGAACCCTTGACAAATTCTGCCGTTCGTGTATACTAATGTCTAGATTGGGTGGGTCGCTGTGTGCAGTGCACCTTGGCACATACCTCTCAATCTACGGTTGAAGCGGATGCAGAGCGTTCAGTCCCATGTGGACTGGGCAACATCCCACCCTAGGATGACTCCCCTTGGCAAAGGGAGACCGGCTGCGACGCCGAGGAAGCTCCTCCTGAGTCGACGCGGGAGGTTAGAAGAACGGGGATCCGGCGCCCCTCTCGCCGGACTACAAAACCCCTACGCGCAAATGCGTAGGGGTTCATTATTTTTCATACTTCAATTTCCTCACAATATTAGTGCAACTTTTTACTCTGCCTCCGGAGCTTCTTCTTTATCTTCCGCTACCGCTTTGCCGGTGGCGCTATTAGCTAGGCCTTTGCGGATTTCTTTGAGGAGTTCGTTCGCTATTTTTTTGTTCTCGCGCAGGTAGGTGCGGCTCGCGTCGTATCCGCGGCCCAGCTTCTCCTCGCCGAAGGCGTAGGAGTTGCCACTTTTGGTTATAATGCCTAATTTTTCTCCGAGCGCCAACAGCTCGCCCTCGGTCGATATTCCTTCGTTGTACATTAGGTCAAACTCCGTAGTGCGGAAGGGTGCGGCGACTTTGTTTTTAACTACTTTTACTCTGTGCCTGCCGCCCACCACCTCCTCGCCCTTTTTAATCTGCGCAATGCGCCGGATGTCGAGGCGCACCGAGGTGTAGAACTTCAGCGCCTTGCCACCGGTGGTCGTTTCGGGGTTGCCGAACATCACGCCTATTTGCATGCGGATTTGGTTGATAAAGATGACGATGGTCTTGGATTTTGAAACGATTGCCGTGAGCTTACGCAGAGCCTGGCTCATAAGCCGCGCCTGCTTGCCGACCTGGTAGGAGCCCATGTCGCCCTCGATTTCGTCTTTAGGCGTGAGTGCGGCGACCGAGTCAATGACGATAATATCAACTTTGCCAGAGCGCACCAACCCCTCGACAATTTCGAGCGCTTGCTCGCCGGTGTCCGGCTGGCTTACCAGCAACTCGTCGATTTTGACGCCTATTTTTTTAGCGTACTCCGGGTCGAGTGCATGCTCCGCGTCGATAAACGCGCAGACGCCGCCCTTTTTTTGCGCTTCGGCGATGGCATGGAGCGAGAGCGTTGTTTTGCCCGAGGACTCCGGCCCGTAAATTTCGAGGATGCGGCCGCGCGGATAGCCGCCGATGC
>CAYHVJ010000020.1:0-8570 GCA_964360085.1 uncultured Candidatus Saccharibacteria bacterium
TTGAACGACGGGAGCGTTGCTCTTTTGTATCACAAACCGAACATCTGCGCGACGTGGTGCCCGAGATGCGGCTCCTGTTCCTCCTCTTTAATGATGCGGCGCAGGTACTCGCGCAGATTGCGCGCGCGGTTAAGGTCGCCGATAGGGATAATGAGCTGCGGATGCAGTATCCCCTGCGTGGTTACGAGCAGATGTGGCTCGCGGTTTTCCTCCACCCAAAAAGAATCGACATTTTTCCAGCGGTACAGAGTGCCGTCCATGTGCAACCCGCGCGAGGTGACGCGCACTTCGTGCTCGCGCGGCCCGCGCGCAATGAGGATGCCGAACGAACCGAGACCCAGCAGAAGTATTACTGCAAAAAGTGCGTTGCCGAAGAAAACCGCAACCCCGGCGCCCACAAGAGTAATAAGCCCTAAACCCCAGTACCAGTCATTGGAGCGCTCTTGATGCTCGTGCGTGTCTACCTGCCAAGAAATACCGGAGTCTTCTGCCATGAGTCCAGTATAACGCAAAGAAAAACGCTCACGGGATAACCCATGAGCGGTTCAGTTCCTCCGCCGTTCGCGACTCGATTCGTGTCGGTTTGGCGAGGCGCTGCATGCCCGGCGCGTACCATACCTCGGCGACGAGCGTTTTTCCCGCGAGCACACGCGGCACCCAGCCGCGGTCGCCTGCCATCATATTGTCGACAGGCAGGTCTCGCGGCGCGACCCAGCGCAGGTCGATAAATTCATCGCTGGGGCGCGGAGTACCTTGCCACAGTGGTGCCATGCTGACAAAGAGTTTGCAGTCAAACGGCGTTACGCCGTCTTTTTTGTAGTTGTGGCAGTAGATGACGGCGCGCCGCTGCAGTTCTTTAGGATCGATTATGATGCCTATCTCCTCGCGTACCTCGCGTACAGTGGCTTCATCGATACTCTCGTTTTTTTCGATGCCGCCTCCCGGGCCGTTATAAAGCCCGATGCCGATTATCCGCGTTTTGCGGCCGATAAGCACCTCTCCTCTGTCGTTGAGAGGAAAACAGACGGTCGCGTGCACCAATCCTTCGAGTTTCATGATGTGTCTCCACTTTAAACCTCTGTCGCCATGGTAGAGAAAAGAGTGTATTCTGTCCACCATAAGGGTGGGATGGCTGAGTGGTCTAAAGCACTTGTCTTGAAAACAAGCATACCGCAAGGTATCGGAGGTTCGAATCCTCCTCCCACCGCCTGTAAGTTAAATAAAAAAGCCCGCGCTGAAACGCGCGGGCTTGAGACATGAAGAAGATTTTACACGACTTCGTAGATAGGACAATGTGCCGACTTCCATTGTTTGAAGTGGTAGATGAGCACTTTGCCTGACTCGGTGGCGGTAAATTTCCGGTACGCACTGCGAACCAGAAGGAAAGCCGTAACAGCGGCGGCAATTCCGCCGAGAGCGGATCCCCACCAGCCGACCGTGTGGTATGCAAACCTGCCTGTTGACACGGTGCCGTCGACCACCACCCAGAAGAACTCTGGCCCTTTGGCGACGATCATAATGCCGACGAGTGCGATGAGCGCTACCCCAAACAAGCAGGCGATCATAAACAAAATCGGCGATCGCGGGAATTCGTCGAAATTGTCCATGAAGTCGAATATCTGGGCATCTTCATGTTCGTAGCCGAACACGCATGTTTTGCACAATGCATGACGACCGACGACCCACTCCCACAGATAATCCCGTCCAACATGTCCACTATAGACGAGTTTTTTGCCCACAAACAGAAATATGACAATGCGCCAGACGAATTGCGCGATAATGCCAAAAATGATGCCGAGGAAGATCCACGACAGCAGGTTCAGCAGTATCCAGGGCGCCAGCAAGAGTCCGAAGCGGCCAACAAGCGTGCACCGGTCGACTTTTACCGGTTCGTCCTCCGCCGGAGTAAACATAAAGCCGACCCGGAAGAGCAGGTTATTTCTATGAACTCGAATGGTATCCTCCGTGCAGTTTGACTAATTCCAATCAGCAACATACTACACATTAAAAGCTTTATCAATTACACTGACGGAGTGAAATACATCGGGATAGATTACGGGACAAAGAACATCGGGTTGGCTGTTTCGGACGACAACGGAACAATGGCTTTTCCTCTTGCAACCGTCGATGCGGGTCGGGACGCCATTTCTAAAGTCGCCGCGCTTATTAAAGAAAAGGGCGCGCAGGCGATTGTGATAGGGGAATCGCGCAATTTTTCGGGAGAGAAGAACGAAATTATGGAGGACATCGAGCAGTTTAAAAAAGACATCGGCGAGCTTACCGGCCTGCCTGTGCACTACGAGCGCGAGTTCTTTACCTCTGCGCTCGCCGCGCGGCAATTTGCTCCGGAGGAGAAGTCGCGCAAAGCCAACCCGAGCCAAGACGCGCTGGATGCATCGGCTGCGGCTTTGATTTTACAGAGTTATCTCGATAGACTACAGAAATGATAACGGTAGACGACTTTAAGAAAGTCGAGATAAAAATCGGCGAAATACTTTCTGTCGAAAATATAGAAGGAAGCGACAAGCTTTTGAAGCTCAAAGTAAACTTCGGCGCAGAGGAACGACAAGTTCTGTCCGGAATCAAAGCGTATTTCCCCGACCCGCAGGCGCTGGTTGGGAAGCGCTGCCCGTTTGTAACTAATTTAGAGCCGCGGATGATGATGGGGCTCGAGAGCCAAGCGATGATACTTGCTGTTGGAGGCACAGATACACCCTTTGCTTTGTTTGAGACAACAGGAGCGCCGGGCGACCTGATAAAATAATGCACGGTATAGAACACATAACGACGGCGCGGGAGCGCGGATGGGAGTGGTTTGTCGAACACGCGCGGAGCCGCTTTGCTCTTGCATGGCTCTCGCTCATCGCCTTTACCGACACTATCTTTTCTCCATTGACCGCCGAAGCTTTTCTTGCGGTGCTCATTCTGGCGCATAAGGAAAAATGGAAAACGTTTCTTGCTGTATCGTGGGTGTCATCAATTGCCGGCGCGGCGGTGGGATATTGGCTGCTCTTTTACCTCTTCCGCGCGTTTGGAGAGCCGTTTTTGGCTTCGTGGGGTTTGGTAGACGCGTACGCGAGCGCCCAAGGGCTCTTGGGCGCTCAGATATTTTTGGCGATGCTTTTGGCGTCCTTTACCCCGCTCCCGGACAAAGTTTTTATTTACGCGGCGGGTATATTGGGTTCTCCATTCCTTCCTTTTATACTTGGTTTCGCAATCGGACGCGGCGGGCGCATGTCGGTGGTTACGTACTTGGTGTGGAAGTTCGGCGCGCCGGTGCTCGAGTTGGTCAATAAGTACTCGGTCCACGCCGCATTCGGGGCTATCGCGATTCTGGTAGCATATGCTATGGTGCACTGGCGCCTGTTTGGGCTATAGCCCTTGTAGTTCAACCCCGACGATATAATGTCGGGGAGCCGACCAGGGCGTCGGCTTGGATAAAATGGCTTGGGTTTATATTCTCAGAAACAAGAATGGCCAATATTATGTTGGTAGCACAATTGATTTAAAAAAGAGGCTCGCCCATCATGCACTAGGTCATACAAAAACTACTCATCGCCTTGTGCCAGAAGAAGTTGTTTTGAAGCAGGAGTATAAAACTCTACTAGAAGCCCGTTCGGTGGAAAGAAAGATAAAGAATCTCAAAAGAAGAGATTACATTGAGAAAATGATAAAAGACGGGTACATTAAGGTTGTACCTTGAGCCCTTGTAGTTAAATGGATATAACAGCGGACTTCTAAGCCGCTATTCGAGGTTCGATTCCTCGCGGGGGCACCAAATGGAATATGTTAGTATCGTTTCTTGCTTTTTTGTGGCATATATAATTTTTTGCAAGGCTTGGCCTTACTTCCTTTATCCTAACTACCTGCTGAAATCAAAAGTTGAAAGCTATCCTGAATTAAAAGAACTATCCGCAAGACTAAAGGGTATTGACAAATTCCAAACGATCGAGAATGTGTATAGATATATGCAACAAACATATGTCGGACACAAAGACGTACTAAACATAGAAAGTCTTTTGAGTGTCTTTAAGCTCGGAGACTTTTCTACAAAAGAACTATTAAACAAAAAGCAGTTTCTTTGGTGTCATACCCAAAATAGGTTATTTAAGTCCATCTTGGTTAACACGGGCACATTTAGCGAGAGCGAGATAGTGATCAAAAAATACTTATGGAGCTCAATTTTTATTCATCAAGGGTTATTGTTTGAACTTGACAGTAAAACAATTACCGTTGATCCGTATTATGGAGTATTTAAAACGAAAGAATGATTAAATCGCGCGACAAGATTTTTCTTGTAAAATTTGATACTGTCAGAACATGCGCGGTTAGCTCAGTTGGTAGAGCACCCCGTTTACACCGGGATGGTCGCAGGTTCGAGTCCTGCACCGCGCACACATGAAGGTCATTTCTTTGAACACCTGCGGCGGCGTTTTACGCGCACCGCTCATGGATTTTATTTTACGGGAGGCTCCGTCTACAGATATTTTTTGTTTTCAAGAAATGTATCAAAATGATGCAGAAATTACCGCAGCATTGCATAATTTTTCCGTAGAGTTTACTGCTGCAGTAGAGGGACAGGGGTTGGCGATTTTTACTAAAAAATCGCACGGTGCCGCATGTGGATCAGTTTTTGTCGTCGGTTCGTATAACACCCTTATTCCGGAAGGTTCTCATGTAAATTGGCCGACTGTACTGCAATACGCAGAAATTGCCGACCCAAGCGGAACGTTTGTGTTTGCTCATATACACGGCCTCCCTTATCCTGGAAACAAGCTCGATTCTGCCGCGCGACTCGCGCAGTCCGACGCTATTGTCCGCTGGGTCCGTTCGCAGAAAAATCTTACAGTACTTTCGGGTGATTTTAATCTTTTACCCGATACGCAGAGCATTTCCAAAATAGAGGAGATTCCTATGCGTAATTTAATCAAAGAGTACGAGATAAAAAATACACGCCCGATGAACCACCTATTTAAATATCCTGAACAAAATCGCCAGTTCTTTGCGGACTACGCGTTTGTTTCTCCGGAAGTCGCGGTTAAAAAATTCTCGGTTCCTGACATAGAAATTTCTGATCATCTGCCTCTTATTTTAGAGTTAGCATAAATATATGGGCAAACCATCAATCATATTTGAAGACGATTCTGTAGCGGTGGTTAACAAACCGTCGGGGATGATTGTATATCCGGACGGCAAGCACGATTATCCGGCGCTGTCGCACTGGTTGGAGAAAAAATACGGAGAAGGCGGATTTCATTTCGTGCACCGCATCGATAGGGAGACCTCGGGCGTGCTGGTGGTTGCAAAGACCGCAGAAGCTCACGCGTTTTTAAAAGAGCAGTTTCAGGAAAGGGAAGTAAAAAAAGTATATAGGGCGTTCGTGCACGGCGCGCTCAAAGAGGAGCGCGGCACTATCGAGCGCGCGATAGGGAGCGCGCGGGGGGGCCGCGGGCCACGCTCCGCCACGCGCCCGCACGGGGTACAGCGGGAGGCTGCCACCGTGTGGAAGCGCCTTATGAACGGCGCTGGCGCCGCATATATAGAAGCGTTTCCAAAAACAGGACGCACGCACCAAATCCGCGTGCACTGCGCGGCCATACAGCACCCTATTATCGCCGATGTCCTCTACGGTCCCGGCCGCGCCGCCCTGCTTGGATTTAAGCGCCTCGCGCTCCACGCGCTTTCTATAACCATTGCGCTCCCATCAGGCAAAGAAAAAACTTTCGTGGCACCGCTGCCGGCGGACTTTTTGAAGGCGGAAAAAGAATTGCGCGGGGAGTAGCCTTGTGTTACAGTCTTTCGGTCAAACTAATATGAAATCGTCAGTAATTATCTCGCCTATCGACATGCAGAAGCGCGCGGACCTCGGTCTGCGGTCTGGTGATGTGGTGCGCGTCTGGCAGAACATTGTCGAGCTTAAAACCGCCAAACAGGCCAACAAAAAAGAGGTCACCACTAAAAACGTGCGCAAGCAGGCTTTTGAGGGCACGATACTTGCGGTTAAGCACGGCAAGGAAGCGGGTGCCATGTTTACGGTACGCAGGATTGCCTCCGGCGTTGGCGTTGAAAAAATCTTCCCTCTCTACTCGCCGATGATAGATGATATCGAGGTCCTGCGCCGCACGCGCACGCGCCGCGCCAAGCTCTACTTTATCCGCCGCAAGGCCGCGCACGACGTCAAGCGCGCCATGCGCCGCTCGATAGCGGTCGACCAGCGCGGCCGCAACACCGACACCAAGGCTGCTGCTCCCGTGGTAGCCGCTTCCGAAACTCCTGAAGTTGCGGTAGAGTAATTTTGTTCGCACCCATGCCCGGGTGCTGTAACTTAGTAGCCAGGCACGCTTGAGGTGCGTGTGTCGCAAGACGTGGAGGTGCAAGTCCTCTCCCGGGCACCGAGCTATTGACAAAAGTTAAAAAAAGAGTAACTTACTACTCATAAGTTCCTAGCCGCTCTGCGGCTCAACCTGAGCGCCTGAAAGGACGCGATGACAATGGCACTGACGCCCAAAACTGCAGCGCAGGTTGCGCTGGAGAAGAAGACCAACAATCTCGTCTGCCAGCGTGTTGAAGACGCTGCGGCACGAGCCAAGCGCCGTGCTTGCTTCTGGACATGGCCTTTCGGCCACATCTGGGAAGGTAAAGCGGGTTCTTACCACCGAACCTGTGCCTGTTGTGGCACGCCCTCGACTCGGGGCATCTACGACAGCGCCTGGAAGTATGACCTCGCCCGATAGCTGCTTCAGAACATCAATTCCGACTCCGCCCAAACCATAATCATGGCAAGGGCGGAGTTTTTCCTTTACAAATTGCTATAAATCGTTGAAGACTATACATATTGAGATGTTCTCACTTCGTCCAATGCTCGGCATAAAAGTATGGACACAAGGTTCTGAATTTATCCACAAACTTGTGTATTTACATTCGGATGTTTGGGCGCCAGAATTAAAGTATGCCTTTGATACGTTCCTGCGAAGTATGCAGTAAAAAGTTCAAAACCAAGCCTTATTTTGTGCGGCAGGGGTGGGGTAAATACTGTTCCAAAACATGCCATTTTATTGGCCTTAAAAAAGGCACTACCAAAAAATGCGACATGTGTGGAAAAGAGGTCTACCGTGCGCCACGGATGATAGAACGGTCAAAAAGCGGAAAGTATTTTTGCAACAAAAGCTGTCAGACTTTGTGGCGGAATCAGTTATATGTCGGTAAAGACCACTCCAACTATACAGATGGCAAATCTTCATATCGTAGTGTATTGAACCGCGTGGGAGTAAAGAAATATTGCCGACTATGCAAGACTAAAGACTTTCGCGTAATTGCGGTTCATCATATAGACAAAAACAGAAAAAATAATTTGATTGAAAATTTGGTATATCTTTGCCATAATTGTCATCATCTTGTCCACCGGTATCCAGAAGAGCGGGATAAGCTTATGGCGGCTATGGTGTAACGGTTAACACTGCAGCTTGTGGAGCTGTCAATGAGAGTTCAATTCTCTCTAGCCGCCCATGGAAGTAGATGTTAAAAAAACAGCCCGCACGGCTACCCGCTGGATAGGGTCGCCGCAGTCAATCAGCGTGCACACGTTTTTATTCGCGGTAAGCTTCGGCGCGGCGTGGACCGGCTTTGTGGATGTCGACCGCATGCTACTTATACTCACCACGATTGTGTCGCTCGAGGCGATATATCTGGCGATATTCATCCAGATGACCATCAACGAGCAGGCCAAGGACATCGACGAAATCCAGGAGGACATTGAGGAAATCCAGGAGGATGTCGATGAGATTCAGGAAGACGTCGAGGAGATGAGCGACGAGGATAGGCGTTTACAAAACCGGCCGTAATCCGTAAGATGAAAATATGATTAAAGGATTCAGGGACTTTGTACTCCGCGGCAACGTAGTCGACTTGGCGGTCGGCGTCATGATAGGCGCGGCTTTTAGCGCCGTTGTTTCCTCTTTGGTTAAAGACATCATGACGCCTTTTATTGCGGCGATTATAAAGCAGCCTGATTTTTCCACTCTGAGCTTCACGGTTAACGGGAGTAAATTTCTATACGGAGACTTCCTCAACGCGCTTATTTCTTTTGTTATCGTCGCTGCAACTATTTATTTCTTTGTAGTAATGCCGGTCAACAAACTCATGACAAGGTTTAAAGGCTCTCCGGAGTCGCCTAAAAAGGCCCCGCAGGAGCGCCTGCTTGAGGAAATCCGCGATTTGCTGAAAGAACGCCGGTAAAGGTAGAATACTGGAATGTCTGAAAACAAAACATTTGAGTTGACTCCATCTGTCTCAATAATTATCGCCGGTGTCATAATCGCACTCGCTATTGTTTTTGCAAACACGCGTTCGGCGGGTCCGGCAGCTGCCGCAGGAACCGGACAACCGGCTCCATCCACTGCAACCAATGTGCGCGCGCCTTCGACCAAAGACCACATCGTAGGCTCTCCTGATGCTCCGCTTGTGCTCATCGAGTACTCGGACTTCCAATGCCCGTACTGCAACGTGGTGCACCCGACACTGAGGCGCATAGTGGAAGAAAGCGACGGCAAAATCGCGTGGGTGTACCGGCA
>CAYHVJ010000021.1:0-8338 GCA_964360085.1 uncultured Candidatus Saccharibacteria bacterium
GATTTACTTTAATCGAACTTCTGATGGTTATAGCCATCATAGGCATTTTGAGCTCAATCGTGATGGTGTCGGTCGGTAGTTCAAAAACAAAATCGCGCGACGCCAAACGGGTCTCCGACATAAAAACCCTCCAACTAGCGCTCGCGACCTATTACTCTGATAATTTATATTATCCATCATTTCTTAGTGATCTCGTGCCAAATTACCTCCCCGTACTCCCCAGAGATCCAAAAGAGGCAGGCACGTGCACCACTGCCGTCGATGCAAGTTGTTACAAATATTACGGATACCGGTCTGGATCAGGATCATGTGGCGCGCTTAATCCGGCGGTGTTATATCAGCTCGGCGCGGTTTTTGAGGACTCAGGCAGTTCGGCGCTTCTTGACGATGTCGACTACACCTTTGCTCCCACCTACACTGCGTGCAACAACGGAGTGGACGCAAACGGATTTTTGGGCACGAGCAACGACTGCTCAACTACCGCCAACTCTCCCGAGTTCTGCTACAGCCAAAAGCCTTAATGTTTATTTTTGCCGCCGCGGCGCTCGGTCTCATACTCGGCAGCTTTCTAAACGCTCTGCTGTTCCGCTACAACACCGGCAAAAGCGTTTTGCGCGGGCGCTCGCGGTGCATGCACTGCGGGCATACGCTCGCGTTTTTAGACCTGATACCTGTTTTTTCTTATATGTATTTGCGCGCGGCCTGCCGCTACTGCCGCTCGCGCATCTCGTGGCAGTACCCGATTGTAGAAATAGCAGCCTCGGCGCTTTCTGTTCTTGTTTATCTGCAAAATCCTGAGCCGATGCAGTTTGCGCTCGGGCTCGCCGTGTGGATGGCACTCCTGTTTGTCGTAGTGTACGACCTGCGGCACAAAATAATCCCTTGGAGCGCGTCCGGACTATTAGCTGTGCTCGCACTTATACAAATTTTCATTTTTCATTTTTCATTTTCTAATATTCTGGCAGGGCCTCTTTTAGCCGCGCCACTGCTGCTGCTTTCCTTAGTGTCCCGCGGCCGATGGATGGGGTGGGGAGACGGTGCGCTGCAGATAGGGCTCGGCTGGCTACTTGGATTAACAGCAGGTCTCACCGCCTTTGTACTGGCGTTTTGGACAGGCGCAGTTGTCGGAATTCTGCTCATACTCTTTTCTAAAGGGGTTACAATAAAGAGCGAGGTGCCGCTTGCCCCGTTCCTCATTTTCGGGGCGGCCTGCGCTTACTTTTTGCATGTCGATTTATTTCAAACACTTCCGGCGCTATTCTAGGGGACCCGCCTCGACTCGGCGTCTTCGGCGAGGCGGGTTTACGCTGATAGAACTTATCGTCGTATCCGCCATCATCCTGCTTATCACCGGGTTTATTATGTTCCAGCAGGCAAAGTTCAACAGCGCTACGCTGATGCGCAGCCTTACTTACAGTGTCGCGCTTTCGGTCCGGCAAGCGCAGGTGTACGGCACTTCGGTGCGGGAGTTCTCGGGCACTTTTGCGCCGGGGTACGGCGTGTACTTTCCGGCTTCCGGCACGTCCGCCAACATCTACTATCTTTTTGCCGATATTGTGCCCGCTCCGGCCGGCAACGGCGCGTATGACAACTCCACAGAAGCCCTTCCGATTTTTACTCTCGGCAAAGGGTATGTTATAGGCACTCTCTGCGCTGTCCAGATCGGCGGGAGCACCTGCACTCCGGTATCGTCCCTTACCGTTTTCTTCCGCCGTCCGAATCCGGATGCATGCATCTCAACTAACTTGGCGCAAGGCGCTTGCGCACAAGGCGCGCCGGCGGTGTACTCGTCCGCATATATACAACTCATGTCAACCGGCAACAATAATACCCGCAGTATCAAAGTATCCAACACAGGCCAGATAGCGGTCTGCGCTCCGAACATCGCCCCGCCGCAATGCTAAAAATTACCTGCAATAAAGGGTTCACGCTTATAGAGATGATGGTGTCGGTGGCGATATTCGCAATCGTAATGACCATATCTCTCGGCGCTCTGCTCTCCATGTCGGAGAGCGACAGGAAGGCGCAGTCGTTTAAGTCGGTTATCAACAACCTCAACTTTTCCATGGACTCTATGTCGCGCTCTATCCGCACCGGCCAGGTATATCACTGCGATATTTCGCAGGGGAGTATCAGTACCGTGCGCGACTGCGCAACAGTGGCTGCGACATCTTTTGCTTTTCAGGCGACAGACGGGACCACCGTTTCCTATTGCTTATATGATAACGCCATACGCCGCGAAATAACGCCGGCAGGATTTACTCCCGACACCAGCTGTTCCGCGAGCGGCTTCGGCTCTATTACCTCACCGGAAGTCCGCATAGATACGCTTAGTTTCTTTGTCACAGGAGCGGAGTCTACAGGCATCCAGCCGAAGGTAACCATACTCATTGCCGGAGTAGTCACCGTTACCGCTACGCAGTCATCCGCTTTTAATCTGCAGACATCCGTGACTCAACGTGTATATGACCAATGAAATATTCAAATGTTTAAATATTTAAATATAAATAGAGGATTTACTCTTATAGAGACGCTTATTGCCGTACTGCTTTTGGCTATGTCTATCGCAGGGCCGCTCACTATAGCCTCCAAAGGCCTTACCTCTACCATGGTATCCAAAGACCAGTTTATCGGATTTTATCTGGCGCAGGACGCCATAGAGCAGGTGCGTTTTCTGCGCGACACTTCCTGTCTCTCCACGATCGGAGACTCCACCGGCTGTCCGGTCAGCGTGTGGCTTCAGGGACTCAACAACTGTCTTGTGTCGGTAAATCCGGACGGATGCTACCTTGACTCTCTTGCCACAAATCCCGCCTCGCCGGTGGCGTGCACCGGCGGTGTTTGCGAAACAATGCGCTACGACGCAACCAACCATGTCTTTAATTACAACCAAGCGGTTCCCCTTACTCCGCAGCGCTTTATCAGAACGGTTAAAATAACAAACACAACTGCGGACGAAGCGGTTATTACGGTCGAGGTAAACTGGAGCGACAGGGCTGGCGTTACGCGAGAATCGATTAAGGTGCGCGAGAACATCTTCCGATGGCAGTAATATGAAAGGATTTACGATATTTTTTGCAATGCTGGTCGGCGGGCTTGCTCTTTCGATAGGGCTCGCCATCTACGACCTGACGGTGCGCGAGCTCGATCTCTCCGGCACCGCAACGCAGTCGCAGTACGCGATATATGCCGCCGACACAGGCGCGGAGTGCGCACTCTATTGGGACCTCAAATGTTCTCTTTTGGAATGTACCAAGGGGGCAGCGGGGAGTGCCTTTGCCACCTCGTCGCAGTCTGCGATGCCTCAGTCCGGCATCATTTGCAACGACGTGGATGTAACGGTTGCGGCGCGCGCCGCAGGCACTTGGCCATCGGCTACAGGACTTACCTCCGCTACGACCACCTTTTCAGTCACCTTTTTGCCCCAGTTGTATTGCGCGAGTGTCACTATAGCAAAGAGCGGAATTCCAACCAAAACAGTTATTACCTCAAAAGGATATAACACCGCGTGTCCACCAACCGCTGTTGGTTCTACAAGGCTTGAACGCGTGCTCCAAGTATCGTACTAATAAGTGTGTGAGTACCCCGCTTTATATACAAGAGCGCTACCAAAAGCTAAAAGAGGCGGTTAACCGTCATAGGCATCTGTACTATGTTTTGGAAAAACCGGACATAGCCGACAGCGCGTATGATGAATTGGAGCAGGAGCTTATTTTGCTCGAGGAGCAATATTCGGCGCTCATTTCGCCTGATTCGCCGACACAGCGCGTGGGCGGGCAGCCGGAGACTTCATTTAAAAAAGTTCTGCACCAAGTTGCTCAGTGGTCATTCAACGACGCTTTTACCGAGCAGGATATAAGAGATTTCGACGCGCGAGTACGGAGGATGCTCGGTGGGGCAAAGCCGTCTTATACTCTCGAACTCAAGATAGACGGACTAAAAGTAGTATTGACCTACGAAAAAGGGATATTAAAAACCGCCGCCACGCGCGGCGACGGCGTGGTAGGGGAGGATGTTACGCACAATGTGCGCACCATAAAATCTGTTCCGCTCCAACTGGAGCGCCCGGCCGGCATTATCGTCGAGGGGGAGGTGTGGATGAGCGAAGAGAGTTTAAAAGAAATAAATAAAAACAGGTTAAAAAATAACGAAGAGCCTTTTGCCAACCCGCGCAACGCCGCCGCGGGCACTATCCGCCAGCTCGACCCTGCCGTGGCGGCCGAGCGCAAGCTTGATGTATTTATATACGACGTGGCGCGCACATCAGAGCCGCTGCCCAAAACGCAATACGAAGAGCTCCAGTATCTGCGCGGTTTGGGTTTTAAAGTAAACAAACACTTTGTACTAGCCGGTTCCGTCGAAGAAATTCTGGCGTATTGGCAGAAGTGGCAAAAGAAGTCGAAGGCCGAAGGGTATTGGGTAGACGGGGTCGTCATCAAAGTTAATGAGCACGAGCTCCAACAAGCGCTGGGGTTTACCGGCAAGGCACCGCGCTTTGCTGTTGCCTTCAAATTTCCAGCCGAGCAGGTCACCACTACTATAGAGGACATTGTTTTGCAGGTGGGGCGCACCGGCGTCTTAACCCCGGTGGCGCACCTGCGGCCTGTGCTGGTGGCCGGCTCTACGGTAAGCCGCGCGACGCTCCACAACGAGGATGAAATCAAGCGTCTGGATGTGCGCATCGGAGACACGGTTGTACTGCAAAAGGCAGGCGATGTTATCCCAGATATCGTGCGCGTGCTTACCGAACTGCGGCCCAAAGGCACTAGGCCGTACCGATGGCCGAAGCGCGTGGCGGAATGCGGAGGGAGCGGCGCCATCGAGCGCATCCCGGGGCAGGCCGCATGGCGGTGCGTCGACAAAGGGTCTTTTGCGGTTATGCGCCGGCGGCTTCGCTACTTTGCCTCGCGCGGCGCGCTCAATATAGAGGGCTTGGGTCCGAGTACGGTGGACGCTCTGCTGGAGCAGGGACTAATCGTACATGTTGACGACTTTTTTACCCTGCGGGAGGGCGATGTGTTGGAACTCGAAGGATTTGCTGAGGTGAGCGCGAAGAAATTAATTGATTCGATACAAAAAGCCGCCAAAAATGTTCCGCTCTCAAAACTTCTTACTGGGCTGTCGCTCCCGCACGTGGGGGAGGAGACGGCGATACTGCTCGCACAGAATTTTAAAACTATAGATGACATTACGGCGGCACAAGCGGAAGAACTGGAAAACATAGACGGCATAGGCCCCATAGTCGCACAGGCGTTGGTGGAGTGGTTCGGGGAAAAAGAGAACAAAGAGCTTATCAAAAAGCTCAAAAAAGTGCTTGTAATAAAAAATCCCGACTTTTCCACAAGGTCGAACCTCGTGGAACTGCCGCTCGCGGGCAAGACCTTTGTGCTGACGGGTACGATGGAGGGCATGAGTCGTGATGAGGCAAAAGCAAAAATCCGCGCGCAAGGAGGCGATGTGTCCTCCTCGGTGTCCGCCAAGACCGATTATGTGGTGGCGGGCGATGATGCCGGCTCCAAGCTCGACAAAGCCAAGGAGTTGGATGTTAAAATCATCACTGAAGAGGAGTTTCTAAAGCTCGTGCGCTGAGGTACTATAAGCCAATGATTTCACGCGAGGAAGTTTTACAGTTGGCTGAACTTGCACGGCTAAAAATTGCCGACACGGAGGTTGCGGGCCTGCAAAAGGATATTTCGAATATTTTGGAGTATGTGGGGCAGATAAGCGCGGTCCAAGGAAAGAATCAAGGTTCGACCTTAGACCAGGGCTCTTCAAGGTCGAACCTTATGCGCGAGGATTTGCCTCGCGCGGAGGGAGATACCATGGGCGGCAAGGAAGAGTCTTTGCGCGCGGCGTTTCCAAAAAAGGAAAACGGTTACAATGTCGTGCGCAAGATAATCCAAAAAGATGAGTGATTTGAATACACTTTCTATAACCGAAGCGTCAAAAAAACTCGCCGCAGGCGAGATTACGGCTGTTGATTTAGTGCGCGCCTGTTTGGAGGAAATTAAAAAAAGAAATACGGATTTGAATGCGTATCTGGAAGTGTTTGATGATGTTGAAAAGCAGGCCGAAGCTGCCGATGCTAGGCGCGCGGCGGGGGAGAGTCATCCGCTGCTCGGTATACCGTTGGCGATTAAAGACAATATTTTGATAGAGGGGCGCAAAGTCTCGGCCGCGTCAAAAATATTGGAGAACTATGTCGCGAGCTACGACGCGACGGTGATAAAAAAATTGAAGGACGCGGGTGCAGTCTTTATTGGCCGCACTAATATGGACGAGTTTGCGCTCGGCGGCTCTACCGAAAACTCGGCTTTCGGCGTTACAAAAAATCCGCATGATAAATCCAGGGTCGCGGGAGGCACCTCGGGAGGCTCGGCAGCAGCAGTTGCCGCCCACATGGCGCTGGGCGCCTTGGGGAGCGACACGGGAGGTTCGGTGCGCAACCCGGCAAGTTTTTGCGGAGTAGTCGGAATGAAACCTACCTACGGTGCGGTTTCTCGCTCGGGACTTATCGCCGCAGTATCTTCGTTTGACCAAATTGGACCTATTACCAAAACAATTGAAGATGCAGAACTACTTTTCAACACTATACGCGGAAGAGACACTCTTGATAGTACTTCCATAGACGAAAGTTTTTATCCAAAACGAACAGAGAAAAAGGTAGTCGGCTTTCCAGCGGAGATGAATATTGATCGAGGGTCATTTGACGTCGGAGGCGTTGGACAGAAATTTAAAGAAACTCTATTTAGTTTGAAAGAAAAAGGATACCAGCTAAAAAGTATTGATTTGCCATCACTCAAACCAGCGCTTGCCGCTTACTATGTAATCAACTTTGCCGAAGTATCGACCAATCTCTCGCGCTTTGACGGAATACGCTACGGTCTCTCTCTTAAGGGTAAAAATCTCTTTGATGATTACGCCAAAAGCAGGGGAGAGGGCTTTGGGCCAGAAACGCGCCGGAGAATTATGCTGGGCACGTATGTACTTTCGGCGGGTTATTACGATGCTTACTATGGAAAGGCTACCGCTGCTCGGGCGCAGTTGCGCAAAGAGTTTGAAGAGGCGTTTAAATCAGTAGACGTTATACTCACTCCCACCATGCCTACGCCGGCGTGGCTGATAGGTGAAAAATCAGACCCTCTCTCAGCATATCTCGCAGACGCTTTCACTGTTCCCGCTAACTTAACTGGTAATCCGGCAATCTCTGTTCCCGCCGGTACAGTGGACGGATTACCAACCGGCCTTCAATTGACCGCAGCGCATGGGGACGAGGCGGCGCTCTTTAGCGCCGGATTGTTGCTACAATAAACGGTAATGCCAACAGACGTTAATTATCTAAACCTCGAGTACTTACTCGTGCGTTTGCACGACATTGCGCAGAGCGTACAGAGCGCGTCCGGCAATGTCCCCGCAGAAGTAACCGTTTTTATAACAGGCTTGTTTATTTTTGGGATGGTTGCCTCGCTCATATTTCTTATTCTTATTGTTTATGCGCAGATACAGTTGCTGCATGTTGAACACGCGGGCTTTCACGCGATGGAAGCGCGTGCGCACGAGCAGCATGATGCCGAAGTTGAGTCGACCAAAAAGAACGACCGATGGGATCGCATAGTCTCGCTGGCCTCTTCGGCCAATCACGGCGACTGGCGGCGCGCCGTTTTGGAGGCAGACATAATGCTCTCCGACGTGCTTGCGGCGCAGGGGTACGAAGGGGCGGGTGTGGGAGAGCAGCTTAAGATGGCAAATCCGATACAAATGACCACTCTCGACCTGGCATGGAAGGCGCACAAGGTGCGCAATGACATCGCGCACGGCGGCGAGGCGTATGAGCTGAGTGAGCGCGACGCCAGAGCGGCGATAGACTACTACAAACGCGTGTTTGAAGAATTAGGCGCTATTTAGTTTTCGAACAATCTTGTTGCGGGGGCAGGAATTGCACCTGCGACCTTCAGGTTATGAGCCTGACGAGCTACTACTGCTCCACCCCGCTATACTCCGCACTGTGCGTCGATTATAACACACCACTGGTGTCGGCGGAAGGACTTGCACCTTCGACCTTGGGTTTATGAGTCCCATGCTCTAACTACCTGAGCTACGCCGACGTGCCATTTACCCTAGCATTTTAAGCCTTGTTTTTCAATTTAAGATACACGTGCGCCCAGGCAAGCCCTGAGACCGGCACCGTGACCAAAAGTCCTACATAGAGCAGTAAAAGCCCGATTATGTTCATCCCCGCGAGGGTGAGAAAGAACCAAAGCAGATGCCACTTGTGTCCGTGCGTTATCGTGCCGCTGTGGCGCAGACTCTCTATAATATTGGTGCCGCCTGCCTGCGC
>CAYHVJ010000022.1:0-8274 GCA_964360085.1 uncultured Candidatus Saccharibacteria bacterium
GCTCCACCACCTCTTTGACCTGTATGCCGACAATTTCTTTGACCGCCTCCGGCGAGAGGATGTTAAAGATGATTATTTCGTCGATGCGGTTTAGGAACTCGGGGCGGAAGTGGTCTTTGAGCGACTGCTCTACTTTTTCTTTAGCTATGATGTAATCCTGTACATCGCCCTGCCCGCGCGTGGCAAAACCGAGCTGTTCCATTTTGTCGATGTGCGTGGCGCCCACGTTGCTCGTCATAATGATGATGGTGTTGCGGAAGTTGACCTTGCGGCCCTTGGCGTCGGTAAGCGTACCCGCGTCGAGCACTTGCAGGAGAATGTTAAACACCTCCGGATGCGCTTTTTCTATCTCGTCGAACAACAGCACCGCGTAGGGGCGGTGGCGCACCAGCTCGGTCAGCGCTCCGCCTTCTTCGTGCCCCACATAGCCCGGAGGCGCGCCGATTATTTTGCTCACGCTGTGCTTCTCCATATACTCGGACATGTCGACGCGGATAAGCGCCTTTTCGTCGTCGAACATAAATCCGGCCAGCGCTTTCGTAAGCTCGGTCTTGCCGACGCCCGTGGGCCCGAGGAACATAAACGAAGCAATAGGCCGGTTCGGGTCGGAGATTCCTGCACGGCTCCTTTTAACCGCATCGGAGACTTTTTGCACCGCTTCTTTCTGCCCTACGACGCGCGCCTGCAAGTCTTGCTCGATCCGGTTGAGGCGCTCCGCCTCCTCTTCGAGCATGCGGGACACCGGTATGCCGGTCCATTTGGCGACAATGCCGGCGATATCGCTCTCTGTTATTTCTTCCTTGAGTATCCGGCGGGTTGACTGCAATTTTTTAAGCCGCTTAACTTTTTGTTCGAGTTCGCGCTCGAGCGCCGGTATCTCGCCGTAGCGGATCTCGGCCGCGCGCGAGAGGTTAACGGCTGTTTCGCTGGCATCCGCCTCGATGCGCAGGCTCTCCAGCTCTTTTTTGATTGACTTAATGTCGGAGAGCACCTGCTTTTCGTTCTTCCAACGGCTCTCTATCTCGTGGGTCTCTTCGCGCAGGTCAGCGATGTCCTTTTCTATCGTCTTGACGCGGGTTCCCGCCTTGCCGGCGGGCAAGTTTGCTGACTTTTTACCGTTTGTCTCGCTGACTTCGGCATCGGCCTCCTTGCGCAGAGCTTCCTTCTCCACCTCAAGCCGCATAATCTTGCGGTGAGCGACTTCAAGCACAGGAGGCTTGTTCTCCAGCGAAATGCGCAGAGACGAGGCCGCCTCGTCTATTAGGTCAATTGCCTTGTCCGGCAGGAAGCGGTCCGGTATGTAGCGTGAGCTCAGTTGGACAGCCGCAATGAGCGAAGCGTCGGTAATGTGCACGCCGTGGAAGAGCTCGTATTTTTCTTTAAGTCCGCGCAGTATCGCAATAGCGTCTTCTATACCCGGCTCCATCACGTACACGGGCTGGAACCGCCGCTGGAAGGCAGGGTCGCGCTCGATGTGTTTTTGATATTCGCGCAATGTCGTAGCTCCTATAACATGCAGGTCGCCGCGGGCAAGCGCAGGTTTGAGCATGTTGCTCGCGTCCATTGCGCCCTCCGCGGCGCCTGCCCCTATCATCGTGTGTATCTCGTCTATAAAAAGGATTACCTTACCCTCAGAGCGCTCTATCTCCTTCATAATCGATTTGAGGCGCTCCTCAAACTCGCCGCGGTACTTGGTGCCGGCGATAAGGGAGCCGAGGTCGAGCGACACCAAGTCCTTGTCGCGCAGAGACTCCGGACAATCGCCTGTCGCGATCCGGCTCGCGAGCCCTTCGGCTATCGCGGTCTTGCCCACGCCGGCCTCGCCGATGAGGATCGGGTTATTTTTGGTGCGGCGGGAGAGTATCTGTATGACGCGGGATATCTCCTCATCTCTGCCGACGACAGGGTCGAGTTTGTTTTCCAGCGCCGCTTTAGTGAGCGAGCGCGTGTACTTGAGCAATGCGCGGAACTTTTTGGACTCAGCTGCCGGAGCGGATTTTTGCGAGCGTATTTCCATGAGCGCGCGCAGTACGGCCTCGCGAGTGATGCGGAAGCGTGCGAGCAGGTCGCGCACCGCGCCTTGTATGTCGATTATTGCTATAAAAAGATGTTCGGTTGAAACAAACTCGTCGTGCAGCTCGGTCGCGACTTTGGCGGAGCGCTCCAGCGCCTGCACAAGCTCCGGCGTCAAATAGAGCTGGTAACTTGGAGAGAGCACAGAGCCGCCCTGCACGTTCTCCAGGCTTTCCAGCGAGGTGTCGGTCAGGAGAGTTATATCTATCTCGAGCCGCTCAAGCGCGGAGCAGACCAGAGACTCCTCCTGCAGGAGTAGAGCTGCGAGCAAGTGCAGCGGGCTTACTTGATTTTGGCCCCGCTCAACGGCAAGCTCGTGTGCACGCCGGACCGCTTCTTTTGCTTTTGTGGTGAAGTGATTGAATGGAGGCATACTGGTTAGTGGCTAGGGACTAGTGGCTAGAGTATAGAAGTCTGCGCCCCATGCGGCGGAATCGCTCGTGGTTATACCTATAAGTTCGCCGAAGGAATTAATAATCATGGAGCCGGGCGTGGTTGATACTACGGTTGCCTGTATGACTCCTGAATGGGAGTCGGGTAGTTTCGCTATAACGCCGGTGCCGACCGTGTCGGCCCCGGACCCGCCGATGCGGATGACGCTCCCGCCCAGCTGCAGCTTACCGGCGTCTGCAATCGGCACCGCGGTCAATTTGCCCGAAGAGGTTGCCATTTGCAAGTCGAGGACAGCGATAGTGCTGGTGCCTACGGGGATCCGCATAACAGCAGGCACGCGCTCGCCGCTCGGGAGTATCGCCTCAAAGTTTACCGTGCCGAGCGGCTCCAGCGATCCGCGGTCGGAGAGTATGACGCCCTTTGCGTCTATAGCAACACCGCGGGCGACCAGCGTACTGCGGTCGTTGAGACTTACAATCCGGACTACGCCTTTTTGGACACTATTGATGGATTGCGCGACCAAGTCGTCGTTTTTAACTACCACCGTGGTCTCCTTTATTACAGTTGCCGACGCGGCGGCGGCGCTCTGCGATACCGGCATGGCTGCAGGAACCACCTTTTCCACCGTGCGTTCGACTATCTGGTTGATAGTGCGGGTAACCGATGGAGGAGCTTGGTCCATCAAAGAAACAGTAACAATGCCGGTAGCGATAGAGGTTACAAAGCCAACC
Organism: uncultured Candidatus Saccharibacteria bacterium; assembly: GCA_964360085.1. GTDB lineage: Bacteria > Patescibacteriota > Minisyncoccia > Phycocordibacterales > SBAW01 > GWA1-54-10. The sequence goes on from CAYHVJ010000022.1 coordinate 3,198, forward strand.
AAAAAGGCCAGTAAGACTATCTGATGCTTCGTAAGGTGCTCAATATCCATCGTCCCTAAAATATAACACTATTTTCCAAAAAGAAAACTAACGCCGGTAGCGGTCGGCGGTTTCTTTAAGCGCGGCGGCTATGCGGCGCATTTGAGAGCGCGTCGCGCCGGGGAGTAAGGTTAGTCGGATGGCGGTGCCCGCCATTTCTTTGGGGACTCCGAGCGCCTTGATAACATGCGACGGCTCGTCGGAGCCGATGTTGCAGGCACTGCGGGTTGAAGCGGCAATACCGAGCGTGTCGAGTGATATGACGGCCATCTCCGCCTCAAGCCCGGGTATAGAAATATTTAAATTGTTTACCACTCGCAAGCGAAGTCGGACTTCGCTTATTTTCGGACCGTTGAGAATTACATCGGGAATTAGTTTTTTTATTTCGCTCCACAAATAGTCGCGGACCTCTGCCGTTTTTTTTGCGCGCGCCTCTACCCCGCACTGTGCGTCGGCAAGCGCAACCGTAAATGCTCCCGCCTGCGGCACATTCTCCGTTCCGCCCCGCAACGCGTGCTCCTGCTTGCCGCCCCACAAAATCGGTTCGATAGGCGTGCCGCGGCGGATATACAAAGCGCCGACGCCTTTAGGGCCGAGCACCTTTTGCGCGTCGAGCGTCATCAGGTCGATGCCGAGCTTTTCAACGTTGATATCTACCCACAGCGGCGCCTGCGATGCGTCGGTATGAAAGAACAAAGGCGACGCCTTAACACCCGGGCTCTTCAAGGCGTCGCCTTGGCGAGTTCCGCGGACACGGCGGATTTCCTTCACAAGCTCGCGCACCGGTTCTATGGTGCCTACCTCGCTGTTAACCAGCTGAATCGAAACCAGTGCTGTCTCTTCGTTTAGAGCCCCTCGCAAAGCCTCGGGATCGACAAGGCCTTCCTTGTCGACGCCCAACACAGTGGTGTACAACCCCTCCCGCTCGAGCGCGCGCAGAGGTTCGAGCACCGACTGGTGTTCTATCGCGCAGGTAATGGCATGCACTTCGCCGTCCTGTAAAAGCATCGGGCGAAGCAAGCCGTGGAGCGCGAGGTTGTTCCCTTCTGTGCCGCTCGCGGTAAAAACAACTTCATCCGCGTGCGCGCCTATAGAATCGGCAATGCTTTTGCGCGCATTCTCCAGTTCCTTTTTTGCATCTACCCCTTCTTTATGTAGAGCTCCTGCATTGCCGTATAAAGATAGAAGACGCACAAGCTCATGCTTTGAGCGCGCTGAAACAGGAGTAGTTGCTGCCGCATCGGCGTACACCCTTTTTTTGAACAAGTTCATCCTCTTATTCCAAAACATACATTAAAGAGTATACTGTTTTTAATGCCTATTGCTATCAACTATTACCTGCAAATATCCACTCCGTACCTGGCACTCGGCGCACTTGTTATTTCTCTCATAGCGGTCGGGTACGCCATTGCGCTCAAAATCCGTTTCCGGCGGCTTGCACTCGGAAAAAACGGCTCGATAGATGAAAGCATCGCAGAGCTGGCGCGCGACAGCAAGGAAATAAAAGCATTCCGCGCCGAACTCGAACGGTATCTCAAACTCGCTGAGGGTCGTCTGCGCGGCAGCGTGCAGGGCATCGGCGTGGTGCGGTTTAATCCGTTTACGAGCGGACAGGGCGGCAACCAAAGCTTTGCCGCGGCGTTCCTCGACGAGAGGGGCAACGGCGTGGTATTCTCGACACTCTACTCGCGCGACCGTGTCGGCGTATATGCCAAACCGGTAGAAAACGGCGCTTCCTCATTTGAGCTGACCGGAGAGGAAAAGGAGGCCGTTTCAAAGGCCAAAGAGTCGGTCGCAAAGAACAAGAAGTAACATCATGAAAAAGGATTCCGCCACAACGGCCGATAGGCCGCCTATAGTCGCAATTGTAGGACACATCGACCACGGCAAGTCGACGCTTCTTGATTATGTCCGCAAAACTACCGTGGTAGAGGGAGAGGCCGGCGGTATTACCCAGCATCTCTCCGCGTACGAGGCGACGCACAAAAATGCTACCGGTACCCACCGCATCACCTTCCTCGACACGCCGGGGCACGAGGCATTTAGCGGCATGCGTGCGCGCGGGCTGGAGGCCGCCGACGTCGGCGTATTGGTTGTATCGAGCGAGGACGGCGCCAAGCCGCAGACAGTCGAAGCGCTAAAGCTGATAACCGAGGCAGGACTCCCCTACATTGTTGCGCTCACTAAAATCGACAAACCGGGAAGCAATATAGAAAAGGCAAAAATGTCTCTGCTCGAACACCAGATTTTTTTGGAGGGGCTCGGCGGCGAAGTGCCGTGGGTCGGGATATCCAGCAAGACCGGCGAGGGGGTGCCCGAGCTGCTCGACCTTATTTTGCTGCAGGCGGAAATAAAAGGGCTTGCATCTGACCCTGTCGCGGCGGCGGAAGGCTTGGTAATAGAGGCGCATGTCGACCCGAAGCGCGGCGCGACCGCGACACTGATTGTACGCGACGGACACATTGCGAGCGGCGGGTTTGTTGTTGCGGGCGCCGCGTTTGCGCCGGTGCGGATTATGGAGAACTTCCTCGGCAAACCTATCAAAGAAGCGTTGCCCGGAAGCCCGGTGCGTATAGTCGGCTTCTCCTCATTGCCGGCGATAGGTGTACATTTTACAACCGTCGAATCTAAAAAAGAGGCTGAAGAAAAGAGCCGCGGCAACATCCCTGCTCTCGTGCGCTCCGGGCCGCTAGGCCAAGTCCAACACTCGCTCCAGGATGTAGCCGCGGCTCCCGCCGACGTTGAGGAAGTTATAAAGCTGGTGCTCCCCCTCGTCATCAAGACCGACGTCGCCGGAGTCGGCGAGGCGGTGGTACACGAGCTCAACAAAATCCCGGGCGACGGACGGCTCGAAACGCGCGTCATCTTGCGCGGCGTGGGCAGTATTACTGAGAATGACATCAAGCTGGTGGGTGGCGGCAAAACACCCGGTATCGTGCTCGGGTTTAATGTCAAAGTGGAGCGCGAGGCGCGCGAGCTGGCGGCGCGGCAAGGGGTGCAAATAGCCACGTTCGACATCATTTATAAGCTTGCCGAGTTTTTGGCCGAAGAGCTTGCCAAGCGCCGCCCGCGGATGGAGACCGAGGTAAGCCGCGGCGCTGCCAAGGTGCTTAAATTCTTCAGCGGACAAAAAGGGCGCGTGGTGCTCGGCGGCCGCGTCGAGGAAGGCTCGCTCAAACTGCATCAGGAGGTCAAGATTATGCGCCGCGACGTTGAGATCGGGCGCGGCACCATCAGCAGCCTGCAATCAAATAAAAAAGATGTTAAAGAGGTGGAAGCAGGGAGCGAGTTCGGCGCGATGATCAAAACACAGGCACTGCCAGCCGCCGGCGACCGGCTGGAGGCCTTTGTAGTAGAACTCGCGTAAATAAATAGTATGAACGAGCGACAAGCGGAATCATTGCGGACAGCGGCGGCGGAGTTTCTGGCGCGGGAGGCCAACCGCAACAGCCTTATCACGGTTACCCGCGTACAGATGAGCGAGGACGGCAAGCGAGCGGTCATTTATATAACCGTGTTCCCAGAGCTGGGCGAGGCGGCGGCGCTTGCGTTTGCCAACCGCAACCGCGGCGAGTTAGGAAAGTTTTTGAGCTCGCGCACGAAGGGCATGCGCATCCCGAAGTTTGAGTTTGAAATAGACTTAGGCGACAAGAACCGCCGCAGGCTCGACGAAATTTCGTCTTGATTCTGGAGGCCACGGCGGGAATCGGTCACAGGTTCCTGCCTAGACGGCAGGCCCCGCGACCCCGCCTCATGGCCGCCGTTGGCGGCACATTCCGGCCTGCGATTCCCGACACGACATGCGCAGGCATGTCACTCCTGTGTCCTTGGAGGCCACGGCGGGAATCGGTCACAGGTTCCTGCCTAGACGGCAGGCCCCGCGACCCCGCCTCATGGCCGCCGTTGGCGGCACATTCCGGCCTGCGATTCCCGACACGACATGCGCAGGCATGTCACTCCTGTGTCCTTGGAGGCCACGGCGGGAATCGCACCCGCGCATACTTCTTTTGCAGAGAAGCGCCTTACTACTTGGCTACGTGGCCGTACATGCTAATCTAACATTTGTAGAGGAAATACAAAAACGCCGGGGTGATGGAATGGTAGACATACAGGACTTAAAATCCTGGGAGGAATTAAACCCTCGTGAGAGTTCGAGTCTCTCCCCCGGCACATGCCAAAGAATTTTGTCCCGCCTGAGCTGTGGCCTGAGTATGTCCACCTCGCCATGCCGCGCACCGTGTGCGCGCGCGAGGAGGTCGGCGGCAAACAAACCGTCGGGCCGAAAGGAATCCGCTGGAGCATCTGGCCACTGACATTTGAGGAATATATAAACGACAACGAACCGGCCGCAGATAATTCGGGCACACTGGCGCGCAACCGCGTGGTGATGTGGAAGCGCCTGCACGACGGACCCGTGCCAAAAGGCTGGCACAAACTGTCAAACTTGCCGTGGCGTGTCGACGGGTTTGTCGAACTCAAACCGGAAACCGACTACAAAGCAGGCTGGTACAAACAAGCGCGGCGCGACCTGCGCTTGTGGGAGGAAAAATTTTTAAATCAGGGCTATGCCATAGAGCCGGTTTCTTTTGACGAATACGCGGAAGCGTATAAAAAAAGTACTGTTGCAAAAAAAATCGGGCTTGATGCGCTGGAGGCTGTCGGACGCAAACACGAAAAAGATATATACCGCGATAACACGAGTGTTTTTGGAGTGCGTAATATGGCGAGCCGAGAGCTTGTCGCCGGCATTATCGTGCTGTACTCCCCTACACACAACAGCTCAAAGTATGAATGCCCGTTTATATTGCCGGAGGCAAAAAAAGTATATGCCATGACGGCGCTTATCGACCATTTTTTTAAAGAGTCGCAGATGCGCGGAGTGTCGCTTTTGGTTTTTAATTCTTTTTGGAGCAATGGAGAGCCTAAGAGCTGGAAAGCCTTCTCGCTTTTTAAATCCCACTTCGGCCCCACATATGTCGCCTACCCGCCAACGCTATGGAAGTTTGTGAGAGGAAAAATATTTTAAAATGTGGTAAAA
>CAYHVJ010000023.1:0-4930 GCA_964360085.1 uncultured Candidatus Saccharibacteria bacterium
CAAAAGTTCGTGCACGACCTGGTCGGCTACTACGTCATCATGGAGGGCATCTTTTTTTATGCGGGCTTTGTGATGATGTTGAGCATGCTCCGCAAAAACCGCATGGTCGGCATCGGCGAGCAGTTTCAGTTTATTCTCCGCGACGAGTCGGTGCACCTTGCCTTCGGCGCGGACCTCATCAACACCATCGTGCAGGAAAATCCGGAGATATGGACCGACGCGTTTAAAAAAGACCTGACCGGCAAAATAAAGCGCGGAGTAGAGCTGGAGTGCTTGTACGCCGACGACGCCCTGCCGCGCGGCGTGGTGGGCCTCGCACCAGCAAGCGTCAAGCAGTATGTTGAGCACATCGCCGACCGCCGGCTGGAGCGCATTGGCTTAGAGCGCCAGTATCACAAAGACAACCCCTTCCCCTGGATGAGCGAGATTATCGACAAGGCAAAAGAGAAAAACTTCTTTGAAACCCGCGTCACCGAGTACAAAACCGGCGAGCTGGATTGGTAAAAGGCGTCGCCTTTTATTTACTTTAGGGATTTTTCTACTGAGTACTCCCCTACTTTGGTGCGGAGGATATGGAGCGCGAGCGCGGGGCACCCGAGTTCTTTGCCCAGCCCGTTGGCTATGGAACGGGCATAAGTGCCGCTGGTGCACTCTATCTTTACGGTCGCGCAGACAAACTCGCGGTCCCCTTCTTTTTTGAGATGCTGTTTCCACAGGCGCAGGGTTTCATCCTGCCTGAAGTCGCCTGTCACGCGCGCAATGCCGTCCTCGATATAGTCGAGCAAGACAGCTTCGGGGACCTTATACATCTTTTCTATATCGATATGGTGGATGGTCACGGTGCGGCTCGGCATCACGAGCGAGCCGAGCGCATTGCTGCGCGCCCACTCAAACAGCGACTTGCCCTCGACGGTCTTGCTGGAGTACGGCGGGTACTCCTGCTCGATATGGCCGCGGAATTCGTTGAGCCCTTTTTGCACCGCTTCGCGCCGCAGATCGCTTCCGTCGCCGGTTTCCATCACGCGGCCCAGCACGTCGTAGGTGTCGGTGGCAAAGCCGAAGAGTATGTCGAGTGTGTATTCTTTGGAAAGCTCCAAGTAAGCCTCGCGGCGCTGGTTGGCGGAACCGACCAAGCAGAGCATCACGCCCTCGGCCATAGGGTCGAGCCTGCCGGCGTAGGAGAGCACCTCGTGCTCGTAGTGCGGCTTCTGCGCGCGCAGGCGCTCCAGGCGCTCGCGGGGCGTCTCGCCAAGCTGCTTATAGAGATTTAAGACTTGGCCTTTCATTTCTGTTACAATACTCTAAACACCAGCTATGAGCAAAAATAAGCTTTCAGTTGAGCCATACAAGGGGGTTCGCGATTTTTATCCGGAGGACCAGGCGTTTTTAAACTGGCTCTTTAAGACCATACGCGGAGAGGTCGAGCGAGTGGGCTATGTCGAGTATCATGCGTCTGTTCTGGAGCCCGCCGAGCTGTACAAAGCCAAAGGCGCCGATAACGAAGAAATAGTAAACGAACAGTCGTATATCTTTACCGACCGCGGCGGCCGCGAGGTCGCTTTGCGCCCCGAGATGACACCAACTGTCGCGCGCATGGTCGCGGCGCGCCGCCGCGAACTCGGGTTCCCCTTGCGGCTCTACTCTATCCCCAATGTATTCCGCTACGAGCGCCCGCAGCGCGGACGCCTTCGCGAGCACTGGCAGCTCAACATCGACCTCTTTGGTTCAAAGAGCCCTATTGCAGACGCGGAGGTTATAACGGTCGCATACCGCATCATGACGGCGCTCGGCGCGCGCGAAAGCGATTTTAAAATCCAAGTCGGCAGCCGGCAGGCTATAAATACCATAGCGCAGGAGAGCGGTCTGAGCGGAGTACAGACAAAACAACTGTTCGGCCTGCTCGACCGTCGCGCCAAAATGTCCGAGGTCGACTTCGACTTGGAGCTAAAAAAACTAGGTGTTAATAAAAGCCTGCTGTCGCCAAAGAACGTGCCTGATGATATTGCTCAGATGCTGCAGGACTTCCGCGCGGCCGGCATCAACAATATTGAGTACGACCCATCGGTAGTGCGCGGTTTTGCCTACTATACCGGCACTGTGTTTGAGGTCTTTGACACCCACAAGGAGAACAACCGCGCGCTTTTTGGCGGCGGGCGCTACGACAACCTGACCGCCCTGTTTGACGACGAACCTCTGCCGGGCGTCGGCTTCGGCATGGGCGATGTGACCATCCGCGACTTCCTCGCCGTACGCGGCCTTATACCGCCCTATACCCCTACTACACACCTCTATCTGGCGGTTACCGCTCCGGAGCTGGCGGCAAGAGCGAGTGCTCTTGCCGACGGCCTCCGCAAAGCGGGGGTAAACGTGGCAGTCGACTTCGGCGAGCGCAAGCTTGGAGACCAGATAAAGGCCGCCGCTAAACACAAAATACCGTGGCTCATTGTGGTCGGCGAAGATGAGCTTGCAAGCGGGGTCTACCAGGTAAAAAATCTCGAGACCGGCGCGGCGGAGCCGGTAGCGCTTGCCGATCTTGCCGGTTTCTTCAAAAAATAATGCGCAAGATTACTTTCGATATTGAAACAGAGGGGGTCTTCCGCACGAACGGCGACTTTTCAAACCTTGAGATTACCGTGCTCGGAGTACACGACTCATCCGACAATACGCTTAAAGGTTTTTATAAACACGAGCTCAAGGATGCATGGCCTCTGTTTGAAGCCGCGGACATCATCATCGGCTACAATTCCGAGCATTTCGACATCCCTATACTCAACAAATATTACGCCGGCGACCTCGGCAAAATAAAAAGCATCGATTTGTTGAAGGAGGTCAAACAAGTGCTCGGCCGGCGGCTCAAGCTCGACAACTTAGCCGAGGCGACGCTCGGGCGGGGAAAAACCGCCGACGGGCTCGAGGCGGTGGAGTGGTGGAAGCAGGGCCTGCACGAAAAAGTTCGCGACTACTGTTTGGCCGACGTTGCCATCACCAACGAGCTCTATGAATACGCCAAAAAGCACGGCTCGGTAAAATACAGAGATTATGACGGCGTGCGCGAGATAAAGCTCGACACCGGCGGCTGGGAGAAAACCGGAGACTCCGCGGCCCTGACCCACACGCTACCCTTCTAGTTTGCGTTTTAAATACCTGCAGTTACAATACCTAGATGAAATCACAATACGTACTTCCCATCACCATCGTGGTCGCGGGCGCTTTAATCGCGGGCGCTGTTTTTCTGGCAGGTAAAGGAACGACCCCGACTAATGGAGGTGGGGACGGCAAGGTCACAGGCGCGCGCGCTTACACGCCTGGTGTTGATTATATTTTAGGTAATCCGAACGCAACGGTTAAAGTTATAGAGTACTCCGACCTTGAGTGCCCGTACTGCAAGACCTTTAACACGACCATGAACCAGGTAATCCAGTACTACGGTACTTCGGGCAAAGTTGCGTGGATATATCGGCACTTCCCGCTCGCGTCTATCCACTCAAAGGCGCCTAAAGAAGCAGAGGCTGCCGAGTGCGCCGGCAAGCAGGGAGGGGATACGGCGTTCTTTAAGTTCATCGACGGCGTATACGAAGTAACGCCCAGTTCAAACGGTCTTGACCTAGCACAGCTGCCGGTCATCGCCAAAAAAATCGGGCTCGATGTAAACGCTTTCAACCAGTGCCTCAACAGCGGCGAGTTTGCTAAAAAAGTGGCCGCAAGCTACGACGAGGCCATCAAGCTCGGCGCGCAGGGCACGCCCTACACGCTCCTTATGGTCGGCACCGAGTCGGTGGTGCTCCCCGGCGCCCAGCCGTACGACTCGATGCGCGCGGCCATCGACAGCATCCTCGGCACCACCACAGGGCAGTAACCGAATACCGAGAACAGTTCTCGGTATTTACTCGTCGGGACGGAAGTGGGTATCGTACTCCTCCGGCTCGAGGTTTATGCGGTAGATGTCTAAGCTGTTCTCCCCTTCGAACATATCGGAGGGGTTGGGCAAAAATACTTTCATGTGAGCGAGCGCCGCGGTCGCGTCGCGCACTAAGCGGTTAAAGAGGACGAACTCGTGGCGGAATGCGCGGAAGTCTATAACATAGCGCCGCATTTGCGCGCTGCCATCGGCATTGCGCGATATCTTACACTCCTGCACGATAAAGCGCCGCACCGGTTTATTAAATGTTTTTTTAACCGTGTAGTAGTTGAAAATTGCCTGCAGCGCAAACAGCGACTTGTCGCCTCTGTACGGGCTAAAAGCCGATACAAACTTGTGGTCGACGATGTCGACTCCGCGGCGATCGACTTTGGACACCACCACGAGGTCGGACACCGCTTTGATGGGGAGCGGCAAGCCCTCCACCCGCACGGTAGCTTTTGTTTCAACCCCGAGTACCTTCCACCTAGGCGGACGAGCGAGATAAAACTCCGCCCCCTGCAGATATTCCCGCTCCATGCTTTGACGCTTTGCCCGCCGCGCGGACGCAGTCTTTGCGCGGCCGAAGTTGATTTCGAAGTCGGACACGTCCCGCAGGTATTCGAGCCCCAGCGCAATCGCGTCTTCTTTTTTTAATCCACCGTAAAAATGCTGGAGCGCGACATGGCATGCGCGGCCCACAATGCCTGCCGGAGTCGATGGCGTGTCATAGACAAGCTCAACATAGCGCTTGTGCCACGCCAGCGGATTGCGCAAAAAAGACATAAGCGATGAGTGGCTCCAGTGCTGTATGGGGTATTGCATCTACACAGTATATGGAGTATAAGAAAAAGAGCGAGTCCTTGTTCAGGAGTTGTACATGCGCGAGATATATATCCAACTTGGTTGGATTATCCCTGTGACAATCATACTGTTTGTCGCTATACGCCTGCGGTTCTACTAATCAGTAGCTCCGCAGGCGTTTGGACTTTTCGTGCGTACGGATGCGCTCCAGCGCCTTGGCCTCTATCT
>CAYHVJ010000023.1:5030-7615 GCA_964360085.1 uncultured Candidatus Saccharibacteria bacterium
AGGCGTTTGGACTTTTCGTGCGTACGGATGCGCTCCAGCGCCTTGGCCTCTATCTGGCGGATGCGCTCGCGGGTGACGCCGAACTTGCGCCCCACCTCCTCGAGCGTGTGGTAGATGCCGTCCTCAAGCCCGTGGCGTAACTTCAAAATCTCGCGTTCTTTCGGACTAAGTTCATCCAAAATCTCTTTGAGCTGGTCGCCAAGTATCCGGCGCGACACCTCCTGGTCGGGGCTCAAAATCTTGTCGTCTTTTATAAAGTCGCCGAGCACCGACTTGTCCTCGCCGTCGTCGGAGCCCACAGGGCTCTCCAGCGACACGGTGTCCTGGTCTATCTTTTCTATCTGGTAGATTTTTTCCACATCGACGCCCATCTCAAGCGCCACCTCTTCAGCCAATGGGTCCCTACCGAGGTCCTGCGCCAGCCGGCGGCTCACCTGTTTGTATTTGGCGATAGTCTCTACCATGTGCACGGGGATGCGGATGGTGCGGCTTTGGTCGGCAAGCGCGCGGGTTATAGCCTGGCGTATCCACCACGTGGCGTAGGTCGAAAACTTGAAGCCCTTGGTAAAGTCAAACTTGTCTACCGCTTTAAACAATCCAAGGTTCCCTTCCTGTATAAGGTCGAGCAGGGTCAGGTCAGGGCTGCGGCCGACATATTTTTTGGCGATAGAAACAACGAGGCGCAGGTTGGCGCGTGCAAGCAGGTTGCGCGCCTCCGCATCGCCCTCGGTAATGCGCTTAGCCAGCGAGCGCTCCTGCTCGCCGTTTAGGAGCGGGTACTTGCCTATCTCGCGCAGGTACATCTGGATAGAGTCGTACTGGCTGTCGGAGCGTGCGTAGCCTTTTACCGGCTCCTCCTCGGTCAGCTCGAGCATGCCTCCGCCCTCGAGCACGTCGATGCGCGCAGTCTGGAACTTGTCGTACAGCTCCTCGAGGAACATGACGTCGGACTCGATGGTCGGAAAGGCTTTAAGGATTTCGTCGTAGGTGACAAACCCGCGCATCCGGCCCCGCTCCATCAGGGTTTCCGCCTTTTTGTTTTGGTCATCCAGACGCCTCTGCAGTTTGGGGCTGAGTTTGACGACGGGAGCCGTTTTTTTAGACACCTTCTTTTTCTTAGGTACGAGCTTGGCCCGGCGCTTGCCGGCCGCCGCCTTAAACTTCTTAGCTTTAGCGGCGTTCTTTACAGGACGCCGTTTAGCCCTCTTTTTTGAGACTTTTTTCTTCGCCATTTGACTTATGGGACACTATATCACAGAAACTTCATTTTTAAACGCTCTTTTTGCACCGTCTTGCCTATATCGGCCAGCATGTCGCCGGCTATAGTTTCTTCGTCGCTGTGCTCCCCCACCTCCGCATCAAAGCGGAAGCGCAGGTCTTCGGCCTGCGGCAGGAGCCTGCTTTGGAGTTCGCCGAGATACACGGCTCCCAGAAGTTCCTCCAACTTCCACTTGCTGCCGGTCTGGCCGAAAAGAAGCATGCCTATCTTTTTTTCCAGCGGAGTGAGCGATACTACTGCGCTATTTTTCTGAATATCCGATGAACCGTCCACAGATGGTGGGAGCGGTTTCTTGGCAACCTCCGCGCGCACCGCCTCTTCGGAAACCCCGAGCCGCCCTGCGACCAACCGCGCAAACTGTTCCTGCTCGATTTTGCTTCCGGCAGCCGCTATGAGCGGCAAGACTTGAGCCTCTACTAGTTTGGCGTATGTGCGCGAGTCTTTTGCGCCGGGGCGCAGCGCATCAAGAAAGAATTCGACGGAGGTTTTAGAAGTGCGGATGGCAGCTTTTAGCAGCTCCGGATTCTCCCGCGCTACATCGGCCGGGTCTTTGCCGTCGGGGAAAATAGGTACTTTAACATCAAAACCCGCAACCAAAGCCATGTGGGCCGACTTGAGCCCCGAGCGCAACCCCGCCTGGTCGGCATCGAGCGCCAACACCAGCCTCTTGCTCAACTTACCCAATATAGAAAGATGCTCCGGTGTGAGAGCGGTGCCGGAGAGCGCCACGGCAAACGGCAGACCGGACTGATGCGCGAGTATGAGGTCAAACTGCCCTTCGACCAGCAATATGCAGTCGAGTTTGCGGATATTGTTGCGGGCGCGGTCGAGGCCGTAGAGCACGCGTGATTTTTTAAATAACAGAGTTTCAGGCGAGTTTACGTACTTGGCGGGTTTGTCTTCGCTTTTTGCGCCTAGCACCTTTTCAAAAAAACGGCCGGACACGGCAATAGGTTTGCCCGAGAGGTCAAAAATCGGAAAAATAATCCGCCCGCGGAAGCGGTCAAATATTTCGCCGGGTTTGCGCTCCGACTTAAGCGCAAAGCCGGCATCCACAATATCCTCTTTTTTAAATCCGATGCTTAACAAATGCTTGGACAAGCTCTCCCACTCGGCGGGCGCGTAGCCCAAACGCCAGGCGGAAACCGTATCATTATGCACACCACGGGTCTTTAAATATTCCTGCACCTCCTTCCTCTCCTTCAACTTCTGCTCAAAAAAAGCGATAGCCGCCTCGCACACCTCGTGCAACTTTTCTTCTTTCTCCTTCTCCTCCGGCCCCTTCCACGAGGTCGAACCTCGTGGA
>CAYHVJ010000024.1:0-7494 GCA_964360085.1 uncultured Candidatus Saccharibacteria bacterium
TTTTGCCGCCGGAGGTAATAAACCCGTGTACCAAAAGGGTTTTCGGGAGAGGCAGACCGGCAGAAAGCAACATACCCGGCCAAAATGCTGCGTGAAAACGTAGTATATCCTTCCCTAAAACATGCATGCCCGGCCAAAAGTACATTTTTTCCTCTCCGCGGCCAAAACCGAGCGCTGTAATATAGTTAGTAAGAGCATCCATCCAAATGTACATAGTTTGAGTCTCGTCGCAAGGAACAGGTATCCCCCACGTCATTTTTTCTTTCGGCCGTGAGAAACTAACATCCTGTAGTCCTCCATTGAGTAGCGCGAGTATCTCATTCTTCCGCGTTCCGGGGACTATACGCAGCTCGCCAGAAATTATCTTTTCCTTAATTGGCCGCGTGTATTTAGAAAGTCTGAAAAAGTAGTTCTCTTCCTTTAGTTGCTCAGGCTCAATGCCATGGTCGGGACATTTGCCGTCTACCAAATCTTTTTCAGTGACAAACGCCTCGCACCCTGCACAATAAAGACCGGTATACGTCGACTTATAGATGTCCCCGGCGCTGGTCAGCCTTTTCCACATTTCAATAACCCCTGGCCAGTGCGCAGCCTGATCAGAAGTTCGGATAAATTGATCGTACGAAATATCTAGGTGCACATACAGCTCTTTAAAGCGGGTCACAACGTCTTCGAGATATGCATGCGGTTCTTGCCCAGCGGACAGTGCCGCTTTGACAACCTTTTCGGTATGTTCATCAGTGCCCGTGAGAAAATACGTCTCGAAGCCAACCAACCTATGATAGCGGGCCAATATGTCGCATAGGAGCGTCGTGTATGCGTGCCCCATATGTGGCACCGCGTTAGGATAGAATATAGGCGATGTGATGTAAAATGTTTTTTGAGTAATCATACAGCAAGTCCTCGCATTATAAGATTTTTACGCAAGCGCACAAGCGCTCGTTTTTTGTCGGCGTGCAACATAAAAAAGTCGAGGTGGTTTAGTAATTTTTTGACCATTACTTTTTTTGTAATAGTAAGGTGCCAATAATTTTTATTCCGCCGATAACCATGTTTCCCCACATAACCCTTAAGGGCGTCTCGGCAGAGCGCCGGTGACTCAATGCCAAACTTTAATAACCCGCGCTTAATGAAGTGCAGAATATCTCGGTCGTAGTTGCCCCACGAAACAAACGCCTTTCCATTGGAAATAAAGAAGCTACCCTCTGCGTCAGTAAAACCCGCAAGAAACGAGAAGAAAGTATCTTCAGTACCAGCACACCATCTGTAACTACGCACGCGAGGTAAAAGAAAAGAAAAACTTTTATTTACAAAAGCTTCAATATTTATCGCACCACGTCTATCGGGGACACCTTTCCATACCCTTCCATACGGCAAAAACAGTCCATCTATTAAATTTATCTGGGCGCGTTTAGTGCTTCCACATCCTATAGAGATAGTTTCGCTTTGTTCTTTATTATGACTTCGAACACGTAGGTCTCCTATACTAAAACCAAGAAGGTACGCTTTCTCATTTTTGTCTCCGCTAAAATCAGTGCGCGCATAACGGATATGTGATTGGGCCAGATTTCGTGTTGGTATCTGATATTTTCTAAGCGCCGAATATACATTGCTTCGCGATACGCCAAAGCGTTTTTCTATAGCCCACGTGGAAAGACCTTTCGATACATACCACTTATTTAGAAATTGATCTGTAAGCTTTTTTGCCACATATGCATTATACCAAACAAAACTATCTAAAAGCCACTTCTTTTATTCGTCATTAGCAAGCGCCTTAGCTTTTTTCCGTTCCACGTCTGCGACAAATTCCTGTATCGCCGCCGCGATGGGGACCGAGAGCAATATCCCCAAAAATCCGGCAAGTTTTGCGCCGACAATAAGCGCGATTATAACCAAGAGCGGCGGCACGCCGACCACTTTTTTGACCACCACCGGGTAGATAAGGTGCGCCTCAAACTGCTGTACCACCAGGTAGAGGCCCGCCACCAAAAGGAGCGCAGTGACGCCGCCGTCTGCAAACCCTATAGCCAGAGCCGGTATTGCGGAGAGTATCTGCCCGAAGACCGGAATGAGCTCGAAGAGGCCCGCAATGACCGCCAAAAGCAGCGCGTTGGGTATGCCGAGGATAGTCAACCCCAAATACAAAAGTATGCCCACAATAACACCGAGTATCAGCTGGCCCTGCATCCACTTGCCTATCTTTTCCTGAGAGCGCTTCCATAGGTTAAGCACATATGCTTGGCGCTGAACAGGCGTCACGACGCGTAAAAAGTCGTCGACCCCCGTTTCTTGCACGGAGAAGTAGAAAGAAAACACGACGATAAGGATAAATGAGGTAAGTCCGCCGAAGAACGCCGATAATGTTGTAAATACTCCTCCGGTAGTGTCAGAAAGTGTTTTTGAGATATTGCGCAAAAGGTCGGCCGATGATATTTGGTCGCCGACATTGCCCCACGGGAGCACGCCGTGTGTTGCGTCGGAGATATTAATAGCCGACAGCGTTTGCGGCAGGCGCGAGAGAAAGTTTGCCGCGTCGCCAAGCAGCGGCGGTACAAAGACAAACAACACGGTCAGAAAAATACCGGCAACAAAAAGGTACATAAGTATGACCGAAAGCACGCGGTGTATGCGCCGCTTGACCAAAAAGTTTATAGCCGGCTCCATTGCGGAGGCTATGACCACCGCCGTGACAAGGATGAGAACGAGGTCCTTCAAAAACCACAAAAGCGCGGCAAGCGCCAAAAAAAGTATGACGGTTACAACGCTCCCCGAGGTAATATGGACGCTTATATCGCGCGACTTCTCCATTGCCTTACTATACCCGTATTTTGGCCAAAAGATATGCCGATAGGTCGGCTACCGCGATGCGCATCTGCTCGCCGCTGTCGCGGTCGCGCACGGTAACGGTATCGAGCATTTGCGGGGTTTCGCCCATGGTGTCGAAGTCGACGGTAATGCAAAACGGCGTGCCTATCTCGTCCTGCCGGCGGTAGCGCTTACCGACGTTGCCGTTGTCGTCCCACATAATCTGCGGAATTTCTTTTTTGAGCTCAGTGTAAATCTCGCGTGCTTTAGCTACGAGTTCCGGCTTGTTTTTGAGCAGCGGAAACACCGCCGCCTTAACCGGCGCCACCGACGGCTTAAACTTCAGATATACGCGCTTTTCTCCGTTTTGTTCATCCTCGGCGTAGGCACTTGCGAGTACGGCAAGGAACGTGCGCTCAACGCCGAACGACGGCTCGATAACATGCGGAGTAAACTTTTTGTTCGTGTCGGGATCTTGGTATTTTAGCTCGACAGTAGAGGCCTTTTCATGCGCGGATAGGTCGAAGTCGGTGCGATAAGCTAACCCATAAAGTTCCTTGCGTCCGAACGGAAAGTCAAACTCAAAATCAATCGTACGCTTGCTGTAGTGCGCGCGCTCATTATCAGGAACCTCAAGTTCGTGTACAGCACCTTTAGGAATACCAACCGCCTCGTTAAACGCGTGCACCCCTTTGCGCCATTCCTCAAACCTATCCTCCCACTCCTCCGGCCGGACAAAATACTCAATCTCCATCTGCTCGAGCTCGCGCACGCGGAATATAAAGTCGCGTGGCGCTATTTCGTTGCGGAAGGCCTTCCCTATCTGCGCTATGCCAAAGGGTAATTTCGGATGATGGGTGTCGACGGTATTCTTGAAGTTCACAAATATTCCACCCGCGGTCTCAGGCCGCAAATACGAAACCGTAGCTTCTTCCCCGGCACCAACCGAGGTGCTGAACATGGTGTTAAACTTCGTGCCGTCTGCCATCGGGTCGGCAAAACCCGAAACATGCCCGCTCGCCTCCCAAGCCTTCGGGTTCATGATGATAGCCGCATCGAGTCCGTACATGTCATCACGACCGGCTACAAACATACCCCACCAAATATTCTTGATGTTGTTTTTGAGGGCAAGACCCAGATGCCCGTAGTCCCACGTGCCGGCAAGCCCGCCGTAAATTTCTGACCCTTGATACACAAATCCGCGCCGCTTGCATAGCGACACTATTTTTTCCATCAGTCCTTCTTTTTCTTTATCAGACATAGCTTTGTTTTACTGTTTTGGAGCAACAATGTCCATACCGCTGCTGAAGCCGGATTCGAAAAGCCTCGTCGTGGGAGCCTCGGCGGTGGCCGATACGGACACCTGCGCAAAACGGTCGGTACCGGATAGCACCGCCGCGCCAGTAAGCATCGGAGTGCTTCCAACCTGCGAGGAACTCGGACTGAAACTTATTTGGAAGCTTGCCTGTCTCGCGGTGGAACTGTAGCCTATGCCCGCCTTAAGGTCGCCGAGATCCCAGCGCACGGTTCGGCTGCCGGTGTCGTAGGTTATACCGCTTCCGTTTTGCGCCGCCACAAACGTAACGTAGGTCGGCAATACCGCCGACACAGCCGCGTTGGCAACGGTGTTGGATGAGTTTTTGGCAGTCCACTCTATGGTGTATGCGGTCGTACTTTCCGCGCGCGGAGGCATGGGCCCTTGGTTGCTGAAGCTCCCGGTAAAATGCAGTGCCCGTGACAGAAGGTCGACAGCGGAGGCAAGCGCCACCTGCGTCGATGCGGCGGAGGTTACTTGGTCGGGCACGTTGCCTTGCCCTTGGCGCACCGCGCCGACGGTGAGTGACAGGTCGACCACCGGGTTGGTGTAGATGGTTCCGCCGGTTCCCGGAGTCAGCGTGCTAAAGGAGAACTGGAGAGTACCGCTGCCGCC
Source organism: uncultured Candidatus Saccharibacteria bacterium (assembly GCA_964360085.1). Classification (GTDB taxonomy): domain Bacteria; phylum Patescibacteriota; class Minisyncoccia; order Phycocordibacterales; family SBAW01; genus GWA1-54-10. The sequence goes on from CAYHVJ010000024.1 coordinate 4,736, forward strand.
CGGCGGCACCGCCGCAAGCGACGGGTCCTGCGCGGAAGTCCAGGTAATGCTGTTGTCGTTTGACTGATAAAAGCCGCTGCCCGCCTGCACCGAATTGCGGTCGAACACCGGACCAGACAATTTTAATTTTACCTGAACGTCGCTTACGGATTCGGAAAGGTTGTTCTGCCAAGTAATAGTGCCCTGCAAAATTTTGCCTGCCGCGGCTGATATTTTGGCGCCGGACTTGCCCTCGACCGCTATGCCGGCGGTAATAAACGGGCGTCGCACGGTAAGCGTTATAGGGACCGAAAGGAACGGCACCTGAATTTTTCCTGCAGTCTGGTCCTTGTTGCTGCCTGCGAGGAACCGAAACACGCGCTCATCGCCGTCCTGGCCGTCGATGGAGCCTATAACGGTAATAACCTGCGTCGTGCCCGGCGCCATGGTGCCGAGCCGCCAAAGAGTCGAGCCGACATCCGACTTTGGAGACGCCGACTGCACGCTGTAGCCGAAGGGATACTGCGCCTGCACCAGCACGTCCTGCACCGGCATTTGTGCGTTGCTCTGCACGGTTATGGTCATGGTAAACGGCTGGCCCGCGATCGACTCGCTGGGGGCATCGACGCGCACCGATACCGGGGAGGAACCTATGGTAATAGAGGCGCTCCCCTCTTTGACAAAAACGGCGTTGCTTCCCTGCACGCTGTACTCAAGCGACGCTTTTATTTCCTGCGCCTCTCCCTCGCTGCCGTAAAAAATGGCGCTCGAGGTCAGCTTAATCTGCCGCCCGGGAGCTACTGCGCCGACCGATATGCGCTCGTGGCTGAGCGACTTCTGCGGATTCTTCGGGTCGCGCGCACCATCAGGGTAGTCGATTATAAGGTCCGCCAGCTGGAGCTCCGCCGTGTTGCGGTTAGTGATGATAAATTGCAGGTTGGCCGTAGAGCCTCCGTCGACGAGCGCCGGCGTTACCACTTGGAGGTCAATATTCTCCGGCGAAATATAATTCCCGCCGCTAAAAAAGAATATAAGGGCGCCGCCGATTGCGAGCACAAAAAATATAGCGGAGCCAATAAAAAACTTAGTGGCAATCTTCATCCGCGCCTGCGCCGGCGGTACAATGAGCCGGGGCTCTGTCGGCTTCATCTCCCCTTCCCACGCAACGGGAGCATGCGCCTCGCTGGGGCTAAGCGGCGCGCGCACATCCTGCATTCCTCGCTTCTCCTTGCGTGAGTACAGCGAATCCTTTAAATGTTCAACACCGCCTTCGTCCTGTGGCATCTAGCTATTATACCCTTATAGTCCCGTCGCTTGCAGGGAGTTGTTTATTAACTTTATTAAGAGTTTGCGGCTGGCGGCGGCTTGGAGCGCCAGCTCGGGGGAGAATTTGTCGTCCTCGACAAACGGCGCTAGCGCCGGCAGCTCGGGCAGGTAGCCGAGGTGCGCCAAAATACGCAGTACCAGCACACACTCCACGCTGTCGGCATTCTCTTCCGTGTGCGCCAAACTTTCAAACCCGCCGCGCACGGTTTTGTACAGCTCCGGCGTGTGCTCCGCGCCGAGCACCAATCGCATAAGCAGCCTTGACACTTGTCCCAACCGTTTACTCTGTGCAGGAGTGGTGCCCAAAAACTCCCGCGATACCTCATCGACGCCGGTCAGCCGCCACTCGGCTTTCCCCCGCACAAACGTGTAGCGGCCGCGGCTGAGCGTCTCCAATCCGTACCGGAGCTTGGACACCTCGCGGCGCGAGCTCGTCGCTTTGGCGCGCACTAACCCGAGCTCCCGCGTCAATATATAGACAAGCGTGTTAGCCTCGCCGACGCCCTTCTTGCCCAACACTATCCCCTCGGTAATATGTTTGTCGTACATTTTTAAAGTCTTTCGAACTTAACCTCCTCCCCTTCTTTGGTCTCGAGCGACAGCAAGCCGGTCGCCTGTATCAGGCTCTGGCGGTGTTTGCGTATAAAATCCGCCGCAGGAGTAACAATCAAAAGTCCCGGCCGGTCGGCCATGGAGAGGCCCTGCTCTTTGCGCCAGCCCTGTATCGCGCGCACCCACTCCCGGTATGTCCCCTCCTCTTTGAGTTCGGGAGTTATTTCTGTATCAAGCTTTTCTCCTGACGAATTTATTTTGACCTCTTTAACATTCAGCTCGTCAGCCACTATCGCACGCAACGGGCCGGTAAGGGCGCTGCTGGTTTCAAAAACACCGAGCGGTTGGCGCACTTTGATTCCGGCTTTCTCGCGCAACTCGAGACCAAGTGATACGAGCCTGCGCGCGTGAGCCATGTCGGAGAGCATCTGTTCATCTATCTCGCCCGCCTCGGGCCAGTCGCATAAATGCACAGACTCCGGGTCTCGTTCTGCGCGCACGCGAAGGTAGAGGTCCTCGGCAAAAAACGGCATGACTGGCGCTATTACCTTTGCAACGGTCAGTAACACGTACCGCAAAGTAGCGAGTGCTTGTTTTTTATCTTCACCGTCATCTTTAAACCGCTCTCTGGAACGCCGGATATACCACGTTGACAAGTCATCTATAAAAGCACTGAGTGGGCGTGCAGCTTCATCGAGTTTGTATTCGTCGTATCCGCGCGTAGCGTCACGTACCAGTTCATACAATCGAGTCAGAATCCATTTATCCAAAATATGCGTGCTGCTTGTGTTCGCCACAATACGGTCAGCATACAAATCATAAAAACTCCGCACATTATCCAAGCGCATCAGCAGTTTTTTGCTCACTTCGTCCACTCCTTTTTCCTGAAAACGCAAATCCTC
>CAYHVJ010000025.1:0-7040 GCA_964360085.1 uncultured Candidatus Saccharibacteria bacterium
TCAGCAGTTTTTTGCTCACTTCGTCCACTCCTTTTTCCTGAAAACGCAAATCCTCGCTGCGCACCACCGATGAGGAGAGCAGATAGTAGCGCAGCGCGTCGGCGCCGTACTTCTCCACTACCTCCACCGGGTCCGGGTAGTTGCGCAGGCGCTTGCTCATTTTTTGCCCGTCGCCTGCGAGTAAAAGTCCGTTTACAATCACATTTTTGTACGGCGATTTCCCGAACAGCGCTACTCCGAGCACAATCAGCGAGTAGAACCACCCACGAGTCTGGTCGAGGCCCTCGGCGATAAAGTCCGCAGGATAGCCTCGCGAGCCAAGCCCAAAAAAACGCTTCGGGTCAAAGTTCTCTTTTTTAAAGGGGTAGTGATTACTGGCAAACGGCATCGAGCCTGACTCAAACCAGCAGTCAAACACATCAGGTATGCGCTTCCACTCCCCTGTATCGATGTCGTCTATATACGGGCGGTGCAGGTCGAGCTCAAAGTCTGCATTATGCGGGTATGGCGTAAAAGGCAGTTCTTTTACCTCGGCAGTCCGCAGCATGGCCTTTGACTCAAACCGGGCCGACGGACGGCGCGCCGCAACCTCCTGCAGCGACCACAGCGGACTGCCGTGGCTGACAATGAGAATATTCTTATTTTTGTAGCGGCGCTCGACGTCAAAAATAAACTCCCCCATCCGGCGATGAACATCTAAATGATTTCTATCGTTGTCCTCGTGCAACCGCTCATCCACCAAAACTTCTCCCGGTAATCCTAATGCTTTGTGCACGATAGCGGCCGTCTTTTGCGTACGCAAAAACGGAGAAGAAAAAATAAGGTCCAGTTTCTCGCGCCGCAGTTCGGCGGCCGCGTGCACGGCCTGCTGTTCCCCCTTTTTTGTCAGATGGTTAGTCGGGTCGCCTTCTAAGTCCAGTACGTTGTTTGAGTTGGCAATAGCCTCGCCGTGGCGCATGACAAAATAGCGGTTGCCCGAGCGGCGCACCATGCTTAAAACATCAAGTACTGAGCCGGCGACTTTTATCTCTTTGGTTTTGGTATTACGCCATACCGGCAGAGGCGCGCCCCAGTAGCGGCTGCGGGATATCGCCCAGTCGGGCGCGGACTGCAGCCCGTTGTTAAAACGCCCTTCTCCGACATGCTTCGGGGTCCAGCCTATTTTTGCATTCTGCCCAAGGAGTTTTGATTTTAATGTAGAGACTTTGACAAACCACGACGTGGCCGCCCAGTTGAGAAGCGGCGTATCACAGCGCCAGCAATGGGGGTAGCTGTGCTTTATTTTTTCTTGAGCAAAAAGTAATCCTCTCTCTTTTAGCAGAGCAGCGACCTTTTCGTCGGTCTCGCGCGGATTGCCCTTGGGCTTTACGGAGAGTCCGGCAAAGTCGCGCACGGTCGCGACAAACTTGCCCTCCTCTGTCACGTGATGTATAAGCGGAATCTTTTCTTTCTGCGCCAAGTCGAGGTCGTCCGCGCCGTAGGCGGGAGCCATGTGCACAATGCCGGTTCCGGCGTCCATGGTCACATACGGAGCCGCATACACCTTCCATGCGTGCATTTTATGCTTATGCACTTCGGTTGCAAAGTAGTCAAACGGCGGCAAATATCTTTTGCCCACCAAATTTTTGCCCGCCACTTCTTCCACTATCTCCGCGTCGTCAAAGACAGCGGCGAGGCGCTCTTTGGCTACTATAAAAAACTCTCCACCTACCTTTACTTTGACGTACGGAGCGTCAGCATTAACCGCCGCCGCAGCGTTGCCGGGCAAGGTCCATGCGGTAGTGGTCCATACAAGGAGCGAGGTGTCTGGTTCGTCGACCAGCGGCAACTTAACCGTCACGGCAATATCATCGATATCTTTGTACCCCTCGGCAACCTCAAAGTTACTCAATGTGGTGCCGCACCGCGGACACAGATGCATCGCTTTAAATCCTTCGTATATAAGGCCTTTGTTATAGAGATTTTTAAATGCCCACCACACCGACTCGGTGTACGAAGGGTCCATGGTTTTGTAGTCCGCCTCCATGTCCGCCCAGCGCCCAAGCCGCGGGATAATGCGCTTCCAATCAGACACATCCTTCATAATGGAGACGCGCGCGGCTTGGTTGAACTTTTCTATTCCGTACGACTCGATATCGCGCTTGTTCTTAAACCCGAGTTCCTTCTCCACCAAGTTTTCGACCGGCAGGCCGTGGCAGTCCCAGCCCCACCGGCGGGCAACATGATAGCCCCGCATGGTGCGGTAGCGTGGAATGGCGTCCTTGATTGTCGAGGCTAAAATATGCCCGTAGTGCGGCAAGCCGTTGGCAAACGGCGGCCCGTCATAAAAAACATACTCGCCCTTCGGCGCGGGCTTCTGCAACGATTTCTCGAATATCTTTTCTTTATTCCAAAAATCCAGAACCTCCTCCTCTCGTTTTGACAGGTCGGACATACTCAAAATATAGCATTTTACATCTCCTCCGGCGTGGGGATGCCGAGTAGGTGAAGGCCTTGGGAGAGCGTACGCTCTACAGTTTTGACCAGACTAAGCGTGTAGCCAGCTATAGTTCCATCGACAATTGCACGCTGTGCGGCGTACCAACTGTTAAATTCTGCTGCGAGTTCGGTAAGATAGGTGGTGACATAATGCGGTTCCATTTCTTTTGCTGCGCGGGCCACGGCGTCCGAATAATGAACGAGGACGCGCTCCAAGGTTTTGCTCTGCGGAGTAACAAATTCAGTTACCGTAGCTCCAGACGCTTTTCTCAATAGCGCTCTGGCGCGCACGAGTGCGTATTGCAGGTACGGCCCCGAGTCGCCTTCAAGCGAGAGTGATTTATCCGGGTCAAAAATAATATCCTTGCCGCTCCCCGACTTGAGCACGGTGTATTTAACAGCTCCAACCGCCACGTCCTCCCTCCCGCGCGCCGCTTTGGTCAGGTCTTTGAGCAGAGACTCGCCCGTAATAACATTGCCGGTGCGCGACGACATCTTGCTGTCGGCAAACCGCATCATGCCGTGGGAAACATGTTTCGTCTTTTCGGCGATATCCGCTATTTCGGGAATTTTTTTTGCTGCTGCAAGCACAACCGAAAAGTAGTCGCTCTGCTCGTTTGCGGTAACAGTAATAGATTCATCTGTGTTTTCCGTCTCTTTTTTGAGTTGCAAGAGCCCTAAATCTTTTGCCTCATAGGTAGGCAGTCCGCGGGAGGTAACAAAAACGCGGGTGTGCGTGCCGTGGAACACGGTCGCACCCTCGCTTTGTTCAAACACTTCAGGATGTTTTTGTACCAAAGCTAAACCCTTAGGCCCGGTTTCACTCTCAAAAAAATAGTAATCGAACTTTGTGCCGAGTGTTTTATAAATCTCATCGAACCGCCCGAGCGACTCTGTGCGCCCGGCATCATAAAGCGCATTAATCTGCGCGTCGTTTTTTTCATAAACTTTTTTGTTTATTTCGTCTATCTCGGTTTTTTTGTTTTCGTACTCTTGTGCGCCGTAGGTATACGCTTCGCCCCACGACACTTCCGGTTTTTGCATCCTGCCCCAAAGCGCTTTGGCCACATGCGGTCCCACATCGCCCTGATAGTTGGCTCGTATCACCTTTGCTCCAGACGCTTCGAGCAGACGGGTAATACTCTCGCCTATCGCATTGCTCATCAGGTGTCCAATATGAAACTCTTTAAACGGATTCGGGTCGGTGTACTCCACCATTATTTTTTTGCCCACGTAGAGCTGGGGAATTTTTTGCTCTTTAGGCACGAGCGCCTCGCGCGAAAGAAAAAAGTTTATAAACTTGCCGACCACCTCCACCTTTTCGATTCCTTCTATGTTTAGTTTGTTTGCGAGTTCCTGCGGGTCAATCTTGGCCACGAGCGCGGCGTTGGTGGCGTAGTCACCGTGGCTTAGTGAGCGCGGCCGCTCCACCACAAAAGCAATGTCTGTTCCTAATGCCTCCCGAACCGCTTTTTCTATACGTTCTCTCATGCAGAATTACACTAACACCTACAACGTTTTTTGGGAAAGCGCCGGAGTGGTCGAGGATTCCACGGCGGTAAACGACACCCGCCCGATGAGCGAGCCCTGCGCGGTCTCCACGTCGCAGCGCCACTCCCCTGCCGAGAGGGCGGTTTTGACGCTAAAGCCGCGATACCCTTCGCTGCGCCCGCCGGAAATCGGGAATGAGACACGCGACCGCACCTCCCACTCGCCCGAAACTTGGTTTTTATACTTCCATTTATGATAGATGGGCGCCTCCAGCTCAGCAGGTGCGAACACCGACGAAAAACAGAAGGCGCTGCGGCTGCTGTTCAACAGATATATAGCGGAAGTGTCGCGCCAAAATTGGTACCACGGTGCGGGCTCATATATCGCCAGGTAGGTGCCGTCCGAGTGTTTAAGCACCGAGTGGTAGACTCCAAGATTGCGCATCGCAAGCGGCACGGGAGGAATGACGTTGAGAAAATAGAGAACATTAAACGCCAACAGGATGCCGGCGATGATAAATGACACTTCTTTAAGTTTGTTGGTGTCGGTACCGCTAAAAACGGCAAAGAACAGTATCACCAAAAAAATACCGATACACAGCAGGCTTATAATCCCGCTCAGCAGCATCGTGCCAACCCCGACCGAGTGGGTAATGTAAACGGGCACCGCCACCAGCGCGTAGCTGAGCATCAAAAAGTAATACATACCGACGTTGAAGCGCAGCAGCGAGTACCGGCTGCGGAAGTACTCGTTGCCGAACACCAGCCCGCAAAGCAGAGTCACAAACACGGCGCTCCCCGCCAATGTACCCGAGTGCCCGTAGAGCACGAGCATATTGGAGGCCAAACCGCCGAAGCAGAACTGCAGCACCAGGAGCAAGAAGAGCGGCTCGGCGTCGTCCTTCCGGCGACGCGCGTGGAGGTTGAGTATGATTATGAATGCCCCCGCTATAAACAGATAGGAAAGCAGGAGCATGTTGTTGGCGGTACTGTCGGGCCGGTCGGCTATCCAGAGGTCGAACAAAAAGCCGGAGAGTACCGCCCCAACCCCGATATGGTGCTCGTACCGCTGCCAAAACAAAAATATCCTATGCCACAAGGCGCGCATAGGAGTATTGTACTCTTTTATACAAACGAGTCGGGGATGGGAAAGGATGCGGCTAATTGTTTTATTTCTTCGCGGATAGCGGCGAGCTTTTTTTCGTCAGTGCGGTTTTTGAGCGCCTCGAGCATCAGCTCCGCAACGCGGGCGCATTCCTTTTCTTTAAACCCGCGCGTGGTGATTGCCGGCGTGCCGAAGCGGATTCCGGAGGGGTCCATCGGCTTGCGGGTGTCGTCGGCTATCGCATTTTTATTCAGCGTAATACCAACGCGGTCAAGTAGAGTTTCGGCCTCCTGCCCTGTCACTCCAAGCGAGCCGAAGACGTCCGCCAAAATAAGGTGGTTGCTTGTACCGCCGCCGAGCATGCGCACACCAGCAGCGCGGAACACCTCCTCCATCGCTTTGGCGTTTTTGAGTATTTGTGATGCGTATAGTTTAAAATTTGGGTGCAACGCCTCGCCAAAGGCCACCGCCTTGCCCGCGATGACGTGCATCAACGGCCCACCCTGCAGGCCCGGAAACACCGCTTTGTCTATTTTTTTTGCAATCTCCTCGCTATCGCGTGTGAGTATCAAACCGCCGCGCGGCCCGCGAAGCGTTTTGTGCGTGGTGGAAGTAATAACATCAAAACCGTAATCAAAAGGATTTTTGGCCGCCTTGCCGGCAATCAGCCCCGCGATATGCGCGGCGTCCATCACAGAATATGCCCCGACCTCTTTAGCAATCGATGCAAATTTTTCATAATCCAACTCGCGGCTGTAGGCAGAAAATCCTGCAAGGACTACTTTCGGCTTGGTTTCAATCGCGACACGGCGCATCTCGTCGTAATCAATCTCGCCTGTCTCCACATCCTTCATCTTGTAGCGCACGAAGTTAAAGAACTTGGTGATGTAGGTTACCGGATGGCCGTGCGTCAGGTGCCCGCCGTGCGAAAGGTCCATGCCGAGCACCGTGTCTCCCGGCTGCAGGAGCGCCATATACATCGCGATGTTGGCGTTGGCACCCGAGTGTGTCTGCACATTGGCAAACTTCGCGCCGAACAGTTGTTTGGCGCGTTCGATAGCTAGCGTTTCCGCCATGTCGGTAAACTGCTGTCCGCCGTAGTAGCGCTTGCCGGGGTAGCCTTCGGAATATTTGTTGGTGAGTATCGAACCCTGCGCCTCGCGCACCGCCTTGCTTACATAATTTTCCGACGGAATAAGCTCAAGCCCTTCCCGCTCGCGCTTCTCCTCGCCCGCGAGCGCGGCGTAGAGTTCCTTATCCTGTTTTTTAACAAACTCGTACATGGATTACAAAATTGATTGTACTGCGGCGCGCACGTCATTCCAAACCTCTTCCTTACTCCGCGCGGCGTCGATTATTTTTGCCTGCGGCAATGCCTTTCCGATAGTAAGAAACGCCTGTCTGATCCGCTCATGAAAGTCGTTAGGCTGGCTTTCCATAGTGTCGGGGATCTTTCCCATCGCGCGCTGACGCTCTTTGCCCACAGTCAGAGGAACATTGAGGATTATCGCCAGATCCACCGGACAGTCCTGAAAAATCTTTTTGAGCGACGCATCGACAACTGGCTTCCAGTCCAATTGCTCGCGTCCGTATATTTGGTAGGCCAGAAATGAAATCCACGAACGATTGGATACCACATGCTTCCCCGCCGCAAGCGCCGGCTTAATCACTTCCTCAACATGCTGGGCGCGGTCTGCTAAAAACAAAAAGAATTCCGTCGACAACGCCACATCGCCCTTGGAGCCGTGCAGCAACATTCCGCGCAACTCTTTGCCCAATGGCGTTCCCCCCGGCTCGCGCGTGTATACAAAACCGGGAAAAGCGGCGCGCAGATTTTCTATCTGGGTATCCTTGCCTGCGCCGTCTCCTCCCTCAACAACGATATATTTTCCTCTTTTGTCCATAATTTAGTAGGCGAATTCAACCTGCAAGTGCAACACTCATAGCTTCTAATGGCGTCCGCCAAC
>CAYHVJ010000026.1:0-6906 GCA_964360085.1 uncultured Candidatus Saccharibacteria bacterium
TCCTTACGCTGGTTACGTGCGACTCCTTTGGCACCAAATCGGACCGTTTTGTGGTCACGGCGGAGCTTCAGGGTGTCTACACAATATAGAGGGTATATTTCGGTACTCGCCCCAGACCCTTGACAAAAGTTTAATAGAGTTATAGACTTACGGCAGCGTAAGAGTTCATCAAAAAGGGAGGGTCTGATGACCCGTATCACTATCGTCTTCTTTTTGGCGCTGACCCTCGCGGGTTGCGCCGGAAATCGCCACGCTACCGGTCCGGTAGTGCCTGCCAACTATGTTACGGAAGAGCTGGACGAGGTTGCTGATGTCCCGTGGGACCGCTGCGACGGCGAATGCCGGTATCAGGAGTCCATGCGGATATGCTCGACCACGGTACAAGTGGCCGGCGTACAACGCCAGCAGGCCCATGCTGCGTTCATGCAGTTCCGCGATCGCACAGCCTTTAGGGCGCGTGTGATGCAGAGCTGTAGGGGCGGCGTCCGGTATGCCGGCAACTACCGAAGTCCTGGTATCCGTCGCGGAAATCCGATCTGTCCCACCGGCCAAACATTTAAGCCGGAATACGGCAAATGCGTCGGTAGTGTACTTCACCCGATTCCGCTCAGCGATGAGCGGAAGGAGTACTACGTCGGTTGCCCGAAGTTCGAATACCGTTTTGTCGTCCGTGGCAACCGGCTGGTCAAACAACAGCGCTGCGCGCCGCAGGAAACCAGAGCGCGCAGTTAAGGTCTTCGGCAGTTGCAGCACGTTTTGTGTTGCAACTGCCGGGTCCTTCTATCAATTTTCTTACTCTGAGCTTAAAATTAACTAAAAGTTGAGCCCGGAGCGTGTAGATTGAGATTATTAGTATCGGAAAAATATATGAATAGTATTACAAGCAACACTGTCAGGAACCTCAGCGTCGCTCTCGCGGCGGTTCTTTCGATTGCACTTTTTGTTGCTATTGCCCCTAAGGCGCATGCAGCTGACCTCGGCGGTTGGGATGATGTCGGCTATTACGACATGTCCTCTCCTACATACAGCGACAACGGTTGGACCGATGTCGGCTACTACGACATGTCCTCGCCGAGCTACGACACCGGCTATTCCACTGGCGGCTACGGCGGTGGCATGGGCGGGTTTACCGGCGGGTGGTCTTTCGGCGGCGGCGGCGGATACGGCGGCGGTTCTGGCTATTCCAGCGTATTTGCACCGACCAACACCTGCACCGCGACCAACTCCTGCAACACTACGACTCAAATCAACGCTCCGACCAACATCGTTACCAACACTACGGCGGCTCCGAGCTACCCGGTGTATCAGCCTGTGTATACGCAGACTTATGTTCCGCCGGTATACACTCCTCCTGCTTATTACCCTCCAGCTCAGCCGATCGCCTACAACAACACTCCGTATGTAACGCTCGCCGCGGTACCGTACACCGGCCTTGAGCTCGGTACCATGGGCACGATTGCTTACTGGGGCTTCCTCGTGCTGTGGTGCCTCATCGCCGCGTACTTGATAGTGGTTAAGAAAATACAAAACAAGATTGCCGCGTGGTTTACGGGGACGGAGACAAAAACTTTTGAGCAAAAGTCTGGCCTGCCGGCCTCTGGTGGCTTGGCCGAGACAGGAGATCCGAGGACTTTTGAGAGAGAGTTTTCGGTGAAGTCTTCTGCTCCGCTCTTCGCCGGTATCGACTCGTTCGTCCTCTCACAGATCAACCGCGCGAAGTAATTTCCTCCTTTAGTTTTTGGATTATGTCGGAGCACGAAAGTGTTCCGACTTTTCCGTTTCTGCCCTCCAGCGTCGCCGAATTGGCGGCGACTTCAGCATCCCCTATGACGAGAAGGTAGGGAGCTTTCATTTTTTTGGCGTCGCGGATTTTTTTGCCCAAGCTTTCGTTGCTGTCATCAAACTCAACCCGTATACCCGCGGCTTTTAATTGTGCTGCAACCTCGCGCGCAAAAGTCCGGTGTGCCTCGCCGATAGGGAGCACCCGCGCCTGCACCGGCGCGAGCCACGTGGGGAAGGCGCCTTCATACTTTTCTATAAGAAATGCCATGATGCGCTCGATTGCGCCGATGGAGGAGCGGTGCACGACAAAAGCGCGCTTTTTCTGCCCGTCCTCGCCGACGTAGCTGAGGTCAAACCGGTCCGGCATGCAAAAGTCGTACTGGCAGGTAAACGCGGTATCCTCTTTGCCGTTGACGTTCTTCATCTGTATATCTATCTTCGGACCATAGAACGCCGCCTCATCCTTGGCCTCCTCAAACTCACAGCCGCGCTTTTGCATCACTTTGCGCAGCAAGTCCTCGCTCTTTTCCCACGCGGCGTCGTTTTTGTAATACTTTTCGGTATTGGCGCGGTCGCCGAGCGACAACCGGTAGCGGTAATCCTCTCCCAGTTTGAGCCCGAATACATTTGCCATATGTTCGATAAGGTCGAGTGCCGAGCCGATTTCGTCGGCGGCCTGCTGCTCGCTGGCGCAGATGATGTGCGCGTCGGCGAGGCAGAAGGTGCGCAGGCGCTGCAGGCCCATCAGCTCGCCGGACTGCTCGTAGCGGTACAGTTGCGCCAGCTCGGCAATGCGCATGGGGAGCTCACGGTAGCTATGCGGTTTCGAAAGGTACAGCTGGAAGTGGTGCGGGCAGGTCATCGGCCGGAGCATGAACTTTTCGTCGTCTATTTCTATCGGCGCATACATCGAGTCTTTGTAGTGCGGATAGTGCCCGCTTTTTTCGTACAGTTCTATCCGAGCCAAGTCGGGCGTATGCACGTGGCTGTAGCCGCGCTTGGTCTCCTCCTCAATAACAAAACGTTCGAGCTCGCGCTTGACTGTAGCGCCTTTGGGCAGGAACATAGGCAGCCCTTTACCGACGACCTGGTCGATATAAAAAAGCTCCAGCTCTGGACCCAGTTTTTTGTGGTCTCGCTCTTCCATTTATCTTCATATCCTACCCCAAAAAGAAAAAACCCGCACTTTTGGTGCGGGGTACTCGGTTACTTCTGATTTGTAGCGTTGGCCGGCAACGGCCCGTCGGGCAACCCGTCAGTCATCGCTGTGACGAGGTCAATAGTTTTGACTTCGACAACGGGCCAACGGGGCCCGTGGACATCGATCACTACTTTGGTAGAGGGTCGCTGCGAAGCGGGGGTTACCCAATGCCTTCCGCCATACGGCAGATCCGGGGGCAACTTGCGGATTCTTGCGATAATCCGCTCCGCTTCTTCATCGCTGATGTCAGCCATGATTTCTCCAAAGCTACGCGGTGGCGGGTTCGTTGAGGCCGAGCCGCGCCCGCAGCATTGCGCGGGTAAGCGCGTTGTTGCGGATAGTATTGAAGCCGAGCCCCTTAGCAATTGCCATCCAGTAGGGGAACGCCCTGCCGAAGTTGCCGGGCTCGAGCATGAGCTCGAGTTGCTTTTGGTCTTTGAGACGGTCCTCGCGGAGAATCTCAAAGTCGCCGTTCGGCAAGTGCAGAACGGTGTCGTTACCTCCTCCTATAGACATTTCAAACCTCCCTGTTCAACTTCCTCTATTCTACAATGCTTTTAGGGCTTCTGCAACAATAGAGAGCTCGCCGTTGCGGTTGGAGAGCCGCCCCTTAATTGCTATGCAGGCTTCGGGTTTTAAGATGTTTTTATATTCGACAAAGCTTTTCGGAAAGATGACAGCCTCGATTGAGCCGGTTTCGTCCATCATTTTTATAAACGCCATCTGGTCGCCGCTCTTGGTGAGTATCACGCGCACGTCCTCTACCATGCCTGCGGCAAGGGTTGTGGCGCCGGGCATGACTTTGGCCTTTAATTCGCTGATGCTCATGGAGCGTTTCTGGAGCTTTTCTTTATATTGGTCGAGCGGATGGCCGGAAACGTAGAGGCCGAGGAGCTCCTTCTCCCACTTTAATTTCTCTCCAAGCGGCGCCGGCAAAGCTCGCGGCAGTACGAGGTCGGTTCCGCCGCCGAGCCCCGCAAACAGCGAGTCGCTTGAGCCGCCCTTTTGGCCGCGGTGATACTCGAGCATGAGTTCGATGGATGCGAGCATCGCTCCGCGCTCGCACTGTTCTTTTTCAGCCAGGGAGTCGAGCGCGCCGCACATAATAAGACTCTCCAAGCCTTTTTTGTTGAGGTTCTGGTCGGTAACGCGCCGCAGGAAATCGGATAGCGAAATATACCTTCCGCCCTTTTTGCGCTCTGTAATAATCGCCTCCGCGACACCCCGCCCGAAGTTTTTAATCGAATACAAACCAAAGCGGATAGAGTCCGGAGAGCCAAGAATCACCGTAAAGTCGCCGAAGCTGATCTGGACATCCGGCGGAAGCACAGGGATGCCGATGCGCTTGCATTCGGCGACCATAATGCCTACGGTATCGACGTCGCCAGACTCGGCTGTTAGCACCGCCGCCATGTACTCGACGGGGAAGTTGGCCTTCATGTAGGCGGTTTGGTAAGCTACTTTGCCGTAGCTGGCGGCGTGCGCTTTGTTAAAACCGTATGCGGCAAACGGCTCGATGAGCTTCCACAATTGTTCTGCCAGACTGAATGAAAGTTTTCCATAATCAACAAAACCTTTTATCAGTTTTTCCTTTTCGGCCTGCATTACCTTGGGGATTTTTTTACCCATGGCCTTGCGTAGCATGTCGGCTCCAAGCCAGCTGTATCCGGCGAGTTTGATAGCCGTGAGCAGAACGTCATCCTGATAGACGATGACTCCGTAAGAAAAGTCGAGATACTCCTTCATTCGCGGGTCCAGATAGTGTATGAGCGCGGGGTTGTGCTTGCGCTCGATGTACATAGGGATTGTTTCCATGGGGCCGGGGCGGAAGAGCGCCACCATGGCGTTGATGTCGTGGATACTTGATGGTTTGAGTTCCTTCAGATACCTTGTCATCCCGGCGCCGTTCAATTGGAATGTCCCTTCAGTTTCGCCGCGCGCGAGCATCTCGAATGTTTTTTTATCGTCCACGGGCACGTTTTCTATATCCACTTTCATTCCGCGGGTTTTCTCCACTATCCGCACGGCATCGGCCAAAATTGCGAGGTTGCGGATTCCGAGGAAGTCAAATTTCAACAACCCCGCATCTTCAATTGAGTACATGTCGTACTGGGTAATGATTTTTCCGCCCTTCGGGTCGAGCTGCAACGGGGTAAAGTCGACGAGCGGAGTGGGCGACATGACCACGCCCGCCGCGTGCACGCCGACGTGGCGGGCGCACCCCTCTATCTTCCGGCCCAGCTCGATTATTTCTTTCGCATCATCTTCCTTTTCATATATTTTTTTAAGTTCCGGGTTTTCCTCAAGCGCGCGCTCAAGCGTCATGGGGAATCCCTGTGAGCCGAACGGAATTTCCTTAGCAATTCTGTCGCCGATGCCGTAGGCGTAGCCCAAGGCGCGGGCGACATCGCGCACCACTCCGCGCGCCAGCATGGTGCCGAAGGTGCCTATCTGCGCGACGTTTTCGCTTCCGTATTTCTTTTTTACATATTCGATGACGTCGTCGCGCCGGTTGTCGGCAAAGTCCATGTCGATGTCCGGTGCAGAGGGGCGCTCAGGGTTGAGGAAGCGTTCGAAGGGGAGCTTGTACTCGAGCGGATTTACATTCGTAATACCGGTAACAAAAGTGACAAGCGAGCCTGCAACCGAACCGCGGATGGTGGTTAGTATCCCGCTGCGGCGCGCAAAGGCAAGGAGGTCGGCGACTACAAGAAAGTACGGCGCGTATCCTTTGTCTGTAATGATTTTGTACTCATACTCGATGCGCTCCCGCACTTCCGGTGTGGCGGAAATAAAGCGCCGCTTGATACCCTCCTCTATAAGTTTTCGCAGCTCGTCGTTGTAGGTAGAGCCGGGAGGGATGGGGAAGTTGGGGAACACCCATGTGCCAAGCTCAAGTTTTAAGTTGCACTGCTGTGCAACAGCAGAGGTCTGCGCGATTTGTTCTTGGGTATACCGCTGTGCAATTTGTTCTGCGGAGGGGAAAAAGTACGCCTCGTCTTCTTCGGCAACGTTGCCGTCTTGCGGGCCGCGGTTTTCTATCGCGCGCATTGTCTCCCACGCCCTCCGGTCGTCCGGCTCGAGATAATAAATTTCGGGGAGCGCAAGGCCCGTATCTTTTGGATCAACAATAACGAGCCCGAGTGAGTGCTCATCAAGCATCGCTTGGGCAATAGGCGTACCCTGTGCGTCGGTGAGGTGCGACTTGGTTACCAATGCCAGCAAATTTTTGTAGCCACTGAGGTCGGCGGCGTACAAAAGCTTGCGCGAGCCGCCTTCCATCCTTGCATCCAGCCCGATAATGGGTTTTATTCCCTGCGCCTTGCACTCTTTATAAAATTCAATCGCCCCGTACAGGTTGTCGATGTCTGTCAAAGCCATGGCGGTATAGCCCTGCGCCTTGGCGGCGGCAACCAGCTCCGGGATTTTAGGCAGCGCTTTAAGCAGAGAGTAGTGCGAGTGCACGTGGAGCGGTACAAAATCTTGCATGTCCTGAGTATACTAGTGTGCATGGTGCGCGTCATTATCGGGGTAGACGAGGCGGGGCGGGGGCCTTTGGCGGGGCCTGTTGCTGTGGGAATAGTGGCTGTTTCACCGAGGTTGAACCTCGGTAGGATATTTCCCGGGCTCAAGGACTCAAAAAAGCTTTCAGAAAAAAAGCGGGAAGAAATATATGCAAAAATGCAGGTGTTATCAAAATCTAAAAGACTACAATATATCGTAGTCTTTTCTTCGCACAGTGTTATTGATAAAAAAGGGATTACCAAAGCTGTCGCGCGTGCCGTAAACTTTGGAGTGAAAAAGCTTGCTCCGGAACACCGCACGGCAGAGGTGTTGTTAGACGGATTACTTAAGGCGCCAAAAGAGTACGCACAGAAGACAATTATCCGCGGCGACGAGAGCGAGCCTGTTATATCGCTGGC
>CAYHVJ010000027.1:0-6638 GCA_964360085.1 uncultured Candidatus Saccharibacteria bacterium
GGGGCTTTTTCTTTTGCCGCTTTCTTGGTACAGTTTCGCAATGCAATCTAAAACATATTCGATCGACATCGGCGGTAAGACCTTGAGCGCCGAGTTTAACGACTGGGCCGACCAAGCCAACGGCTCGGTCTTGGTGCGCTACGGCAACTCGGCGGTACTCGCTACGGCTGTTATGGGTAGAGAGTCGGATAAAGACTACTTTCCGCTCTCGGTAGAGTACGAGGAAAAGTTTTACGCCGCCGGCGCAATACTCGGCTCGCGCTTTATGCGCCGCGAGGGCCGGCCATCGGACGAAGCCGTGCTCTCCGGCCGTATTGTCGACCGCACCATCCGCCCATTGTTCCCCAAAGGGCTCAAGCGCGAGGTGCAGGTTATCCTCTCGGTGCTTGCTATAGAAGACTACGACACCGACGTGCTGGCGGTTACCGCCGCCTCATTAGCGCTCTCGACCTCGAACATCCCGTGGAACGGACCTGTTTCGGCCGTGCGCTTGGGGCTTGAGGAAGGAACTCCAGACTATATTGTCTACCCGACCTACCGCCAGCGCGACGAAGACCTGCCACCTCGGGCAAAAATGGACTTGACTGCCTGCGGAAAGGACGGACTCATCAATATGATAGAGGTCGGCGCGCGCGAGGTGGGCGAGGATGTGCTCGAGGCTGCGCTCATGCGCGCATCGGCTGAGATTGAAAAGATTCAAGCTTGGCAAAAAGAAATAATTAAAGAGCGTGGCATCGAAAAAGCCAAGTTCGTGCCGCCATTTGAAGATGACGGTCGTCTCGAGCCTGTATTCGAGGAGGTTGTCATGTCGCTCATCAAAGCAAAGAACGGACTGTTCGAAAAGGAAGACCTTGGGGCGTTTAAAAAAGAGTGGGCGACGCATGCGGCGGCGCAGTTTCCGGATATCGAAGCGGGCAAGCTCGACACCTACTTCGAACATCGACTGGACACATACGTGCACGACTTTGCAATCAAAGAGGGAAAGCGTGTCGACGGCCGCGCGATGGATGAAATCCGCCCGCTCTACGCCAAAGCCGGCGGCATCTCGCCTATGATCCACGGCACGGGGCTCTTTTATCGCGGTGCGACGCACGTGCTCGGCGCGCTCACGCTCGGCGGACCGGAGGCCGCGCAGATTATAGACAGTATCGAGGTGCAGGATGGTAAGAAGCGCTTTATGTTGCACTATAACTTCCCCCCGTTTTCCGTCGGCGAAACAGGCCGCATCGGCGGCACGAACCGCCGCATGATAGGCCACGGCGCTTTGGCCGAGAAGGCGCTCCGCGCAATCATCCCCAATAAAGAGCAATTTCCTTACACTATCCGCATTGTCTGCGAGAGCTTGGCGAGCAACGGCTCAACCTCGATGGCCTCGGTCTGCGCCGGCACACTCGCACTCATGGACGCAGGCGTACCGATTAGCAAACCGGTTGCAGGCATCGCCATGGGCATGATGTCGGATGCAAAAGCAGGGGAGTACCGGGTACTGACCGACATCCAAGGACCGGAAGACCACCACGGCGACATGGACTTTAAAGTTGCAGGCACAGACGCAGGAGTAACCGCCGTACAAATGGATGTCAAAGTGGAGGGAGTACCGCTCGCTGTGCTCTCCGAGGCCTTCGCTCAAGCAAAGAAAGCGCGCCTGCAGATACTCGGCGTCATTACAAAAGAAATCGCCGCGCCGCGCGCTGCGCTTAGCCCTCGCGCGCCGGAAATAATCTCGATGAAGGTCAAGCCCGACCAGATAGGCTTGGTAATCGGCGGCGGCGGCAAAACCATCAACGGCATCAAAGACATAACTAAGGTTGAAGAGATATCAATAGAGGATGACGGCTCGATATTTATCACCGGCAAAAACGGTTCGGCACAGACGGCCAAGACGATGATTGAGGCGCTTGTCAAAGAGTACAAAGCGGGCGAGGTGTACGACGGCGAGGTAACGCGGCTGATGGACTTCGGCGCGTTTGTGCGAATCGGAGCAGGCAAAGATGCCGAGGGGCTGGTGCATGTAAGCGAGGTGGCGCCGTTCCGCATCAACAAAATATCCGACGCGGTAGCGGTGGGGGAAAAGGTTCGGGTTATGATAAAGGAGATTGACGAAAAGGGACGGATTAATCTCTCTATAAAAGCGATTGACCCCGATTTCGCCACTCGCAAAGGCCTTACGGCCGCACCAGCGCCAGCATATGGATCCTCAAAACCCGATAGACCCCGCTAGTTTTATTCTTCCAAAAAAAGAAACCCCTCCTCCTGCGCAGCGCATAAACGCGGGAGTGCTTTTGGAGCAGGAACAGGCGGCGAAGCAAAAGCTCCCTCCCTCCGGAGAGATAAACACGACCCCAACTCCTGCGGGAGGGACTTTTACTTCGCCAGCCAGCAAAAAAGAAGAAAAAAACGAGGTCTCGCCTCTGCAGACCTATCGCGGCGACATCGAGCAGGTGGTGCACGACGGTCAAGGAGTGTCGGTGGTTTCCATCGCCGCCGCCGAGGCGGCTCGGCGCGGCAATGAACCTCTAAAGCAGGAAACAAAGGAGGAAAAAAACGCGAAATGGAACAGCTTGGCGATGCTGGCGGGGGGGATAGCGTTAGTATTGCTTGCCGCTGGCGTATTGGCGGCGGTATTTTCGCGCCCGACTACCGTGCCTATCGCCGAGATGCCTAAAGCGCCGTTTATATTTGTGGACAATACGGCAACGGTGCCGTTGCCGGCAGATCAGGGCACCCGCGACATGCTGATGACTTATCTGCAGGCGGCGCGTGCGAGAACAAAACTCCCAGTAGGGCTTATCGAGTGGCTCTATGTCGCTTGGCCTGCAACACAGGAGGGTGCCGCGCCGATGCAGTTGAGCGCATCAGAATTCCTGCAGATACTTGCGCCGCAGGCGCCGCCGGAGCTTCTGCGCACTCTTTCGGCAAACTATCTTGTGGGCGTGCACTCGTTTGAAGAAAACCAGCCGTTCCTCTTACTACAGGTAGACTCATACGAATTGGCCTACAAAGCGATGCTGGACTGGGAGCGCACACTGAGCACAGACCTGCTGCCGCTCTTTGGCCGCAATCCGAGCCCAAAACCGCAGGGCGCGCCGGCGCCGGCAAGCACAACTGTGCAGTTTTTGCAGACAAACTTTACAGACAAAATAGCTGAAAACCGCGATACAAGGAGCTACCTAAACAGCGCCGGAGACATACTTCTGCTGTGGACGTTCCTCGGGCGCAACACCATACTTATCACCACCAACGAGTACACCTTGCGCGAGGTGCTCTCGCGGATTAGCAGCGCGCCGGTTGTCCCTATCCCGGGGAAGTAGGGTATACTCTTTTAAATATGACCAACGACGAATTAAAACTGAAGCTGGAGGAGGAGCTCGATACGGTTATCCAGGAGCTTGCCGACCTCGGGCACGAGGACATCGACCCTACGGCAACAGAGGCAGATGAGCTGGCCGACCGGATGGAGGAGAGCGAGGAACACTCATCCGAAACAGCGGCGCTTTTGGCCCGCAAAAAAGAAATTGTTGCCGCGGCTGCGCGCATGGCGGCCGGCACCTACGGCTTCTGCGAGGAGTGCGGCGAAAAAATAGAAGAAGACCGCCTCGAAGCAAACCCGGCCGCCGCCACGTGCAAGATGCACATGGCGTAGCATTGAACTAGGACAATTTGTACAGCCACACAAAACCTATGGTTTGTACTGCAAATAGCACCGCTATGCTTGCGAGGTCGTTGTTGCCGAGGACGGAGTAGTTTTGATTGGTAAACCAGCGAGTGTACGCCTCAAACCCGACTAATGCGACAAGGCCGGCAAATGTGAGAACGGTAATTGCCGCATACGCCCAAATAAAAATCTGGCGGTATTTTTGTGTCATGCTCGTTATTTTAACAGATATAATACTCTGATGCATTACGCCAAAGTGTACGGGGCGCAGACTAGCGTGCTTACTCCATACCTCATTACCGTTGAGACGGACATATCGGGAGGGCAGCTGCACAAATTTAGCATTGTCGGGTTGCCTGATAAGGCGGTTGAGGAGGCCTTCGACAGAGTCGCTTCCGCCATAAAGCACGCGGGATTTAAATCCCCAAAAGTAAAAAACGAAAAGACGGTCGTATCGCTGGCGCCGGCGGATTTAAAAAAGGAGGGGCCGATGTTCGACCTGCCTATCGCGCTATCATACCTGCTCGCGGCAGGGGATATAAAGTTTGACCCGAGCCAATATGTGTTTGTGGGCGAACTTTCGCTCGATGGAGCGCTCCAGCAGGTGCGAGGCATCCTGCCGCTGGTGGCCGAGGCCAAGCGCAAAAAGAAAAAGGCTGTTTTTGTGCCGGTGGAAAATGTTGAGGAGGCGGCGCTGGTGGGGGGAATTGATATTTATGGGGTTTCAACATTGCGGGAGGTAATTGAATTTTTAAATACGAAATCAAAAAGTCCAAAAACCCTTAAACCGGCTCCGCATACAAAACTGGTGAGTGATTTTGGAGAAGGACAATTTTCTTTTGAGGACATACGCGGACAGGAGTCGGCAAAACGTGCCGCAATAATAGCGGCGGCAGGCGGGCACAACCTCGGACTCTCGGGGCCTCCCGGTACCGGCAAGACCATGCTCGCCCGCGCACTGGCGTCTATCTTGCCTCCTTTGAGTTTTGATGACGTACTCGAAGTAAATTCCATACACTCGGTTGCGGGAGTGTTGCGCGGAGAGATTTTGACCATGCCGCCGTTCCGTAGCCCGCACCACACCTCATCCTATGTTTCTATCGTCGGCGGGGGAGCCAACCCGAGGCCGGGCGAGGCGACGCTCGCGCACAAAGGCGTTTTGTTTCTGGACGAATTCCCCGAGTTTGAGCGCCGAGTCATCGAAGCTCTGCGACAACCGATGGAGGACCGTGTTATTTCGGTGGCGCGAGCCAAAGGCACGGCGCAATTCCCCGCGCGCTTTACTTTGGTGGCAGCGATGAACCCATGCCCGTGCGGACATTACGGCCATCCGGAAATCGCCTGCACCTGCACGCCGATTACACTGGAGCGATACCGCCGGAAAATCAGCGGGCCTATCGCCGACCGCATCGATCTGTGGAGTGTGATGGGGCCGGTGGAGCTCGGAGAGCTCGGCAAGCGGGATACAGCAGGCACACAAACAAAAGCCGCTCGTGCGCGCGTACTCAAGGCGCGCGAAGCGCAGAAAAAAAGATTTGCAAAAAATAAAAACCCCGGCAAAACCAACAGCGACCTTTCTCCGAGAGAGTTAGACGACCTCGTGCCGCTTTCGCCGAAAGTGCGCGAGCTCTTGGAAAAAGCGGGCACGCGCATGGCGCTCTCTCCGCGCGCATTCCACCGCGTCATCAAAGTGGCCCGAACCGTGGCAGACTTAGACGAGCATCCTGATATAAACGAAAGTCATATCCTCGAAGCCCTGCAGTACCGCGCGAGAAAAAATTAAATGCATAAAGCCTCCATACAGTTCCTCAAGCGCGACAAATATCTTGGCACATTTGTTAAAAAACACGGGCATATTGAGCACCGGAGGGAGCACTCGATAGACGCTTTTCAGTCTTTGGCCGAGGCGATTGTGTACCAGCAGTTGTCGGGCAAGGCGGCGGGGACTATTTTAAAAAGATTTGTCGCGCTTTTTCCAAAAAAGAAATTCCCCACACCTGATGATGTCTTAAAGATTAAAAACGAGAAGCTACGCACAGCCGGATTATCAGGACAGAAGTCGGCGTACCTCAAAGACTTGGCGGCAAAGTTTAAAGACGGTACCATCAATCCGAAACTTTTTTCTAAAATGTCAGATGCAGAAATTATCGAGCACGTCGTGGCGGTTAAGGGGATAGGCGAGTGGACCGCGCAGATGTTTTTGATGTTTACACTCGCGCGGCCGGATGTTTTGCCCACCGGCGACCTCGGCATCCAAAAAGGATTTCAAAAACTGTTTGCGCTCCGCGCGCGCCCGTCCCAAAAACAAATGGAAAAGTTGGCGAAGGGCTGGGCCGGCCACCGCACCGTAGCCTGTATGTATTTGTGGCGTCTGCAAGACGAGTGGTAAGAAGACAAACTTGTGTTACACAAGTTGTTGATTTATAAGGGTTTTTTGGGAAATAAAAAAACGGCAGAGGGGTTTCCTCTGCCGTTGTAGCTACGCGCCGATCAAACGATCGGAGTTACAGCGTTTTCGAGCCGGCGACCTGCCCGCGCTGGGGCTGAGTCTGCGGCTGCGCGCCGGCATTCTCGCCGGTGCCGTTCTGCTTCTGGTGATTGTTGGCGACCAGCTTCTGGCTGGCGTCGACCAGATGGTTGATGAGCTGATTGACCAGTGACTTCTCATGCTTCTTGTCGGCCTGCAGTTCGTCGATCTGCTTCTCGAGCCCGGTGGTAACCTCGGTGATGTGTTCGGGCTTGAGGTTCATCAGCGGAATAGTGGTGCTGATGGCCGCCGCGTCCTTGAACTGGTTGTTCGAGGTGAGGCCGGACTTAACGATCACGGCGATAGCCGCGAGCGCGGCCATGTGCGGGGCGAAGAGAGTCTTGGTCTTATTGGGCTGCATTAGAAAGAACTCCGTCTTGGTTTGAATTACTGCCCCGATTGGGGCAGCCAGAGGACAATAACACCCCCCTAAATTACTGTCAACACTTCATGAAG
>CAYHVJ010000028.1:0-6607 GCA_964360085.1 uncultured Candidatus Saccharibacteria bacterium
GCGACCGCCATGATCCCGTTCCTCGAGCACGACGACGCCAACCGCGCGCTCATGGGTTCAAACATGCAGAAACAGGCAACACCCTGCATCCTGCCCGAGGCGCCTTTGGTGGCGACCGGCATGGAGGAGCGCGCCGCCCGCGACACCGGCCGCCTTATCTACGCGCTTGAGGCCGGCACCGTAACGCACGCCGACGGCCGCGTCATCAAGGTTAAAAATGAGAAGGGGAAGGAAACCGAGTACCCGCTGGTCAACTTTGTGCGTACCAACGGCTTTACCGCGCTGCACCAGCGCCCGAGCGTCTCGGTCGGCGATAAGGTCAAAAAGGGCGGACTCCTTGCCGACACCTCCACCTCCGACAACGGCCAGCTGGCGCTCGGCCAGAACGCGCTGGTCGCGTTTATGTGCTGGTCGGGAGCGAACTACGAGGACGCCATCATTATCTCCGAACGATTGGTCAAGGACAGCAAGTTCTCCTCGGTACATATTGAGGAGTTTGTATGCAACGTGCGCGACACAAAGCTGGGGCCCGAGGAAACCACCCACGACATCCCGAACGTTTCTGAAACCAAGCTCCGCAACCTCGACGAGGACGGCGTAGTCAGCGTCGGTTCCGAGGTCCGTCCCGGCGACATCTTGGTTGGCAAGATTACTCCCAAAGGCGAGACACAGCTTACCCCTGAGGAGCGCCTGCTCCGCTCTATCTTCGGCGACAAGGCCCGCGATGTTAAAGACAGCTCTATTCGCATGGAGAACGGCAAGCGCGGCCGCATAATCGGTGTAAAGGTATTTTCCCGCGAGCAGGGCCACCATCTGGACTCCGGCATCATCAAGCGCATCCATATCGAAATCGCGCAGCTGCGCACGGTATCGGTGGGCGACAAGCTCGCCGGTCGCCACGGCAACAAGGGCGTTATCTCCCGCATACTCCCCGAGGAAGACATGCCATACACCGCTGATGGACGCCCTGTCGACGTTATCCTCACGCCGCTCGGCGTGCCTTCCCGCATGAACCTCGGGCAAATCCTCGAGCTCCACTTGGGGCTTGCCGCCAACACGCTCAACTATCAGGCAATCTGCCCGCCGTTTCAGGGCGCGACCGAGAGCGAAATCCGCTCCGAGTTGAAGCTCGCGGGCCACAATGAGTCCGGCAAAATGAAGCTCTTCGACGGCCGCACCGGCGAAGCCTTTGAGCAGGACATCGCGGTCGGCTACATGTACATATTGAAACTGCATCACATGGTGGAGGACAAGATCCACATGCGCTCCATCGGACCGTACTCGCTCATTACCCAGCAGCCGCTGGGCGGCAAGGCGCAGGGAGGCGGACAGCGCTTCGGCGAAATGGAAGTCTGGGCCCTGCTCGGCTACGGCGCAGCGTATACGCTCCGCGAAATGCTCACTATTAAATCCGACGACATTACCGGCCGCTCGTCCGCGTTTGACGCGATTGTCCGCGGCGAGCGCATCACGCATCACTTTGCGCCTGCATCATTTAACGTATTGCTCCACACCCTGCGCGGGCTCGCGCTCGATGTCGAGCTTATGAAGAATGAGGCTCCCGTTCGCTCAGGCCGCAAGACGCCGGGCGCTGAAGTCTCTGACTTTGACGCGGTGCGCATACGCCCCGCATCGCCCGAGCGCATACTCGAGTGGTCGCACGGCGAGGTCACCAAGCCTGAAACCATCAACTACCGCACCCAGCGTCCGGAAAAGAACTCGCTCTTCGATGAGAAAATCTTCGGCCCAGAGCGCGACTACGAGTGCTACTGCGGAAAATACCGCGGCATTAGATATAAAGGGATAGTTTGTGAAAAGTGCGGCGTCGAGATTACGCGCGCCATCGTGCGCCGCGAGCGCATGGGCCACGTCGACCTCGCAGTACCGGTGTCTCATGTGTGGTTCCTGCGCGCAATCCACAGCCGCTTGGCAATGGTCCTGGGGTTGTCGGGCGGCGAGCTCGAAAAGGTAGTCTACTTTGCCGGCTACATAGTCAACGCCATACATCAAAAAGAAAAGGACCGCATCAGCGCGGAACTCGAGACAGAGTACAAGAGCAAAATAAAAAAGCTCGAGGACGATAAGTCCAAGGAAAAGATGAAAGAGCTCTACCTCGAAGCCAAAAAAGACATCGAGAGCATCCGCGTCGGCGCGGTCTTAGACGAGCCGAAGTATCACCGTTTTGCCATCAAATACGGAGCTATGTTCGAGGCTGGCATCGGCGCGGAAGCCATCTACAACCTCTGCAAGGGCCTCAATCTTAAGGAACTGGTCAAACACATTGAGGAAATTCTCCCCGACGCCGGCGCCGCCGAGCGCGAAAAGCTCGGCAAGCGCCTTTCGGTGCTCCGCGGCATGATACGCGCCAACGTCCGCCCGGAGTGGATGTTCCTCACCCGCATTCCGGTTATCCCGCCGGGCTTGCGCCCCATGGTTGCGCTCGACGGCGGCCGCCACGCGACCTCCGACGTCAACGACCTGTACCGCCGCGTCATCAACCGCAACAACCGCCTCAAGAAACTGCTCGAGATCCATGCGCCGGATGTAATCCTCCGCAACGAGAAGCGCATCCTGCAGGAGGCAATCGACGCGCTCATCGACAACTCTATCCGACACGGAGGCGCGGCATTTTCCGCTACCACTCAGGCGCGCACAAGGCCTCTTAAGTCGCTCTCCGACAACCTCAAAGGCAAGCACGGCCTCTTCCGCCAGAACCTGCTCGGCAAGCGCGTCGACTACTCCGGCCGCTCGGTCATCGTCGTGGGCCCGGAACTCAAACTCAACCAGTGCGGACTGCCCAAGCACATGGCGCTGGAGCTCTTCCGCCCGTTTGTAATCGGCAAACTGCTTGCGAAGGAACTTGCCTATAACATCCGCGGAGCCGGACGCCTAATCGACGAAGGCGTGCCGGAGGTGTGGGCAATACTAGAAGACGTCATCAAGGACAAATACGTGCTGCTTAACCGCGCGCCGACTCTGCACCGCCTCGGCATACAGGCCTTCCAGCCGATACTAATCGAAGGCAACGCAATCCAGCTGCACCCGATGGTCTGCCCGGCGTTCAACGCCGACTTCGACGGCGACCAGATGGCAGTGCACGTGCCGCTCTCGCCTGAAGCGCAGGCCGAGGCGCGCGAAATAATGGCAGCTCCCAAAAACATTCTCAAACCGGGCAACGGCGAGCCGGTGGTCGCGTCTAAACTCCTCGACATTCTGCTCGGCACCTACTGGATGACCAAGGAGGTCGCCGGCATGAAGGGCGAGGGGATGGCGTTCCCGACCCCGAACGCCGCGATACTCTCATACGATTACCGCGCGGTCGGATTCCAGGCGAAAATAAAAGTAATGCCCAGCGATAAGGAAAAGTACGCGCAGTTCGGCGGACAGCTCTTTGAGACGACCGTCGGCCGCCTGCTCTTCAACACCGTCTTCCCGAGCGACTATCCGTTCATCAACTACGCTATAGACAAAAAGAGCCTCGCCAAGCTTGTTGATGACCTCATCGCGCGCTACGGGCTCGATAAAATCCCCGAGATAATGGACCGCATCAAGACATTCGGCTTCCGCTACGTTACGCAGTCCGGCATCACTTGGTCGCTCGACGACATCCGCATCCCGCCCCAAAAAGACGCCATCGTAGAGGTTGCTCAAGCCAAGTCCGACGAAATAATGAAGCACTGGCAGGAGGGCCTCTTGTCCGAGGAGGAGCGCTATCGCATGAACATCGAGGTCTGGCACGCGGCAAAGTCCGATGTAGAGAAGCTCATCCCCGCATCGCTTCCTGCAAACGGTCCGGTGCAGGACATGCTCCGCTCCGGCGCGCGCGGTTCTTTGGCTCAAATGACACAAATGGTAGGCATGAAGGGGCTCATCGCATCGCCTACAGGCGAAACTATCGAGCTCCCGGTGACCAAGTCGATGAAGGAAGGCCTTTCGCCGATAGAGTACTTTACCACCACGCACGGCAGCCGCTCCGGTCTCGCATCTACCGCGCTTTCGACCGCCAAGGCAGGATACCTGACTCGCCGCCTCTTTGACGTCGCGCAGGATGTGGTTGTTGTCGAGGAGGACTGCGGCACCAAGGAGGGTCTTGTGATACGCCGCGAGTCCGCGTCGGGCATCGGCACCTTTATGGCCAAGAACATCAACGGCCGCTACCTCGCCTCCGACATCGAAATTAAAGGCAAAGTGCTCTACAAAAAAGGCCAGCTTCTAACTGAGACCGACTCAAAGTCGGTTGAGGAAGCGGGAGCCGAGAGCGTATATGTGCGCAGCCCAATCGGTTGCGTCTCTACTCGCGGCATCTGCATGCGCTGCTACGGCGCGGACCTCGGCACCATGAAGCCGGTCGCCATGGGCGAGGCGGTAGGCACCGTCGCCGCGCAAGCCATCGGCGAGCCCGGCACCCAATTGACGATGAACATCAAACACGCCGGCGGCGCCGCCTCGGCGGAGGGCGACGTAACCCACGGCCTCCCGCGCGTCGAGGAAATCTTTGAACGCCGCATGCCGCGCAACCCGGCGGTCATCGCGACCGTCTCTGGCGAAGTGGTGGAGATAAGGGATGACGGCAAAGAAAAGATAATCGTCGTCGCGCCCGACATTGAGCACATCAAAGCCGGCAAAAAAGCCAAGGAAACTATCGAGTATGAGGCGCACTTCCGCCGCATTCCGACAGTCAAGGTTGGTTCGCGCATAGAGAAGGGACAGATGCTCACCGACGGCTCCGCCGATCTCTCCGACCTCTTCAAATACGCGGGCAAGGAGCGCGCGCAGCAGTATGTCATGGCCGAGGTCATCAAGATCTACGAGCTCCAGGGCGCCAGCATCTCCATCAAACATGTCGAGGTTATCATCCGGCAGATGTTCAGCCGCGTGCGCGTGACGCACAGCGGCGGGACGGAGTTCTCGCCAGGCGATGTCGTGCCGGCCGCCGACCTCAACCGCACCAGCGCGCGCGCCACCCTGGCGGGCGGTGAGGCGGCCAAGAGCGAGCCGATGGTCATGGGTATTCTTGACGTGTCGCTGTCGCGCCAGAGCTTCCTCTCGGCGGCATCCTTCCAAAACACCACGCGCATGCTTATCAAAGCGTCCATTTATGGCGCGCTCGACAAACTCGAGGGCCTCAAAGAGAACGTCATCCTCGGGCGCCTCATACCGGCAGGAACGGGCTTTAAGGGCTCGGTCAAGGAAAAGCTGGTAAACAAATACGCTCCGGTGGCCAGCGAAATGGCAGACACCCGCGTCCGCCCGCCGCTCGCACGAGGGGAGTAGCGAGTAAAATTAAATAGTAAGTAAAACACCACCTGGAAAAATCTTGGTGGTGTTTTGTGTGTAGAATTTCGCACATGCGAAATTCTACCACTTTATTTTATGTCATTTTACGCTACTTATAATTTAAAGTGTCTGCGCAACTGTTTTTCTCCGGTTACTTGCTCGGCGACGACAAATGAAACACACGGGGAAAGCCGATAAAAGTCCGTTATCTCTCTTACGGTTTGCTCAAGCGGATAAGGATATATCCACACGGAGTTTTGATACAAAATCAAACCAAGCTCTTTTAACCGTGCACGGAATATGTCGCGCCGCTTTCTTTTATCATTGGGTATGTCAAACAAAACTAAGTGCCACTGACCGTCCCAAACTTTCGGCGTAGGGATTGTAAGTTCCCATATTTTTGCTTCGGACACTGTATTTCTTCCTTTCGCAGTAACTTGGTATCGGCCAGAGGTGCCGCTCAGATAACCGTACCGCAATAGGTACCGTATTTGTTGAGGGTGTTCTGCGCTTTTAAAACTCCCGCTTGCTATAGTTCCGAGCAGATAAATTAAAAGTTCTCTTCCGGCAATAGCACCGGCGCGTTTAGAAGACATAACCATATGGTAGGTATATGTGTAATAGTATAGCGCGTAGAATTTCGCATGTGCGAAATTCTACGCATTGCATTGTGGATTATTGGATGTGGAAAAGTAAAAAGCCGCGCAACCCCCGGAGGGTCGCGCGGCTTTTTCGGTGTGGCGCTCAGGCCAGTTGAGGCTTGTGAGTGACTGTGACGAGGGCAGCTGCGATGGCGATTCCCACCAAGAACGATCCGGCATAGACTCCGCCGGCAATACTGGAAATCAAGATCATCGCGACAACAAAGACCTGATGTTTGATTGGCATAGCTTTCTCCCTAAGGTGTGCATTGACTAACTTGTATTGTACACCTATCTAATAATTTTGTCAAGTACCCCTGTGCGATACGCAGAAAACGGCTAGAATACGGGTACTTATGGACTCGGATGTTCAGCAAATTAAGGACCGCATCAATATTGTCGATATTGTGGGGCAGTATGTGAAGTTGCGTAAGGCGGGGCGGACTTACACAGGGCTGTGCCCTTTTCATAAAGAAAGGACGCCCTCCTTCCATGTGTCGCCCGAGCGTGGGACTTACAAGTGCTTCGGTTGCGGCGAGGGAGGGGATATTTTTAGTTTTTTGCAAAAAATGGACGGGACCGATTTTCCGACTGTTTTAAAACAAATGGCGGAGAAGGCCGGGGTCAAGCTGTATCCACGAGGTTCGACCTCGTGGAAGGGGCCGGAGGAGAAGGAGAAAGAAGAAAAG
>CAYHVJ010000029.1:0-5859 GCA_964360085.1 uncultured Candidatus Saccharibacteria bacterium
AGATACTGAGCTTCAAAGGCTCATGTCCTACCGTTAGACGATCCCCCAGCACCGGACACAAGTCGCTTTTTGAGTTTACCACCTGCTGGCGTATATTTCAGCATCCATTCGTACTTCCTAGCATCACTAAGCGTGTCGAACTTTTTAGAAAAAACAAGCATTAGTGGCCTACGATTTTTTGTACTCTTAACTTGACCTTTGTTGTGTCTCTCAAAACGCTTATCAAGATCATCGGTTGTTCCGACGTATAGTTTTTGGTCTTTACTGCTCTTTAAAATATAAACGAATGACATGTCCTATCCCTAGGCCTTTGGCCGGGACCCCGGTCATCTGATGACCTAGGGGCCATTAGACGATCTCCCAATGTTTCTGCAACACAACTAGACAATAGCAAATTATCGCTACTTTTGCTCACCCAGCGCGCGGTAGAGCGCAAGTTCCATGGGGATCTGCGGCAAGGGCGCGCGGTTCATCTCTATAAGCGCGGTCAGGAGCTCAGCGAGGAGCGAGGCATTTATACTGCTACCTCCTTTGCCCGCCAAACTCTCCAGTATTTTTAAATCATCCCCTCCAAACTGGCTCTCCAGCTCTTTTTTTAATTTGGGCGCAAAACGCAGCAACAGGACGGCGCGCACTTTTGCTATCGCGAGGAGCGCAAAGACTTTCGGCTCCGAGCCGTTGTGCGCCGCGGAATGGAAGACTTCTATGGCTCCGGAGATATCTTTATCCGCGAGCGACTTCAAAAAAGTATTTACGAGCTCGCCCTTGGGCGCGCCTACCACTTTGCCCACCTCCTCTTCCGTCAGCTTTCCGTCCGACGAGACCGTGAGCACTTTTTGCAGTATCCCGAGCGTGTCGCGGAAGGAACCCTCTCCCATCAGCGCGATAAGCTCCGCTCCGGCCGGTTGCAGAGACGCGCCTTCTTTTTTTGCCACATCGAGTGCCAGCTTTTTGAGCGTTTCGTGCGACGGTTTTTTAAAGCTGAAGGTCTGGCACCGCGAGGTGATTGTCTCCGGCACGCGGTCGAGCTCAGTCGTCGCGAGCACAAAAATTACGTGCGCCGGCGGCTCCTCAAGCGTTTTGAGCAGCGCGCCCCACGCGTCGCGCGTTAGCGCATGCGCCTCGTCGATAATATAAAATTTGTATTTTGAGGCAAACGGCAGCGTCGCGACGCCGTCGCGCAGCTCGCGTATTTCGTCGATGCCGCGGTTGCTGGCGGCGTCCATCTCGTACACATCCTGCTCGTCGGTACTAAGCGAGCGCGCCAAAATCCGCGCCATCGAAGTTTTGCCTGTGCCGCGCCCGCCGGCAAAGAGGTACGCGTGGGCGATTTTGCCGCTTTTGACCGCGGCCTCCAGCACGGAAACAATTTCCGGCTGTCCGAGCACCTCGGCAAAGGCATGCGGCCGGTACTTGCGGTAAAGCGCCATCGGCGTACGTTCTAAATCACTCCCCTTTTTAGCCATGGGGTAAGTATACCGTTTGTCATTAGTAAAAGAAAAAGGCCGGCGGTCAGACCGCCGGCCGGATTTGACGGGATTTGAATTTATCCCGCAAGTGCGTTTTATGCTTCTTAGACATGATGCGATTGTAGCGCAGGACAACTCCCCTGAGCACCGGATGGGTGCGCCATACCTGGCCTATCCCCGAGTGGTTAGAGCGGCTAAACCCCATTTCAACCGCGAGCGCCGTTTCGCTTACGGCTCGGCCTCTTTCGGCTAGCCGCAAGAGCGCCTCCAGACACAACGGGTACAAGCGGAGCTGGCGCCGAGCGCTCACAACACGACCCATGTCTTGCTTAGACAAATGCGTTATATTCTGCATTTCGAATCTCCATTCTTACAGACTCATCTACCGGTATGCTATCAAAAAAGAAACTTTTCTACTATAGACTCCACCTCCGCGGTATTTTCGGCTTCCATCAGCTTCATTCGCAGCTCTTTGGCGCCGGGGAAGCCCTCGCAGTACGCTTTGAAATGCTTTTTCATTAGTGCAAAGCTTTTTACATCGCCCAGCAGTTCTTCAAATAATTTTGTGTGTTCTACTAAAACAGAAAGTCTTTTTGAAGGAGTTGGGGTCGTGTTCATCTCTCCGGAAAAAAGACTTTCTGTGCCAGAAAACAACCACGGCCTGCCAAAAATTGCTCTGCCGAGCATTGCGCCGTCAGCGCCCGTTTCTTTTATTTTTTGTTTCGCGTCTTCTAAATCTTTGAGGTCGCCGTTGCCGATTATCAGAGTCTTACTCCCCAGTTCGTCGCGTATCTCGACCGCGCGTTTAATGCGCTCCCAGCGCGCGGGCACCTTGGACATTTCTTTGCGTGTGCGTGCGTGGATGGCGATAGCGGCGGGTTTAGTGGCGAGAAGTGCGGGCAACCACTCCTCCAAAATATCTTTGTTATAGCCGAGGCGGGTTTTAACGCTCACCGGCAAGTCGGGTGCTCCGCGCTTTACTGCGGCAATAAGCTCCTGCGCGCGCTCGGGGTTAAGCATCAGCTTTGCTCCGGCATCCTGCTTCTCTATCGTCTTGTCCGGACAGCCCATATTGATATCCACGCCGTCGAACCCGAGCTCAGCCGCCAGCGCGGCGGCCTTTTCCATATGCGCGGGCGTGGAGGTAAAAAACTGCGCCACTATCGGCCGCTCCGCCTCGCTAAAAACCAGGTCGCGCATAAGCTTGGCTCTCCCCTCCTCCGGGGCGAGACATAATCCATCAGCCGAAACAAACTCCGTATACATAACCGCGGGCCCTGCGGGCTTGGAATATTTTGCAATGATGCGGCGAAAAGCCGCGTCGGTAACGTTCGCCAGCGGCGCCAACGCAAAAAAAGGCTTCGGCAGTTCGACCCAGAAGTTCTTCATCACTTTAGTTTGTAATACAGTCTGTCCCCGAAGCGCAAGTCGAGGTACTCGAAGTCGCCGAGTTTATGTGCCTTCATCGGTTCGGAGGTAAGCGCAAGGCTGAAGCGCTCAAAAATATCGCCGCCGGCGTCCGATAGCGCAAAACGCAGTATAAAGCCGTTTACAAACCGCACGCTTACGTCTTTGTTTTTATCTATCTCAACAGCGGTTATGTCACTGTCAGAAATTTTTTGCGCCAAAGCATCCACTAAAGCCGTGAGCGCCTGAAACTCCGGCGGCATCAAAAACTGTTTGGGGAGCGCGTTGCTGGTCGTGGAGCCGTAATAACTCAAGTATACCGGTTCGGAAAAAGTAGGAGCGTCGCCGTATACGATGCCGTTTTCATCCATAAAAAAACAAGGGAACACTTGTCCCGAGGCATCCGAGGGGCACCAAAGTGCTTTTGGTTCCCGCTCGACCACATTGACCGCGATACTTTGAAAGTCATCGGCGTGCACATCGGCGCTCGCAAGCACCGGATACGCCTTGATAAGGTCGGCGGCAATCTGCTGTTTGGGATACAAAAAAATATTGCTTTTAGAAAACACATACCAGTACTCCCCCGCCAAGCGCTCACGCACAAAAGCTTCCACAGTGCTGGAGGAGAGTGTTTGCGCCCCGCTTATTGCGACATTTTTTATCTGCAGAGACGACAAGTATGTTAGGCCTACCAAGCCGGACAATACCAGCAGTACAAATGCAACAGAAATAATAAAAAAACGCACGCGCCGCCGGCGCTTGCGCGCGCGCAGTCTCGATTCCGGCAACTCTACGCGGGCCATAATTATTTAGAAATCTTGTCTTTTCCTAAGTAGGGGCGCAAAACTTCCGGAACGGTTATAGAGCCGTCTTCGTTCTGGTTATTTTCGATGATGGAAATAAGGATGCGGGGCGTGGCGAGCGCGGTGTTGTTGAGCGAGTGCGCGTATTGCAGGCTGCCTTGGTCATCACGGTAGCGGATGTTGAGCCGGCGCGTCTGGAAGTCGTGGAAATACGATGAGCTGTGCGTCTCGCGGTACTTGCCCTCGCTCGGCACCCACGTTTCGATGTCGTACTTTTTAACCTGCCCGAGCCCTAGGTCGCCGCCGCAGTTGATGACGACGCGGTACGGGAGCCCAAGCGCCTGCAAAAGCTCTTCGGCATTTTTTGTCAGCTCCTCGTGCAAGCGCACCGATTCCTCATGGCTGGCCTCGCAGAGCACCACCTGCTCGAACTTAAAGAACTCGTGCACGCGCATGAGCCCTTTAGTGTCCTTGCCGTGGCTCCCCGCCTCGCGCCTGAAGCACGGAGAAAAGGAAACAAATTTGAACGGCAAATCTTTTTTGTCGAGTACTTCGTTCATATGATAGGTCATCGTCGCCACCTCGCCGGTGCCGGCCAAAAAATCGCCGTCCTGCGTTTTATACAAATCTTCCTCGCCCTGCGGCAAGTATCCGGTGCCGAGGAAGGCGACGCGCTTAACCAGCGACGGCACGAGCATCGGTATAAACCCGCCTTTTTTGACGAAGTGGTCTATACAGAAATTCCACACCGCGTAGTTAAGCAATGCGCCGTCGCCCCTCAAAATATATCCGCGGAATCCGGAAACTTTGGTGCCTCGCTCAAAGTCGGCCATACCAAGCACCTGCATCAGGTCGACGTGACTCTTCGGATTTTTAATATCAGGCTTTTCTCCCCACACGCGTACTTCGACATTGTCGGTGTCCGACGCACCCTCCGGCACCGAGAGGTCCGGAATGTTAGGAACTTGCACCATCAGCAGCTGCCACTCATGGTCGACTTCTTGCAGCTCTTTTTCTTTCTTTTGCAGATTTTCTTTCAACTTCTTCATCTGCGCGATAAGGTCGACGCGCTCTCCGGGGTTTGCCTTAACAACCGCGTCGTTGGTTTCGTTTTGTTTGGCACGCATTGTTTCTACCTCGACCAGCAGCGCGCGTCGCTTTTCATCCGCCCCAAGCAGTTGGGCGATATCGACTTCCAGATGCTTTTTCTTTGCGCCCGCCGCAATCAAGTCGGCGTTCTCGCGGATAAATTTGATGTCAAGCATAAAATATAGAGTTAGAATAATCCTATCATATGGCATTCCCTGTACGCCAACTGGAGCCGTGCGACTTCCCGCCTTTGCTCAAGGAAATTCCGGACAAGCCAAAAGTCCTCTACATCCGCGGCGAGCTGCCGCCGAAAGGACATTTGTATCTGTGCGTCGTCGGCTCCCGTGCCACCTCTATATACGGACGGCGCGTCTGCCAACAGCTTATTGCCGGCCTTGCCGGCTACCCTGTGGCAATAATTTCCGGCATGGCGCTCGGTATCGACTCCGAGGCGCACAAAGCGGCGATGGACGTGGGGCTCCACACCGTAGCGGTTTTGCCGTCGTCTTTGGACGACGCGAGTATCTATCCGTCGACCAATCGCCCCGTGGCACAGCGCATCTTGGCGCACGGCGGTGCGCTTATATCCGAGGACAAGGGCCCGCACAAAGCGATGATACACGACTTCCCCAAGCGCAATCGTATAAGCGCCGGCATGTCGCAGGCCGCCTTAATAATAGAAGCGGGAGAAAAGTCCGGCACGCTTATAACCGCGCGGCTCGCGCTCGACTACAACCGCGAGGTGCTCGCTATTCCCCACGAGCTGGGGCGCGAGACCGGCGCGGGAGTCAACCGGCTTATCCGCGAGGGCGCTACGCTGGTGCGCACGGCCGACGATATTTTGCAGGCGCTCGGCATAAAACCGCTCGACACTCCAAAACAGGCGGCGCTCCCTACCGACTTAAGCAAAGAGGAGGTGAAAGCGCTCCACGCACTGGTGGAGCCGTTGGTGCGCGACGAGCTTATAGAAAACGCCGGCCTCTCCGCGCAGGAAGCCAATGTCGCGCTCTCCTCGCTTTTAATCCGCGGACTTATTGTCGAGCGGCTAGGCAAAATAGAAAGGATGTAGTATGGTGCGGACAGACGTTCAC
>CAYHVJ010000030.1:0-5503 GCA_964360085.1 uncultured Candidatus Saccharibacteria bacterium
GGCCTTCAAGGCTCGCGGCGTCATATTGCGCTGCCCCCACTACAACTTTGACGATAGCCCTGAGGGAATGTTTGTGGATACAGTACTCGCGGCTGGCAATGAGCTTGACCGACACCAAAACCGTCGACAGGTTGTCCAAAAAATGAAAGCTCGCCTAGACATGGGGTACTGGGCCTTCGCTGGTAAGCGTGGGTACGACATAATCAAGGACACTGTGCGCGGTAAGGTGCATGTGGCCAACGTAGAAGGTAAAACCATATTGAAAGAGGCACTGGAGAGTTTTGCATCAGCAAAGCTCCAAAGAAAAATTGATGTGGCGCGGTTTTTATATGAGCGAGACTTTTGGAAAAAGTCTAAACGTACACCTGAACATTTTATCGATGAGGTAACCTCAATTTTGAGAGATGTTTTCCA
This sequence comes from uncultured Candidatus Saccharibacteria bacterium, assembly GCA_964360085.1. Lineage (GTDB taxonomy): Bacteria > Patescibacteriota > Minisyncoccia > Phycocordibacterales > SBAW01 > GWA1-54-10. The sequence goes on from CAYHVJ010000030.1 coordinate 415, forward strand.
CGCAGGCTACATAGAGTATTCCCCGTGGGGAGTAGTACGGCGTAAAGGGCAACACGCAGGAATAATCTCACTCGAGACTTTCGAAATAATTGAGAGGCGTCTACAAAAGGAAGAAACTAAGGCTCGCGTCCGTATCGATGTGTCACCCGAGTTTTCGTTGCGCGGCTTGCTTGTATGCTCCAGCTGCAGTAACAAGTTGACGGGTGCTAACAGCAAAGGACGTTCAAAGAGCTACTCCTACTACTACTGCATAGAAAAAAGCTGCATTTTGTATGCCAAGAGTCTACCTAAGGAATGTGTGGAGCGGGACTTCCGCAACCTCCTCAGAAGTAATCGCCTTAAAGCAGATGTGAGTGAGCTCCTCGAACTAACCTTCGATAGGGTGTGGCGCCAAGAGATCCAAGAGCTAAAACAACAGTGGGTACTTAGTGAACATCGCCGTATAGAACTTGATGAAAAAGTACGCGGACTTACTGATTTGGCACGTAGGGCGCGCTCCGATGAAATGCGAAGCGCTTACGAGGATCAGATAGAGCAAACCCTAAAAGAGCTCAGGAACATCGCGATAGACGCTAAAAGCGACCTCGGGGTGCCTTATCGAACCGCCTTGGGTAAGTCTACCGATGTGCTGAAAAACCCAATAAAGATATGGGATAAGGTCGATGTGGCCGAAAAACACAGGCTATTTTACTTCCTATTCGAGAAGCGCCTGGCCTACTCCAAAGAGGATGGCTATCGAACCGCAAATGAACTAAGCAGCACAAGGTTATTTGAGAGCTTTGTGGACCAAAACTCTGCTGATGTGGACCCGACCGGGATCGAACCGGTTGCCTCCTCATTGCAAATGAGGCGCTCTACCAAGTGAGCTACGGGCCCAAGCTAGCTAACTATACTATCTAAAAACTTCCTACCTTGTCCACTCTTTAAAAATATCTCACGCTTAAGAGCTTCTGTTTTTGTTTGGAACTCCTCAGTGTATAAAAGTACAAATGGTCTATGTCCTCTAGTAAACTTATTTGAACCACTATTGTGTTCACCTAATCGAATCTCCGGACTTTTCCCCGTACTTCCTACATAACGTTTTGCACTAACAAGACTTCTTAAGACATACACTGTAAACACGGTTACTTTTCGTCCCAGCCTGAGGCTGGTCCGCCTATGGCGGATATCTTAGCCGCGACAATAAAGTCATTCTCACTTAAACCGCCGATGGCGTGGGTGGTCAGTTCAACTCCCACATTACCGTATCCTACCGTCAGGTCCGGATGATGCTGTTCCTCCTCGGCAATGACGCCGATTTTGTTTACAAAGTCGAGCGCCTGCTTAAAGTCTTTAAACACAAAACTCCGCGCCAGCATCCGACACTGGTCTATCAGCATCCACTCATCGCTTAACTGCTTCAGCAGCTCTTGCGCTTGGTCGGGGTTCAGCGTATCTGTTTCCTTCTCGCACGCCGCGCATCTTTTTTTGGATAGTTTACTCATCTTTTGTTGCGGGCAAGCCCGATAACATGGTCGATAAAGTGAGACAAAGACGAGCCGACCGCGTTGAGCGATTTATGAAAGAGCGACTCTTTGGACAAGTTTGGCAAAGTATTGACCTCCAAAAAATAAATTCCTCGCTTCGAAACAATAAAGTCCGACTCGGAATAGTGGCTAAGACCAAGACCGTCATGTATTTTCTTTGCAATCGCAACTAAACCGTTCTTTTCTTTTTGGCTTAGTACTTCGTGCGGAGTTGGCAAAAGTGCGTATGTTTTTTCGTTTCTAAAATCATTAACTACGCCAACAGTTGCTTCTTTCCCTTTTATATATTCTTCAACCAACGCCTGCGGCGCATAATCAAAAGCGGCAGCAAGTGCGCGCTCCAGCTGTGCAAAGTTTTCTGCAATGGTAGTCCCGTGCGACGAACCTCCGGTAACAGGCTTAACAATAGCCGGATGCGGAAAGGTGCGGAAGATATTGTGTGCAAGCGCTTCAATATTGCGGGTGTTTTCTACCACTACGCCGTGCGCCACTTTGACTCCCAATTTTTTGGCGATATCTTTTGTCTGCTGTTTATTAAAAGCGGTTGCCGAGGCCACCGTGCCCGAGCCGGTGTACGGGATTCCTATCTGCTCGAGCAGGTGCTGTACTTCGCCGTCCTCGCCGTAGTGCCCGTGCAATGCATTAAAGGCGACGTCGGCTCCGAACAAAGCCTTTTCAGGCGCGACTCCGATGCCGTGCATATGCCACTGCCCGTTGCGGTCAATAAAAATATCGCGGGGCTCGTATTTTTCTTTATCGAGCGCCTCCAAAACACTCGCCCCTGTCTTGAGTGAAACGTCATACTCCCTGCTTGGCCCTCCCCGCAAAACCGCTACTACCGTATGCATTGCACAATTATAGCGTAAGTTCCCTGCGGCTTGTTTTACGGTGATACCCGATGGCAAAGCGGTGCGCCTCGGCGTTGGCGAATAGAATCTCGCGCTCTTTGTCTTTTATAAGATTGCGGTCACCGAGTATGTTGCGCGGGCGGTGCTTTTCGTCTTTGACCACGCCCACGACCGGTATAGCCATCCCGTACTCGGCAAGTATGTTGCGCGCGGCGTTTATCTGCGCGGTGGAGCCGTCCACTACAATCAAGCGCGGCAGAGGCCACTCGTCGTGCCCCAAGCGGCGCGACAAAACTTCTTTAAGCGCGCCCGTGTCATCGCCCGCCTTAGCTGATTTTATTTTAAATTTGCGGTACTGGTTTTTATTTGCCTCGCCGCTTTCAACTACCACCATCACGCCCACCGCTGCGCTACCCCGCAAATGGGCAACATCATACGCCTCGATCCGCGTCGACTTGTCCCGAGCAGCGTCGAGGGAACGATACTCATCTTTAATTAAAGAAATATCCTGAATATGCTGCAGAGCGTACATTTGGCGCTGGAGTTCCTTGGCCTGCTCAAACTCTTCAGCCCCTGCGGCAGCGCGCATCTCTTTGTTAAGAGCCACTATTAGCTGCTTCTTTTTGCCCTCAAACAAAAGAACAATGTGCCGGATATTGCTACGGTACTCCTGCTTAGTAACGATGCTGTGGCAGACGCCCGGGCATAGCCCGAGCTGGGCGTTGAAGCAGGGCCGCTTTTGTCCCGGAGTACACTTGTCTCTAAAAGGAAAAATCTTTCTAATGAGTTTTATCGCCTGCTGCAGTTGCATGCCGTGCGGAAACGGGCCAAAAGAATTTTTAATTTTTAATTTTGCAATTTTCAATTCTCGCCCACGAACAACTAGGACCCGCGGAAAATCTTCTTTCGTAACAACTACATAATTAAAACTCTTGTCGTCTTTTAAGTCGGTGTTAGCTTTTGGTTTATATGTCTTAACAAGGCTGGCTTCCAAAAGCAAAGCTTCCAACACCGAGTCGGTTTTGCGCCAATCGACAGACACCGCCTGTGCAACCATTTTTGCAATAAGCGGCGAGCGCAACGTGCTAAGCTCCTTTACAAAGTAGCTCCGTACCCTATCGCGCAGGTTCGTGGCCTTGCCGATATAGAGCACCTTTTTGTTCTTTCCCAAAAAGAAATAAACCCCCGGCGAGTCCGGCATCCGCTTGGCTTTCTTTTTAAATTGCTCCACAAACATGGAGGCCTATTTAAGCACTTTTTTGAGATACTTGCCCGTATGGGAGTTTTTGTTGTTTGCCACATCTTCGGGAGTGCCTTTGGCGACCAGCTTGCCGCCGCCGACCCCGCCCTCCGGGCCAAAGTCCAAAATCCAATCAGCATTTTTTATGATATCCATATTATGCTCAATAAGCACCACACTGTTCCCCGCCGCCACAAGGCGGTTGAGGATGTCGATGAGCTTGCGTACATCTTCGTAGTGCAAACCGACGGTAGGCTCGTCTAAAAGATAAATTGTCTTTTGCAAATGCGGGCGGTACAGTTCGCTGGATATTTTGACACGCTGCGCCTCTCCGCCGGAGAGTGTCGTCGCGGACTGCCCGAGCTCCAAGTAGCCCAAGCCCACTTCATCGAGCGTTTTGAGCCTATCGTAAATAGACGGTATGTCGCCGAAGAATTGCAGTGCTTCCTCAACCGTCATGCACAAAATGTCGTAGATATTCTTATTTTTATATTTGACCTCGAGCGTCTCTTTAGTAAAGCGCTTGCCGTTGCAGACATCGCATGTGACATACACGGTCGGGAGGAAGTGCATCTCGACTGCAATAACGCCGTTGCCCTCGCAGGTCTCGCACCGGCCGCCGCCGCGCTCCTGTTTGACGTTGAAGGAAAAGCGGTTGGCTTTCCATCCGCGGGCGCGCGCCTCGCTGGTTTCGGCAAAAAGCTCGCGGATAAAAGTAAATGAGCCGGTGTAAGTGGCGGGGTTGGAGCGCGGCGTCCGGCCTATCGGCGACTGGTCGATGAGTATGGCACGGCTCAAATGCTCGCTCCCCTCAAATTTGGCTGCGTTGTGTGTTTTATTCGAACGGTACTTTTTATCAAACCGCGCGCGCAGGTTCTCGTACATAATCTCATAGAGGAACGATGACTTGCCCGAGCCCGACACCCCTGTCACCGCAACCAGCCGCCCGAGAGGCACCTGGACGTCAAGATTCTTGATATTAAACACGGAGCCGCCTTTTATTTTGAGTGAGCCTTTATCTTTTTCCCGGCGGGCTTCCGGTACTTCTATCGCCTTCTCGCCGCGGAGGTACGAAAGCGTCACCGAACCGCTGTCATTCTTTTTAGCCGTAAGCAGTTTGTCGAGCCAGCCTTCAGCGACGATGCGCCCGCCGTGCACGCCGGCGCCAGGGCCGATGTCCACTAAATAGTCGCCCGAATAGATGGTGTCTTCGTCGTGCTCGACGACAATAATGGTATTGCCGAGGTCGCGCAGATTAAGCAGAGTCTTTATCAGCCGCTCGTTGTCGCGCTGATGCAGACCGATAGTCGGCTCGTCGAGCACATAGAGCGCGCCCACGAGGCCGGAACCAAGCTGGCTTGCAAGCCGGATGCGCTGAGCCTCGCCACCGGAGAGCGTGTTGGCGCGCCTATCGAGCGTCAGGTAGTCGAGCCCCACGTCGAGCATAAACTTTAGCCGCGCCGTAATCTCTTTGA
>CAYHVJ010000031.1:0-1163 GCA_964360085.1 uncultured Candidatus Saccharibacteria bacterium
ACAACAACACCGTTGCTGTCGACAAGCGAGATCGAAGTGATTACGCCCGAGCCGTAAAAGCCGGACGAAGTCGCGATAGTGATCGGGAGCGAAGTCACGGAGACCGCCTCACCCTTGAAGTCCGTAGCGAATCCGCCGAGAACCTGGTTGGGGACGTTAACCGCGATGTTCTGAGCGGCAACCTCGACAGCCTTGCCGATGGTCGTCGCCGTACCCGCGTTGATGGTCGTGATATAGCCGGTGAACCACGGAGTACCGGTGCCAGCAGGGGCGATACCGTAGCCGTAGGTCTGGCCGACGAAGTAGACGTCGGTCACCTTGTCGATGTCGAGGTCAACCGTGCGGGAGGCAGAGTTGGAACCGGTAAGGTCGACTTTGGTGTACACATCAATCGAGTTGCCCTTGGCGATCAAGAGGCCGCCTGGGAACACGGTCGTGTAGTACTTGCCGTCCGCCGACAGAGTAGTCGGGTAGCCGGTGTCGCCTACGAAGGTCATCACATTGGAGATGTCGGAGGCTGAAGCCGTGCCGACCTGGCGCCAACGGATGTTGTAGAGCTTGAGGTCCTCAGCCGAGCCGGCGGTAAAGCGGAGGCCCGAGACGCGGACTCCGGAATCGCCGATGTTCTTGGTCTGAGCAGCACCCGGGTCATACGACGAAGTCGTCGTAGAAACCGAGCCGAGCGTCAAGGTCGTGTTGATGGTGTGCGATGCTCCGTTGATAGGGAGCGAGCCGGACACGGTCGCGCCGGTGTTGATTGCAACAACCTGGAGAGAGACCACTTGGCCGGACTCCGCGCCGCCCGCGTCTGTCTGGATGTTACCCGCAACCGTAAAGGTCTGCGAGGCTCCTGCCGCGAGAGTGAAGCCGTCGAGGTTAGCCTGATGGTTGGAGTTGAGCGTCTTGGCGGTGCCGGTCTGGAGACCGTTCTGGTCCAAGAGGACAACGCCGCTGAAGTTGGCATCGACGCCGAGGCCTACGCGCTGGACGGTTACGCTGTTGACCACAACCGCTCCCGAACTGTTGTTCGTTACGGTAAAGGTCGTAAACGGAACGCGCGAAGCGCTCACAACCGCGAGCGAGTTAACAGGCTGTGCACCTGAGCTGACCGTTATCTGGCCGCCCGTGGTGCCTGTGCCGGTACCCGTACCGGTGCCTGTGCC
>CAYHVJ010000031.1:1263-5461 GCA_964360085.1 uncultured Candidatus Saccharibacteria bacterium
GGGCAAGCGCCGCCGGTGCCGGAACCTCCGGTGCCCGGAGTCGCCTGGCCGTTGAGAGCCGCGGTGACGTTTGCGATAGTCGCTGCATCAGCGCCGAAAGACGCGAGGAGCGAGGTGATCGACTGGATCTGCGTCTGCGTAAGGCCTGCGGCCTGTGCCGGAGCTATAGCCACTGCGCCCATGAGAGCGAGAGCGACTGCAACACCGGTTACGAGAGCAACCAATCGGAGTGAACTGTTGGTAATAGTCATACCGATAATACTTTCTAATTAACTAACGAACGAATAAACTTACTTGTAATCGACGAGTAAAAAGCACACGCACATGCTCTACCTGGCCTCTTGGCCTTGGTAGCTAAATGGGGAGACGGAATATCAGCCTTAATCTTTCGTAAAGGGACAAGGAATTCGGGAGTATGAAGTTGTCAACGAACTGCCTTCTTTATTTAGGCCGCCAACACTCATTATATGAGCTTGGGCGAAAACCCGCTTAAAACCCCTGTGGACAACGCACAATGCCCCCGCGAGGGAGCTATGGCCTTGTTGTAAGGGTATTCCAAATATATACAGAAACCCCGCAATAGGCAACAGGGGATAAGGGGATAGCCCGTTAGGCGGGCAGGTACATGCTCCACCGGCGCTCCCCCTCGCGCCTAATAAGACCGCGCTCTATTAATATATTGAGCTCCCGCTGGATGGTCTTTTCGCTGCAATCCCTTATTACAGAGGCTATTTCCCTGATTGAGAGGCTTTTACGCTTCCGGACAAGGTCAAGTATTAAAGACATTCTCTCGGACTGTCCTTTACTTTGTCCTTTAGTCCTATTGTCCTTTATAGAAGTGCTAAGCATCGGATGTCCCGACGTTGGTGTTTGATGTTCCCCGATTGCGGGTATTGAGAAGTCCTCGGGAGAGACAAAAGGGGAGGGGTGCGAGCCCCGCACCAGCCGTTCCGCCACCTGCTCCAATTCGCGTACTAAGACAGCACCGGCTTCAGAAGATAGGCTTTTGCAGGTGGAAAGCATCCGCACAGTTCCAAGGAGCGCAAAGATATCGGCCAGTACGATCGGGGCATCAACCTCGCCGGCGGCAAGATGCGCTATCTCGCCTGAAAGAGATGCGGCCCGGCCGGCGGCCTCGGTAATATCATCTGCCGCCGCCCCGGAACCTTGCGCGAGCAGTACCAATACATGTGCTATCTTTTCGGTCTTTAGATGACAAAAATACCAATCGCTCCGTCCCTTAAAAAGGATAGACTGAAGGGCAAATTCATGAAATTTTTTGCTATTGTCCGGCATAATGTCTTTTAATGTCTTTTATAAAATGTCATAAAAAGTAAGGGACACGCATGTCCTAGAGTGTAACAAGTAATACTAACCGCGCAAGACTGCTGCTTATTATGCTATTATTTCGCCATATGGCACGGAAGAACGGTAAAAAAGACGGTTGGAGTCCCCTGTCTTCTGTCCCGCAAGAAACCAAGCGCGCAATTATTGTAGTCCTGCTCATAGTTGCAGGGCTCTTTCTGACGCTCGCCTCTTTTGACGCCGCGGGTATCGCCGGCTCGGATGCCTACCGGCTCTTTGCCAAGCTACTCGGGGTCGGCTACTTTCTGCTGCCGGTGCTGTTTTTTGTGCTTGCTGGCAACGCCCTGCGGCAGGAGCGCGGCGGCATTACGGCGCTCAAACTAATCGCGAGCGCGCTCTTTTTTGTCGCGGGGCTCGGATTTATACAGGCGGTTTCGCATAACGGCGGCCTGCTTGGAGGTATCATAGCCGACCCTGCGGTTAAATATCTCGACATCTATGCGTCGCTCATAGTGCTCGGCGGGCTTACGCTTATATCGCTCTTGCTCCTGCTTGAAGGAAGCATTACCTTTGAGCCGCTCGCGGCGCTGTGGCGCGTGCTCTCAAAACTCTATGCAAAACTGACCGGACGGAAGTCTGACACAGAACCGAAAGTTGCCGGATTCGGGCTCGACAATGACGAAGAAGAGGAAGTTTTGATTGAAGAAGAAACAGATGATGATTTGCCAATAAGTATGCCGAAACAGGAGCAGGTCCGCTCGACAAAGCCGGCGGTTAACTTAAAATCTCTTTTGTCGCCGTATACCCCCCCGCCGCTCTCTTTGCTTGAGCGCGACCGCGGCCGGCCGGGTGTGGGCGACATCAAAGGCAACGCCAACATCATCAAGCGCACGCTCCAGAACTTCGGCATTACGGTTGAGCTCGACGAAATTTCAATAGGGCCCTCGGTGACCCGCTACGCGGTCAAGCCGGCCGAAGGCGTGCGCCTGCAAAAAATACTGACTCTGCAGAAAAATCTCGAGCTTGCTCTGTCTGCATCGTCTGTCCGCATCGAAGCGCCGATACCGGGGAAGTCGCTGGTCGGCATCGAGGTCCCCAACTCAGCCAAAGTTACGGTGGGGCTCGGCGCTCTGCTTGAGTCACCGGAATTCGCCGAGAGCCACAAGCCGCTCTTGGTGGCGCTCGGCCGCAACATCGCCGGCGGCGCGGTCTTTGCCAACGTCTCCAAAATGCCGCACGCGCTGGTCGCCGGCGCCACAGGCTCGGGCAAATCGGTCGCTATCCACACGCTTATAAACTCGCTGGTATACCGATGCGGGCCGCAACAGCTGCGCTTTATTATGATAGACCCCAAGCGCGTAGAGCTTACGCTCTACCGCTCGCTCCCGCATCTCCTGACGCCGGTTATAACCGATGCTAAAAAAGCCATAACGGCGCTACGCTGGGCGGGCCGCGAAATGGAGCGCCGGTATAACGTACTGGAGGCGCATCGCGTCCGCGACGTGGAGTCATATCACCAAAACGTACTTGCCCCCGCATTAGAAAAAATAAAAAAGAACGGCCCGCCCAAGGAAGGCGACGAAGTACCGGAGGGAATGCCATATATCGTCATCCTTATCGACGAAATAGCCGATATCATGCATACGTTCCCGCGCGAGCTGGAGGCCGCGGTAGTTCGCTTGGCACAGATGAGCCGCGCTATCGGCATCCACCTTATACTCTCCACCCAGCGCCCCAGCGTGAACGTCATCACCGGCCTTATTAAGGCCAACGTGCCGGCGCGGATCGCCTTGCAGGTTTCCTCTCAAATCGACTCGCGTACCATCCTCGACCAGGGTGGCGCCGAAACCCTGCTCGGCGCCGGAGACATGCTCTACCTCTCCGCCGACATGAACAAGCCGGTGCGCCTGCAAACCGCTTTCATAAGCGAAAAGGAGGTGAAAGCGGTCGTCGACTTTATCGCAAAACACAACGAGCCGGAGTTGCCGGTCGAAATGTCGCTGGCACAAAAAGGCGAGGACTGCGTCGGACTCTCCGCCGGAGCCGGCGGCGACTTTAGCGATGATGAAGAAATTGACGACGACATGTACGCCGCGGCGCATTTTGCCGTGCTCGAGGCCGGTAAAGCGTCGACCAGCTACCTCCAGCGCAAACTGCGCGTCGGCTACGCGCGCGCTGCGCGGCTTGTCGACATGCTCGAGGAGCGCGGCGTCATCGGCCCGGGCGACGGCGCCAAACCGCGGGAGATACTAGAACGACCAACACAGTCAGAACGACCTACAACACCGGAAGGAGAATGAAACGGGTCTTGATTGTATGTATTGTGCTGGTTGTCTTATCATACGGGTTATTCGAGGCGCGGAAGCTCTTGGAGGGCCCTGAAATTACCATCGAGTCCCCCGTCGACGGCTCTGCCACATCGACTACGGCAATTACTGTTGTAGGGACGGCTCAAAACATCTCTTTTTTGACCATAAACGACGCTCCGTCATACACAGACGAGGCGGGCAAATTTGTGTACCACTTTTCCCCGCCTGCAGGATATACTGTAGTGACCGTGGCTGCAGTAGACAGGTTCGGCCGCCGCGCGAGTAAAAGCATTTCGTTTAATGTAGTAAATTATTGTATAAACAAATATGGCGTTTAAAAAAGGAAAGAAGGAGGTTCCGGCAAAGACGGTAGCGTCGCGCGAAAGCAAAGACAACGCCGCGATAGACGCGGCGATACGCGCGATAAAAACAAAATTCGGCGACGAAGCCATTATGATGCTCGGAGCGGCTCCGAGAGTTGATGTAGACGTAGTGCCCTCCGGCTCCATCGGCCTTGACTGGGCGCTCGGCATCGGCGGCTATCCGCGCGGCCGCATCCTCGAAATTTACGGGCCGGAGTCCTC
>CAYHVJ010000032.1:0-5304 GCA_964360085.1 uncultured Candidatus Saccharibacteria bacterium
TAAAAATAGTTCTCCTGTTCATTTTTGTTTATGGGGAGGTAAAGACCGCCCAGGCCGCGCCCGGTTCGTCCTTATTAAAAAGTATACCGTTCTTACTGAGCGCCTCAGCGATAGATGTGAACACGCGCCCCACCTCGCCGAGCATGTCGTTGTATCTCTGGAGGCCGGCAAGTCCGCGGACAGGGTCGCTGAGCACGTTGTTAAGATCGCGGACACTCACTGCCACGATGCCGATATCATTGAGTATTTTTGTATGCAGCGGCGCCAATGTCTTGGGGACCGGCACTTCCGCAAGGTCGTTGACCAGTGCCAAGTACTCCTTTTCTATATCAATCAACGCCTCAAGCTCGGCAGGATTGTTGGTGTCGGTCGCCTTGCCTACCGCCAACAAAACCGCACGCGAGGTGGCACCGGTGTGCCGCGCAAGAGCCTCCATAACCCGGTTGCCGTAGAGGCGCTGTGAGGCGGGAGAATCGTCGACGAGCAACAGGTCTTTGGCGGTAAATGTTTTTTGCGGAGTTGCCGACGGCATCTGTTGTACGGCGTCGGCAATCAGCCTCTCCTGCGTCGGCAGGTCGCTTCCAAGCCCTTGCGCGCTGGAGTTGCTGAGGTTGATAAAGAGAGACCGCGCCACGGTGTCCGTGACGTTGGAGCTTTTAGCCGCATTGAGGAGACTTGAGACCGCATCGGCGCTCGGCGCCTCGGGCAGGCCTGGTGCGGTTGCCTGCACCTGTGCCAGCGAGGCCTCCCAGTCGCTCTCCGCAACGGTTTCCGGCGCGGCCGAGAGGCTCGCAACCGTATCTTGCGGCCGGGTAACATACTGGGCGCCGACGATAAGGCCTCCGGCGGCGGCGATAGAGAGTACTGTGACCGTAAACTGGCTACTGGGGAGATATAAAGCGATGCCCATTACTTAAAGTATACTGTATATATGCGTAACCTCGCCCGCATATCCCTACCACTTTTACTTTTTTTGTTTCCGCTTTCAACTTTTGCCTTTCCTATGCAGTACTCTATTCCCGGTTTGTCTTCGGGAGGCAAACTAACAGCGCCTTCCATACCCTGTATATGGGCCGGTATACCCGCGCTCTATGTAAGCTTGACCTCCGCCCGGGCTACCGACCCGTGGGTACCCGAGTTTTATATTTGGGTACTGCCGCCGGCGCCGCGCACTCCGGTTATCACGCGTACCGACGGTTTTGGTCCTCCGGTAAGGCCACGTCAGCAGTTTTTGGGCATTACCGGTCTCCCGACCGTTTGTTTTATCCCTACTATTCCACCAGTACCTCTTTTTGGGTTATTGATGCACGCGATAGGCACGGGTAACCCCGTATCTACGTCTTTCTTTTAGTAGCACTCAAAAGAAGCCACTGCTCGAGCGGTACATCTTCCGCCCGCGCTTTATCGTCTATTCCAGTATTTTGCAAAATACTAGAATAACCCGGCCCCAGATTATTTTTCAGCAGTTTTCGTTTTTGGGAGAAGCCTTTTTTGACGAGCTCAAAAAACTTTGCTTCGTGCATGGCATTTGCAAAGTTTTTGCGCGAAATGTTTTCCACCGCGAGTATCGCGGAGTCGACCTTTGGCGCAGGTGCAAATGCTCCTGCCGGAACTGTCTTTATATACTTCGGCGTTCCATATGCCTTGATTGAGAGCGAGAGTATTGATTCTTTTTTTGAACGCGCAATTCTTTCTCCAACTTCTTTTTGTATTAAAAAAACGAGCGTCGACGGCTGGTGCTCTGCGGTAAGGAATTTTTTAAACAATGCTCCGGTAATGTAGTACGGGATGTTGCCTATCAATTTAAAATTTTCAATTTTCAATTTTGCAATGTCAAAATCCAATGCGTCACCCTCTATTACTGCAAAATCTTTTTCTACGAATTTGTTTTGCAAAAAAGAAATAAGCCGAGAATCTTTTTCAATCGCGAGCACCGAGGCACCCCGCTCGAGCAGTACTTCAGTCAGAGCCCCCTCGCCCGGGCCGATTTCCAACACTATCTCCCCTTCCTTTATATGCGCGGCATCGGCAACCGCGTTGAGGTACGGTTTTGCATGCAAAAAATGCTGCCCCAATGACTTTTTCTTTTGCATCAATCTAAGTATATGGTCTTGCCGAGCTTTTCCGGGCTCTCGGCCACTATTAACTCCGCGGGCAGTTCGTCCAAAAACTGCGAGTTTGTACGCACGTCGGTGTTGCCGAAGATGCTGCGCATCATAGCGTAGGAGAGAAATAGCTTCTTTTGCGCGCGCGTCAGCGCCACATACATGAGCCGGCGCTCCTCTTCCAGACTGTCTTTTTTGGTGTCATCCTCCCGCTCGTAGGGGAAGAGCCCTTCCTCCAGCCCGATGATAAAAACATAAGGGAACTCAAGCCCTTTTGCCGCATGCACAGTCATAAGCCGCACCTGGTTTTCTTCTTCTTTAAGTTCATCTTGGTCGCTGGCGAGAGCCGCCGACTCCAAAAACTTTTCCAAACCCTCCGGCACCGGCAACGCGTCATACCGGGTCGCGAGCGACACCAGCTCGGCTAAGTTCTCCAGCCGCTCTGCGCCCTCTAATTTGTCCTCCTTGAGTGTTTTTTCTATACCACTCTCCGCAATTGTGGCGCGGATAAGCTTTGACGGAGGCACCACTACCGCATCAGCGCGGATTTTTATAAGGAGTTTACGCATAGCCCCGACGCGCTCGCGGGTTTTGCCGGTGAGCGTTGCTTCCTGTCCGGACAAAATTTTTAATTTTGTCACCTTACCAATGCCTGGTAATGTGTCGATAACCCTGCCGATGTCGGCATGGTTCTCGCTCACCGCCGCGCGCACAAACGAAAGAACATCTTTAACTTCTTTGCGCTCAAAAAACCTCGTACCCAAAACCTGGTACGGTATGACGGCGTCTAAAAGCTTTTCCTCAACCGCGCGCGACTGGAAGTTGGCGCGGTAGAGCACGGCAAAGTCCTGCGGCTTTCTCCCCTCGTCTAAAAGTTCCTGTATTTTGCGCGCGACAAACAGCGCCTCATCCCCGCCATCGCCGGCAACATAGAGCGACAACGGCTCGCCGTCCGCGTTTTTGGTAAAAAGATTTTTCTCCGGCCTATTGGTGTTGTTCAAGATCAAGCTGTTTGCCGCGGAGAGTATTGCTTTGGTGGAGCGGTAGTTTTCCTCGAGCACCACCACCTCGCCACCGTATTTTTTTTCAAACATGAGCATATTTTCAATCTGTGCTCCGCGCCAGCCGTAGATGGTTTGGTCGATGTCACCCACCACACAGATATTTTTTTCGGGCCCCACCAAAAGCTCCGCAAGCCGTGCCTGGATGACGTTGGTGTCCTGGTACTCATCCACGTGCAAATACCGCCAGCGTTTGTGGCACTGCTCGCGCACCTCGGGGTACTTTTCGAGCAGTTGTACGGCGCGCAACAACAGGTCGTCAAAGTCCACTGCTCCGTCATCGCGCAGAGCCGTCTCATACAAAGCCCAGGCCTCTGCTATCTGTTTGTCGCGCCACGATACCGCTCCTTCGGCGTACATGCCGGCGGTTATACCCTCCCCTTTGTTGCGCGAGGCGACGGCCAGCGCCATCCTCGGCTCGATGTCCTCTCCGCCGGTGGCTTTGAGCGCTTGTTTCATCGTTCGCAGGGAGTCGGCGCGGTCATAAATTGCCGGTGTGCGCCTGTAGCCGAGCAGTTTTGCGTTTTCTTTTATAAGGGTGAGTCCAAGAGAGTGGAAGGTAGACACAAACGGCCCCGGCCCTATCCTGCTGCGCATCTCCCCCGCCGCTTTGTTGGTAAATGTAATGGCAAGTATGCTCTCCGGCTCCGCTCCGCGCAGGATTATATTGCGTATCCGCTCGGCGATGACTCTCGTCTTGCCGGCCCCGGCTCCGGCGAGCACTAAAAGCGGGCCTTCTATTGACTCCACTGCTTTTCGTTGCTGTGGGTTCAATAGGGCGCCACGGTTCATCAGCTCACTATACCGCCAAAACCCTTATTTTTCAACGCTTTTTCATCAAATGTTCATTGTTTGTCCACAGACGCGCTTTTGAGCGGTTGACGCTGTCTAAGCGACCTGCGTATAGTAAAAAAGTACAGGGAATGGAGTTAAAAAACGGCTCTGTTAAGCCATTTTTTAGCGGACTCATGCAGAATACAGCTTAGATTAACACTTTGAAGCAGAATTCAGTACATAGGTCTTTATGGTTTGCGCTTGCATCGTCAGGCGTCTCTCTCTTCTTGCTTACACCTGCATTGGTTTCGGCAAGTTTTTTTTCTATCCCCGCGTTTTTACAAAGCATTACGCACGAAACCTCGGCCGCCGGAGCCAAACAAAACTCCCAGACAATTGTCCTGCTCTCCCCCGCCACTAATATAGACCCTAAACCATCGGTCGGCGGCGGCGATATCGCCATGGTCGGCGGAACGGCGTTGCTTTCGCAGGACGGACCATCGGGCACTGCGGCCGATGTTGAGAACGCTCCGCCGGAGGCTACCGCCATTTCCGTATACACCGTGCACAAGGGCGACACGCTCTCCGGCATCGCCAAGATGTTCGGCGTAACCGTCAACACCATTAAGGGTGCAAATGATCTTCAAGGCGGCGTCATCCGCGAGGGAGACACGCTCATCATCCTGCCGATAACCGGCGTGCGCCATACGGTCGCCAAGGGCGACACGCTTGCCTCGATTGCCAAAAAATATAAAGCCGATGCGGATGAAATTGCAAAATACAACGACATTCCCCAAGGGTCGCTCGCGGTGGGCACAGTGCTTGTAGTGCCTGACGGCGAGCTTGTGGTCGCGACTTCGGCGTCAAAACCTTCCGCCAAAAAAACCGGAGTCAATATATACCGCGGCGGCGCAGGCCCCGACCTCGGCGGCTACTACGCCTGGCCGGTCAACGGCGGCGTTCTGACGCAGGGCTTGCACGGCTACAACGGCATCGACATCGGAGCGGCGAGCGGCACGGGCATACGCGCCGCCGCCGCCGGTACCGTCATAATCGCCAAGGGCGGCGGCGGATGGAACGGCGGCTACGGCAACTACATCGTCATCCAGCACAGCAACGGCACTCAGACGCTCTATAGCCATGCCAGCAAGTTGTACGTATCGGCAGGCCAGCAGGTTGCGCAGGGCGCGACAATCGGCGCGGTCGGCCGCACCGGCAAGGCAACCGGCTCGCATCTCCACTTCGAGGTCCGCGGCGCCCTGAACCCGTTCGGAATATAAACCGGCGTTCTTCATGAGCCTCATGGGGACTTCATGAAGTGTTGACAGTAATTTAGGGGGGTGTTATTGTCCTCTGGCTGCCCC
>CAYHVJ010000033.1:0-2040 GCA_964360085.1 uncultured Candidatus Saccharibacteria bacterium
TCTGCATGTTGCTTCCCATAAGACTGCGGTTGGCGTCGTCGTGCTCGAGGAACGGGATCATGTTCGTCGCGATGGAGAACGGCTGTTCCGGAGACACGTCGATAAAGTCGACATCTTTGCGGTGCGAGCGGTTCGGGGCGCCGTTGATGCGCACCTCCACCACCTCATCTTTAATTGTGCCGTCTTCTTTTACTTCGGTTGCGCCATGCGCGATGGTGCGCTTTTCCTCCTCGGCGGCGTTGAGGAACACGACTTCTTTGGTGACCTTGCCGTCAACAACTTTGACGTACGGAGTTTCTATCATGCCGAACTCATTGAGCCGTGCAAACGTCGAGAGACGCAGAATAAGGCCGATGTTGGGGCCTTCGGGAGTCTGTATGGGGCAGAGGCGTCCGTAGTGGGACGGGTGCACGTCGCGCACCTCGAAGCCGGCGCGCTCGCGGGTAAGGCCGCCGGGGCCCAATGCCGAGAGTGTGCGCAGGTGCTCGAGCTCCTCCAGCGAGTTGGTCTGCTGCATGAACTGCGAGAGCTGGTTGGTGGTAAAAAATTCTTTGATGCGGGCCTGCAGCGGGCGCGGGTTGACGAACTGCTGCGGCAGCGTGGCGTCCGCATCGATGGTCGACATGCGGTCCTGTATATTGCGCTTCATGTGGGTGAGCCCGACGCGCAAACGCGAAGAGAGCATTTCGCCGACATAGCGCACGCGCCTAGAGCCCAAGTGGTCGATGTTGTCTTCCTGCGCGTCTGGATTGTTTTCAAGCGCAAGCACATTTTGTATAACAAGCACAAGGTCATCCAGCGAGAGGGTTTTGCGCTTGAGCTCCACCTCGTCGAGTGACTTGTTAAATCGCTGGTTAAAGCGGTAGCGGCCGACACGCGAGAGGTCGTAGCGGTCGGTGCCGAATATAGAGTTGATGTACTCGCGCGCGTTTGCAGCGGTGGCGAGGTCGCCGTCGCGCAGGCGCTTGTGGATTTCGACGTATGCCTCATCCAGTGTTTTAGCCGGGTCTTTTTCTAGCGCGAGCTCAGCCCACTTTTTGCCCTCGGGAGTTTTGGCAAAGAGCGATCTTATATCGCTGTCAAAGTGCGCGCCGAGTACGCGCAAAAGTGATACGGCGGGGAATTTACGCTTGCGGTCGATGCGCACGTTGATGTCGCCGAGAGCATCGGCCTCCATCTCTATCCACGCGCCGCGCGCGGGGATTATTTTGGCGCCGAAGTGGCGCTTGCCTTTGACCTCGTCGGAAGTAAAGAAGACGCCGTAGGAACGCGCGAGCTGCGGCACAATGACGCGCTCGACGCCGTTGATGACAAAGGTGCCGTGGCTGGTCATGATAGGCAGGTCGGCGAGGAATATCTCCTGCTCCTTTATCGAGCCGGTAACCTTGTTTGTCAGTTTTATCTGCGCGCGGACAGGTATGTCGAGTGTCGCCTTTTGCGCCTTGGCATAGTGCTCGTCGAACTTTGGCTCGCCGATATCGACCTTCAAAAATTCGAGGTCGAACTTCTTGCCGGAGTAGTCCTTAATAGGCGTGAACTCTTTAAACGCTTCGCGCAGCCCCTTCTCAAGCACCCACTTGTAGGAGTCTACTTGTGCGGCGACGAGGTTCGGAGTCGGTACCAGCGGGGCGCGGAACCGGGCGAAGTGTTTTTTTTCACGCATATGGTTTGGTTTTAAGGCGACTCCTTAGCTTTGGAAGGTGTTGCCTTTGGTCTAAATCTAATAAACACAAAAAGAGCGGGCACGCATAGCGTTCCCTCTGCTTCTTTATGAAGCTCTAGGTATTTTCTCGCACTTGGTTGTATCGAAACCCCCACTCGATACGCAATCTGCCCCTTTCGGGGCCCCTGTTGGTTTCGCTATCGAGTATAGCAGGTCGTGTTTTGGTGTCAAATCCCCTGTCCACTGCGTTTTTTGGATTTCCAACTATCCATGTTTGCATGGTGACCGGAGAGGAGGACTTTTGGCACGCGGTAGGATTTGCCCTTAACTTTCAAAACTTCCGGGCGGGTGTAGATTTCATGGCTGGCAACTCGGCT
>CAYHVJ010000033.1:2140-5283 GCA_964360085.1 uncultured Candidatus Saccharibacteria bacterium
ATGACCGGTTCGGCGCGCAGGACCATGCCGGGGCCGCCGCCGTACGGCCGCTCATCAATCTTGCCCCACTTGTTGCCCGCGGTGTCGCGCAGCTGGTACAGCTTAACCTTCAAAAGTTTTTCCCTCTGCGCGCGCCCCAAAATAGACGCTTGCGTATAAGCGTCTATCACCTCCGGAAAGAGGGTTATGACATGAAAGTTCATTGCAAAAATTAGATGGCTCCCAAGTCGCCCATGGCTTCGTCGATGCTCTTCATCGCGGGGGTGGCGGGCGCTTCGTGCGTGCCATCCCAGCCTTGCGCGGCCGTACCGCCCGAAGGCGCCGCGCCGTCAATGCGGCCGCCGGCCGGCTCGTTGATTTTGAGATTAACCCTGGCGTTGTTTTTCATCCCGACCACGCGCAGGAGTGTGCGGATAGCCTTGGCGGTGTTGCCAGAGCGGCCGATAACTTTACCCATGTCCTCGGCGTTGAGGTCGAGCGTCAAAAGAACGCCCATCTCGTCGACAACGCGCTTAATCTTGACGTCGTCTTGGTGCTCAACAAGACCCTTGATAACAAACTCCAGAAACTCCTGATCCTTTTCTGCCATATCAGTATATTTAATTTATATAAACCTTACTCTGCAATTGTATCAGCCGGCACTTCTGCTGCAACTTCAGTACTAACAGGCTCTTCTTTTACTTCTGCTTTCACCTCCTCTTTTACCTCCTCCTTTTTCGGCACCGTTTTCTTGGGCAAAACATTTATCTTTTTGGCGTCGATTATTTTTTGGGAAACAAGCAGGTTGTGCACGGTGTCCGAGACGGTGGCACCCATCGAAATCCAGTACTTGATGCGGTCTGCCTTTAAAGAAACGGTGTCGACACGCGGGTCGTAGGAGCCCACCATCTCCAGATAATTGCCCGGCTGGACCTTGCGTTTGGATTCCACGACGATAACGCGGAAGGAGCCATCCTTCTTTTTTCCGACGCGGGTAAGCCTGATAGTAAGCATGCGCGACACTGTAGCACACATATGCTATAGTGCGCAACAAGTGACTAGAAATAAGGGTAAAACGGAGAAGAAGCACGTCTCGGGCATCGTGCAGGTAACCCGCAAAGGCACGGGGTATATGCCATGGGAGACCGGCAAAGAGGATATAGAGATATTCCCCGAAAAGCTCAACGGCGCGCTCAACGGCGACCAAGTGGAAGTCGAAATACTTTCGCTATTCCCTCGCCCGAGGGGCCGCGTCAAAAAAATCGTCGCCCGCGCCAAAACCGAGTTTGTATGCACGGTCAAAGGAGGTCAGGTGCTGGCCGACGACCAGCGCTTCAACGAGCCGATACAGGTCAGTGGTACTCCCGCCGACGGCACCAAAATACTTGTCGAGCTTCTCAGTTATGACGGCAAGGTCGCCAAAGGCAAAATTATAGAAACGATAGGCAAAGCAGGCGAGCATCGCGCCGAGATGAACGCGATTGTTATGGAGCACGGTTTCAAAACTTCTTTTTCTCCCGAAGTTGAGAAGGAGGCTGCCGAGTTGGAAAAAAACCACTCAAAAATAATTGCAGAAGAACTGCCTAAGCGTGCCGACTATCGTGACCGCCTGACCATGACCATCGACCCTATTACCGCCAAAGACTTTGACGACGCACTGTCGCTCCGCGAGCTCCCCGACGGCAAGTATGAGGTCGGCATCCATATCGCCGACGCGAGTTTTTTTGCAAAACCAGGCACCGCAATCGGCGAGGAAGCGCAGAAGCGCGGAACATCCGTATATCTGGTAGACGCGACCATCCCCATGCTCCCGCACGCGCTCTCGGCAGGCATCGCGTCGCTGAAGCCCGATGAGGACCGGCTCGCATTCTCCGCGGTATTTGTGCTGGACAAAAACGCCAACGTACTTGAACGCACCTTTACCAAGTCGGTCATCCGCTCGGACAAGCGCTTCAGCTACGAGGAGGCGCAGGAGGTTTTGGACAAGCAGAACGGCCCGTATCTTGCCGAGCTCAATGTCATGCTCAAACTCGCAACTATTATGCGCAAACAGCGCGCCGATGAAGGAGCAATAGATTTCGGCGATAACGAAGTGCGTTTTGAGCTCGATGAGCAAGGCAAGCCTCTCTCTGTAACGCGCAAAACTCGCATCGACACCAACTGGCTCATCGAGGAGTTTATGCTCCTCGCCAACCGCGAGGTCGCAACCTATATCTCCAAGCTCGCCGCCAAAGTGCCCGGCAGCAACATGGTATTCCTCTACCGCATCCACGACGAGCCCAAGGCCGACCGCATCGAAGAGCTGGCGACCTTTGTGCGCGCCATCGGCTATGAGTTTAACAAGAAGAAAAAGGGCGGATACGGCGCCAAAGACATCCAAGGACTGCTCAAACAAATTGAAGGAAAGCCGGAAGCGGCGCTTATCCGCACGGCAACCCTGCGGAGCATGGCCAAGGCAATCTACTCAACCAAAAATATCGGGCACTTCGGACTTTCCTTTACCTACTACACACACTTTACATCGCCGATACGCCGCTACCCCGACATGCTGGTGCACCGCATCCTCGCCAGCCACCTCGACGGGCATCCGCTGACCAACAAAGAGTTCGGCGACCTCGAAAAGTTGTGCATCGCCGCAAGTGGACAGGAGGCCAAGGCAGTGCAAGCCGAGCGCGACTCTATTAAATACAAGCTGGTGGAATATATGACCGGCAAAGTGGGACAAACCTTCGACGCAATAATCTCGGGCGTTACCGACTGGGGGTTATACGTGGAAGACAAAGCAAGCTCCGCCGAAGGGTTGGTGCGCGTGCGCTCGATAGGAAACGACTTTTATAACTACTCGGCCAAAGAGTACGCGCTTGTGGGGCAAAAAACACAAAAAAAATACGCGCTCGGAGACTCCGTGCGCGTGAAGCTTGTCGCAGCCGACCTCTCCGCTAGACAGCTTGATTTCGAGTTGGCGTAGCCGTTTTATTTCGCCACGGCAAGCGCTTCTTCGAACTTGACCGAGAGGAGTTTGGAGGCGCCGTCGGCGCCCATGGTTATGCCATACAGCACGCCCGCGCGGGACATGGTCTCGCGATTGTGAGTAATAAGAATGAGTTGTGATTTGCGCGACAGGTTTTCTATCATGTCGCCATAACGGCGCGAGTTAGCCTCGT
>CAYHVJ010000034.1:0-5196 GCA_964360085.1 uncultured Candidatus Saccharibacteria bacterium
ACCGGCACACGGCACACGGCACTTGTTTCCGGTTACTGTACCTTCCCGACCGTCACGGTTACTGCAACTTCGACTGCATTCGCTATCTGTACAGGTGCGACAGGTCTCGCCGTTGGTGATAGGGTCTTTGTCCAGGCAACGAGTTCTTTGCCGGCGGGTATGGTGATTCAATCCGCGTCCACAACAGTTGCGGAAGTAATCAGCATTCAACTTAACAACGTCAACACCGGCGCAAACACCGCGTCAGGCATCAACTCAGTCAACTTCTGGGCTGTCCGCTAGGGTTTGTAACTATTCATCATTATGAAAAAGTTACTCACCCGAACAGGGATAGTCATCGCGCTCTTGCTTCCCGCGCTCGCGTTTGCGGCGTATAACGATGTTACGCTGACGACAGATGTAGTGCTCTCGGTAAACAGCGTCAGCATAAACGTGAGCGGCTCAAGCGCCACGATGGAGACAATTGCAGTAGGCGCTACCAGCTTTACCGCCACACTGCAGTCCGCTTCGGCCATGACCATAAGCGCGCCGAACCTCTCGGTCACTACCGAGCCTGCAATCGGCGGTATTACCGCAGTCTGCAGTAGCGGAGTTAAAACTATCACCATACCCGCTGTTACCGGTGCAAATACTGTAACGGTCGTTCCCTCCGGCACTGCCTGTACCAACGACACAAGCAGCACCTCCAGCGGAGGCGGCGGACCGGTAGGTCTTGTCGGCAGTGGTGGCGGAGGCGGCGGCGGAGGAGGTTCTGCTCCGGTAGTCATTCCTGCGCCTTCTACACCCC
Source organism: uncultured Candidatus Saccharibacteria bacterium (assembly GCA_964360085.1). Taxonomy (GTDB): domain Bacteria; phylum Patescibacteriota; class Minisyncoccia; order Phycocordibacterales; family SBAW01; genus GWA1-54-10. The sequence goes on from CAYHVJ010000034.1 coordinate 788, forward strand.
CCGCATCGACACCTTCTTCATCCGGGCTCTCAACAACACAAGTCGACGCTATACTTTCGCTTCTATCCTCCTTCGGAGCCGACCAAGCGACGATAGATAACGTCAAACTTGCATTAAGTGGCAAGGCTACCACCGGCACGGTTACCGCGGCTTTCGCGCGCAATCTAGAGTTTGGTATGACGGGCGAGGATGTTAAAGCGCTCCAGCAGTGGCTCAATGCCAATGGGTACCGAGTCGCATCGTCTGGACCCGGCTCGCCGGGCAACGAAACAACGAAGTTCGGTGGCGCCACCCGCTCCGCGCTCATTAAGTTCCAAAAGGCCAACGGCATCACGCCGGCGGTAGGCTACTTCGGGCCAAAGACGCGCGCGGCGGTGCAATAGCCAATAATCGGACTTTGGTGCTAGTATAGGCGGATGAAATACTCCGCCTTTACGATGTGCGCGGTGCTGTTTGTGCTAATGTTCGCACTCCCCGTGAGTGCGGAAAATATTCCCTCTGAAATAAGCATCAAACCGGACGGCACTTTTTTCGCGACGAATGTAGTCGTCATGCAAAAGTCTGAAAAAGCGGGGACAAACCTCTTCTCCCGCGTAACGTGGGGGAACGTCTTTTTGCGCGTTACTATTTTGACCTCCTCGGCAAAAATCACAAAAAACAACGGCGGTAATGCGTCTGTAGAGGACATACAGGTCGGCGACATACTATCTGTCAAAGGCACGCTCGCACCGGGCGCCGACTCATTGGTAATCAATGCTTTGGAAGTGCGCGACCTGTCTCTCAATGTCGAGACAAAAAATATTTCCGGCATCATTAAAACCTTAGACGCGCAGCGCGGCAGCCTTACTCTCACCGACAAAAAGCTGGGGGTGATTACTGTGCTCGCGCCGTACAATATACAAAAGGGCGCGCGCACCATCTCGGTTGGAGAGCTGGCGGTTGGCGATAAAATTCTTTCCGCCTCAGGGGCCTTCGACTACTCGACAAAAACGTTTACCGCCTCGGACATGGAGGTGTATCAGGATAAATCGGTGTTTAAGGCTCAAAACTTCCAAGGCACGCTTAAGTCTCTCTCCGGCACGGCGCTGCCGACAACGGCCGTAGTATCGGTTGGTAAAAATGATTACACGGTTTATTTGGCCGCATCCGCAAAAGTGGTGAGCAAAAACAAAGCCCTCACGACGCTGCAGCGCTTTACCGCAGGCGACACAGTCCGCTTCTACGGCGCAATCCGCCAAACCAACCTGCAGGAAATTGATGCCGACCTTATCCGCAATCTGAATTTCTAGCCCGTGCTACCATACATGTATTGATGTTTAATAAAACTTTCTACCACTTCTTCTTCGGGTTTGTGGTCATTATCGGACTGGCGTTTGCCGTCCTGCTTATTACCGGCGCCCAGCAACCGAGCCCCGTTGACAACATCGCCGTGCCGCAGTAACCTCTTTACATAAGGGCCGAAGAAAGGGGGCATTCATAAGTCCTCCCGAGGTCGAACTCAACGCCCTAATTAGTGGGTATTTTTTGTACCCAAAGAAAATATATGGCCATTACACGGCAGAAAAAAGAAGAGACAGTTGCAAAGGTTGTGGCAATCACCAAGTCGGCTAAGACGCTTGTCTTCGCCAGCTTTAAAGGCCTTACCGTCGCGGAGCAAAACGAAATGCGCAAAGCGTTCCGTCCGCTCGGTGTGGGCTACATGGTCGCCAAGAAGTCTTTGCTGAATCTGGCGCTCAAAGCGGCAGGTTACAAAGGCGAAGCGCCCGAGTTGCAGGGAGAGATTGCGCTCGCTTACGCACCCGCCGACTTGTCGGCGGACAATACAAAAAGCGACGAGTTGGCAGCCCCCCGCGAGCTTGCGGTGTACGTGAAGAAGTTCGGCGAGCACCTCGCGTTTGCGGGAGGCGTGTTCGGCGGTAAATTTGTCAGCAAGGACGAGATTAGCTCGATTGCGGCAATTCCAGGTTTAGAGACATTAAGAGCGCACCTCGTACAGCTTATCAACTCTCCGCTCCAACGCTTTGCGGTAATACTGCAAGCTAAGGCGGAGAAAACATCAAATTCGTAAGAATTTGATAAATTAAAAAGAATTTATGGATGAGAAATTCAAAGGCCTGGTAGACCAGGTAGAAAAGATGTCAGTGCTTGAGCTCCACGAGCTCGTCAAAGCACTCGAAACACACTGGGGCGTATCGGCGGCGGCAGTAGCCGTAGCGGGCCCGGCGGCGGCCGCAGCGGAGGAAAAGTCGGCGTACAATGCCCACCTCACCGATGCTGGCGCGGCCAAGGTGCAGGTCATCAAGGCGGTCAAAGACGCTCTTGGTCTCGGCCTCAAAGAGGCAAAGGACCTCGTTGACGCGGCCCCGGGCCTACTCAAAGAGGGGATGAAGAAGGAAGATGCCGACAAACTTAAAGCTCTCGTAGAGGCCGCCGGCGGAAAAGTCGAGCTTAAGTAAGCCTGAAACCTTTTGCCATACCGGCAGTTGTATTAACCGAGTGAATTGTTGGTAAGCCAAAACCCGCCCCAAAGGCGGGTTTTGGCTATTTGATTAGTATGTTAGAGTCTTGACAGAATAAGCACCTACTAAGGAGAAAGCATGGCGCGGAAGATAAGAGCTTTCGGAGGAAGGCACACTAATAAAAGGTTGCAACCGATGAGCCGCTCTGCGGAGCGGTGCAGAAAGAAATCAAGGAAAAAGTGGCGGTTCCATATCCCACCCGTTCAAATCGAAGGAGGAATCCATGGCACTGACCGTTGATAAATTTCGCAAAACACTCCCGCTAACACAGAAACAAGCCGTTGAAAAGATCAGACGGCAAGCGGCAGCAGCGGCGCGGCGCGCTCGGGAGTGGTCGGACGAAATTGACCGGTATCCGATTGGATTCTGCCCGCCCCGCGCACGGGGTGCAATTGCCACCGATTAATACAATCTCGCCGCGGGTAACCCGCGGCGGTTTTTTTGTACTTGCACATTGATGGGGGATTTGCTTAGAATACGGGCACACTGATTTGACCATATGGCAGACCCGCTACAGAAACTCTTTGGAAGCGACGCAAGGGTTAAGCTCCTGCGGCTCTTCCTTTTTAACCCCAAACTGACTCTTACCGTACCAGACGCCGCGCAGCGCTCCCGCGTGCCGGAGCGCACTGCGCGCAAGGAACTCGGCGTATTTTCCGCCATCGGTCTTATCCGCCGCAGTCCGACCAGGCGCGGCAGCGGTCTGCGCTACAGCCTCAACGCAGAGTTCGGATATTTGAGCGTTTTGCAAAACTTGCTGCTCAACGCGCCAGAGCGCGCCAAAGATATTTTTGAGCGGGTGCGCCCATCGGGCGTCATAAAACTTATTGTTGTTTCCGGCGTATTCGTCGGCGACTGGGAGGGTCGGCTCGATGTGCTCATTGTAGGCGACCGTATAAAAGACCGTGCGCTACGCGCCCGTATGCGCAAACTGGAGAGCGAGATCGGCCGCGAACTGCGGTATGCCATACTCGGCAGTGACGACTTCCTTTATAGACTCAATATGAACGACAAGCTGGTGCGCGATATCATGGACTATCCGCATAAGATAATGGTCGATAAGCTCAATATAGGGCTAAAGTAAGCCATATAATTGTCCCCAACTTGTCCACATAGCTTGTCCTCAAGGGAGGTACAATGAAGGGGTCGAAGTACCGGTGCGTTTATTAACCTTATTATTAAAATTTTTCGTATGATCGTGCAGAATTGGGTGACCGTGCTTCAGCAGTCGTTCAACGGCATGCTGTCGGCCGTCGTCGGATTTATCCCGAACTTTGTGTTCGCGGTAATAGTGTTCGTTATTGGTTGGATAATTGCCTGGTTTGTCGGCAACATCATCGCGCAGGCGGTACGCGCCATTAGGGTCGACCACGCGCTTAAGAGCGCGGGTGTAGACGATGTAGTAAGCCGCGCAGGCTATCATCTGGACTCCGGCGCATTCTTGGGCGCTTTGGTGCGCTGGTTCATCATCCTCGTGTTCTTGATCGCGGCTCTCCAGATACTTAACCTCTCGCAGGTAACCTTCTTCCTGCAGGCGGTAGTGGTGTCGTTCCTCCCGAACGTCATCATTGCGGTCCTTATCCTTCTTGTCACCGCGGTTATCGCCGAGGTAGCGCAAGGGGTGGTTGCGGGTTCTGCTCGCGCCGCAGGCATCACCGCAGCCGGGTTCGCCGGCACGGCCGCCCGCTGGTCTATCTGGATCTTCGGCATTCTTGCAGCGCTCTCGCAGCTCCAAATCGCGCAGGGCATACTGCAGACGCTCTTTACGGGCGTAGTGGTAGCGCTCTCGCTTGCTTTTGGTCTTGCATTCGGTCTCGGCGGACAAGATGCGGCATCCGGCTTCATCGCGAAGGTCCGCGCAGAAATCAAGCGCGACTAACCAGCTTCGAC
>CAYHVJ010000035.1:0-5185 GCA_964360085.1 uncultured Candidatus Saccharibacteria bacterium
TGTGGAATGTGCCAAATGTGACCGACTGTTCGGTGCTCTACCGCGCCTACCGTGGCTCAACACTACGTGAGTACATCACAAACCTCCCGCCGTTTCGCGCGCGCAAGTCGTTTGCCGTTATTGCCGAAATTCTTCTTCAGATAGCAAAACACACCTCAAAGTTTGCCGAGGTGCCGCTACGCTACGATTACAACCTCAAAAAAGGCCCCTCAAAGATGAAGCTACTGCAGACGCTGTGGGAGTACACCCGCATCACGCCGCGCACACCGCTCCACAAGCAGCCTATTTTTTGGGTCGCGGTAGGCGCGTTTATTTTGCGGCTCTGGGGGATTACCTACGGATTCCCCGACCTTATTGTGTTCGACGAGCCGGCGCTCACGCGCGGTGCGCTCACCATGCTCAAGCTCCAGACGCTTATCCCCGCGTTGCATCCGGCAGACTTTGCGACGATGTATTATCCGCCGTTTACGGCGTACCTTTATCTGTTGGTGCTCGCTCCGGTGATGGGGCTAGGCTACCTCTTCTCGCACGCGACTTCGATCGGTGACTACGCAACACAGCTCATCCTCGACCCGACTCCGGCGTGGATAGCGACGCGCGCACTTTCGGCGCTCATAGGCGCGCTCACGGTGTACTTTTTAGGCAGGCTTGCCGAGAGGATGTATCCGGGGAGCGGAGTCTTTGCAGCGCTGTTTTTGGCGACCAGTTTCTTGCACGTTACTTTTTCCCACATCGCGCGGCACTGGGCGCCGTCGTTCCTTTGCATAGTTGGTCTGTTGTGGGCGGCATATCATATATATCACTCGGGGCAGAAGCGTTGGTACGTGCTTGCCGGAGCCTTCGGCGGTTTCGCCGTTGGCACAGGCGTAGTGACAGGCATTCTTATGCTGGCGCCCGCCCTCGCACACTTTTTCCGCGACGGCAGTCTTGTACACAAACTGCGCAGCTCGGCGTTTTGGATAATGATAGGCATAACCGGCACTATCACGGTTCTTACCTTCGCGCTCCACCCGCTCATATTGCAGAACCTGCTCGCAGGACCAGGAAATCAGGGGATAACGCTTACAGCGCAAAAGTCCATCTACGGCTTTACCGGGATGTTTGTCACCGAGGCGCGCGACTTCGCCCAATCGGAAACAGCTATATTTATTTTCGGGCTTATAGGACTTCCATTCTTTCTTATTCGCCACCGGAGGTTCGGCGCGGTGCTGGTGCAGACGGCGCTGCTCGCCACACTCTCCCTATACCTCTTTCATTACTATCTTCTGCATTATGTGTCGCTTATACTCCCCATTTTTGTGCTCTTTGCCGGGGTAGGTGTGTACGAAATCGTGCGGATGGCGCAAACACGCGCAGTACGCATAGGTATGATAATTGCTGTTTTTTCCCTCCCGGCGCTTGTGGCGCTGCGCTTTAGCTACCTGTGGACCCTGCCTGACACGCGCCACGACGCCCGGGCTTATATAGAAACAAATATTCCGCAGGACGCGCGCATTATCTCGTACATGCCGAACATGAAGGTGGTGACGCCGCAGAAAGCGATGCTCCTCGAGCGGCTCGCGTTTGACCCCGTGTCGTCTCGTTTAGTTGACCAGACGCTACTGGGGCTCGCGACATCAAGCTACCCCGTGCCGGCGTATCAGGTCTTTGAGATAGGCACACTTTCAGGCGAAGGAGTCAAAAAATTGACGCCGGAGTTTTTGGCGTTACAGCATTTCGACTACGCGGTGGTTGATCGGTTTACCACCCCGTATCCGGCGCTTGAGGCACTGCTCGCCAAAGGAGATATAGTCGCGCGCTTCCCGCGTGCCGGCGGGGCGGCCGATGTTATCGGCGATAACTTCCATGGCCCCGCGCTCACGCTCTTTACTATGCCGCAGATGGGTCCTGAAGTTTGGATAGTAAAGCTTGCACCATGAAAGTACTTATTTTCGGCGGGTCGGGAATGGTAGGCAAGGAGCTTGCTCATGCACTTGCATCTCATACCGTCGTATCTACGCCGCATGCGCGCGCGGATATTACCGATGCCGCCGCGGTCGAACATATAGTTACAGAGGAAAAGCCGGATTTTATAATCAACGCGGCGGCGATTATTGACGTGGGTGCTTTGGAGCGCGACCCCGCTCTTGGCAAGCTGGTCAATACCGACGGAGCCGCGCATATCGCGCGCGCGGCCGCCGGTGAGGGAGTTGCACATCTGTTGATAAGCAGTAGTTATGTGTTTGTAGATTCCCCCGAGCCGTACGCGGAAGACGCGCCGGCTCATCCGACTAATGTATACGGCAAAACAAAAGTGGAAGCCGAGAGTATCGTGCTCTCGTGTGGCGGCAGTATCACACGTTCTTCTTGGCTATATTCCACGTATCGCGACACATTCGTAGATGAGGTTGCGCTCATACTTAAAGCAGGAAAAACATTCGAGGCGTCGGCGCAGCGCGGCAACCCTACTCATTGCGGTGAGTTTGCCTCGGCAGTCGTAAAACATTTTATAGACTCTTCGCCGAAAAGCGGCGTGTATCATATCGTCAGCGAAGGCGGCCCTTCGCGTTACGAAATAGCCCGCGAAGTAGCGCGCGCTCTGCGCGTCCCCGAAAGTCTCGTGGTCGCCAAAGACTTTCCTTCCGGCGCCGCTCGTCCCAGCGTCATACTAAAAAATACCAAACTACCCAAACTCCCCCCGTGGGAAAAATCGCTGCGCGCGTACATCACCGCAAAATATGGACAAAGTAAAGACTCTTCAGTATAGTACCGGGGCTATTTATGAAAAAAGCCCTTATTACCGGCATTACCGGCCAGGACGGCTCCTATTTGGCCGAACTGCTTATTAAAAAAGGATACGAGGTGCATGGCCTCGTGCGCCGCTCGAGCACCTTCAACCGGCATAATATCGACCACATTTTTACCACCGATAGCGGGCGCCACCGGCACTTGCATTACGGCGACATGGCTGACATGAACTCGCTCATGTCGATTCTAAAAAAAGTGCAGCCCGACGAGATATATAACCTCGCGGCACAGTCGCATGTCAAAATATCTTTTGAGGTACCGTCTTATACCGCGCAGACGGACGGGCTCGGCGTACTCTCCTTGCTCGAGGCGGTGCGGCTGTTGGGACTGAAGTCCAAAATATATCAGGCTTCCACTTCCGAACTCTACAGCGGGGACAAAAAAGAAGCTCCACAGAACGAGCGTACGCCGTTTAAGCCGCGCAGCCCGTATGGAGCCGCCAAACTCTACGCGTTTGAGATAGCGCGGGTGTACCGCGAGAGCTACGGCATGTTCGTGGTCAACGGCATCCTCTTTAACCATGAGTCTCCGCGCCGCGGCACCAACTTTGTTTCAAGAAAGATAGCAAAGGGCGTTGCCGAAATAGCGGCGGGCAAGCGCGGGCATATTGAGCTCGGCAACCTCGACGCCGGCCGCGACTGGGGCTACGCGCCGGAATACATGGAGGCGGCGTGGGCGATGCTCCAACAGCAAACACCGGAAGATTTCGTCATAGCAACGGGCGAGACGCATACCGTGCGAGAATTTGCCGAAGCGGCTTTTGCACGCATAGGCATTGCCCTGCGGTGGGAGGGAGCCGGTATTGACGAAGTCGGTATCGACAGCGCGAGCGGCAAGACGCTGGTAAAAATCGACCCGGAGTACTTCCGCCCCAACGAGGTGGATTATCTGTGCGGCGATGCCGGCAAGGCCTTTGCGTCGTTCGGATGGAAGCCCCTCACAACATTTGGAAAGCTCGTAGAGATTATGATGGACAGCGAACTGGCAAAAGTAAACATACTGCCGAAATCGGCAAAAGCGGATAACCAGATCGGCGTCGGGTGTCTCGAAATCACCGACGTAGAAAAGCGCTACGTAAACGACGTACTCGACACAGGACGGCTCTCCTACGGACCGTATACCAAGCGCTTCGAGCGCGAGTTCGCCGCGGCGCATGACGTTCGCTTCGCTGTCATGGTTAACAGCGGCACGAGCGCGCTTGAGATGGCGGTCGCCTGCCTCAAAGAAGTGCACAGTTGGCAGGACAATGATGAAATATTGTGCCCGGCAGTTACATTTGTCGCCTCAAGCAACGTTATTTTGTCCAATAATTTAAAGCCTGTTTTTGTAGATGTAGACCCGCATACCTACAATATCGACCCGGCAAAAATTGAAGAAAAGATAACCCCACGCACCCGGGCGATTATGGCGGTGCACCTCTTCGGGCAGCCCGCCGCGATGGATAAAATACAGGAAATCGCGCGCAAGCATAACCTTCGCATTATCGAAGATTCGTGCGAGACGATGTTTGCAAAGTATCATGGAACCTCGGTGGGGGTCATGAGCGATATCTCCTGCTTTTCAACCTACGTGGCGCATATTTTAGTGACTGGTGTAGGGGGTCTCGCTGTGACTAATAATCCGGTGCTCGCGGAGCGCCTGCGCAGCCTCGCGAACCACGGACGGGATAATATTTATATCTCGATTGACGACGGCAAAGAGGCAAAAGGCCAAGACCTTAAAGAAATTATTTCCCGGAGGTTCAACTTTATCCGCCGGGGATACAGTTACCGCGTCACCGAGATGGAGGGGGCGCTCGGTTGCGCGCAGTTGGAGCGGCATGAGGCGACCATCGCAAAACGCAAGGAAAACGGCGCCTATTTCAATACGCATCTTGCTCAATTCGGCGGGCATCTTCAACTGCCCGCTACGGCTCCCGGCGCGGATCACGTGTTTATGATGTATCCGATTGTTATCAAGGAGTCCTCACCGGTAAAAAAAGCCGACCTGGTCCAGTATCTGGAGGAACACAACATCGAGACCCGCGACATGCTGCCGCTTATTAATCAGCCGTTTTATAAAGAGCTGTACGGGGATTTGGAGTCGCAGTACCCGGTAGCAAAATGGATAAACAACAACGGCTTTTACATCGGTTCGCACCAGATGCTCACGCCAAAAGACCGCGAGTATATTGTCTCGGTGTTCAAAAAATTCTTCGAATCAATTAAATAAGGGTGGCATGTGTTTGGCATCTTTGGTATAGTCTCCCGCAGACGCTCTATCAACACTACCAGAGAGCAAGCCGAGGCGATGCATCGCGCCGGATTCCGGCAGATATTGGTGGGCTTTGAGTCCGGGTCTCCCCGGATACTCGAGAACATCAATAAAAAAGCTACCCGCGAGGACAACACGCGTTGTG
>CAYHVJ010000036.1:0-4689 GCA_964360085.1 uncultured Candidatus Saccharibacteria bacterium
GGTTGCTTTTGTCGCCGGCACGCTCATACCGCTCGGATACTTTAGCCCTCTGCCTTTGTTTGCCGTTCTGGTGCTTGCCGACGTAATACCCGACATCTCTTATTACTTTTTGGGCCGATGGGGCGAGGAGCGGTCGCTTATCGAAAAGGTGGGGCCGAAATTGAGGATAACTCCCGAGCGTTTTGAGCTGGTGCGCAATCTTTGGCACACGCATCCGTTTAAAACCATGGCGATTACCAAGTTTGCCTACGGGCTTTCGACTCCGCTCCTTATTACCGCGGGCTTGGCGCGACTGCCGTTCAACACCTTTTGGCGGTACAGCGCGGTGCTCGCGGCGTTTCAGTACTCGGTTCTGCTGGGGCTCGGATACTTTTTCGGCGGGTACTTCGCGGCAGTCGAAAGCACTTTTGTCCGGGTGGAACTATTGATCGCCGTCGTGGCGGTAGTCTTTGCCGGGTACTACCTGCTGTCCCGCAGAGTTCGCTCGCAATTTCTTATAAAAAAATAGCAGAAATTTGGCGCGCCAAATTTCTGCTATTTAAGGTCGAGCCATCTGGTATAGATTTTTACCCCGTCGTCTTCGATGACCCGGGCGCCCTTCCAGGGCATGCACGGGAGGTTTAGTCTGACATGTTGGATGCAGACGCTGCTCACAATCCCCTTATAGACGCTCGACTCATGGGTATCGATTTCATCCGGAAGGAGCACGTAGGCAAGTTGGTCGGGACGGATAACCAGTTTGCACTCTTCAGAGAGTCCGCGGATTGCTGCGTCGGGGACAGACTCATGGCGCTTTCTTGTCTCGCTGATGCTCCAGGGTCTGAGTTTCTCAATAACAGAGCCGTCTTGATACTCGCGTTTTAGCTCGTGGAGCTGGTACCCCTCAGCCTTGATAAGAATTTTGACGCTCATGGCGACGCGTACTAGGCGGCGCTTTTTTTTGTCGTATGCCAGCACGACGTCGCGTTCCTCGATTTCCTTATGAAGTTGACGCGGCGTCTTAAGCCAGTTTTTGGTGTCTACCCCTCTTCCGCGGAGGAGCATCAGCATGTCCGCGTACTGCATGGCTACTCATCCCTTCCGGTTTGTGGAGTATCTTTGTCTGGACGGATAATACCCTTTATAGGCTTTAGCGCAAGAGGGGCAGAGTGACAATAAAGCGGCTACCAAGCCCCGGGCCGCCGCTTAAAACCGTGACGCTACCTTTGTGCATCAAGGTAAAATTGCGCACGAGCGCGAGCCCGATACCGAGCCCTTTTATGTTCCGCCCGCCCTGCGCCAGTTGGTGGAAGGGTATAAAAATGGATTCGAGCGCCTCTGGACTAAGGCCGATGCCTTGGTCGGAGACTTCTATTTCCGCGTTACTGCCCTTCTGTTGCGCGCGCAACGTCACGGTGCTACCGGAGCCGGAGTACTTAGAGGCGTTGGTGAGGAGGTTCGAAAAAATCTGTTCAAGACGCATCGGGTCGCCCGCGATGCGTAGAGGCGTCTTTGGCGCCTGAAATACGAGCGGTTGACTCAATTTCTTCCGGCGGTGGTCGGTCGAAAGCACCGCGCGTTTTAATATAACTTCGAGGTCGACCTCTTCGTGCTTGAGCGCGACCTTACCCTTTGAAATGCGCGAGATATCAAGCAAGTCGTCGAGCAGACGCTCTATGACGCCGATACGCTCCGTCATCATATCGAGCGCTTCGGCGTCGTCCGCGTCGCGGGGGCCTTTGAGCTTCAATAATTCGACGGCGGAGACAATGGGCGCCAGGGGGTTGCGGAGTTCGTGCGCGAGAATGGCAATGAAGTCGTTCTTCGCGCTCGATTCGGAGCTTACCCTGGCTACCGCGTTCTCAAGCGCGGCGAGCTGGGAGAGCGTCAGACTCGTGTTTACGCGCAGGACCTCCTTGATGGAGGTAATGATTAAAAACGCCGCCGAAAGCGCGATAAGCAATAATTCCGCGTCAAACAGCCGCCCGGCCAGCGCGGAGGAATCCGCGCGCAAAAGCGCGCCTCCGACCGCGAACAGCGCGGTTATAAGAAGAGCCAGGGTCACGAAGCGCGGACGCAGCCTGAGCGCTATAAAAAAAGAGGGACCGAGAGAAAGTACATAAGGGGAATGCCGGCCGCGGTTTGCGCGCCGTTGATAAAGAGCATGAAATCAACGCCGGCCAAGAGAGCGAATGCCCCCGCCGTCTCGGCGGCCTCAACCGGGCTGCGGCTGAACCGCGGCTTGGCACACCAGCGCAATATAAACGGCGTAAGAACAAGGAAGCAGAAGAGAGAGGCGGTATAGGCGCGGCCAAAACCGGCAAGCGGATAGGGTTCGCCCGCAACCGCGGCCGCCAAGGCGAGGAGCATGGGTCCGACTAGGGATACCGCGGCGACGGTCGCGACGAGATACGTCGTATCGCGGTATCTCCTGAACAGCGGGTCAAGATGGTATGCGCGGAGCGCGTAGGCTCCCGCAACCGCCTGCAGGGTTGCGGCAACGGGTAAGATGCCAAGAAGGAGAGGCGTGCTCTCTGCGAGAATGGCCGATACAAATGCGGTTGCATATACAACCGGGAAAAGTCGCAGTCCGCCGAAGTACAGGGCGCAAAGCGCGACCGGGAGGGCGGGGTAGAGCCCCGCGGCGGGGAAGTACGAAGCGGTTAGTAAAGAGAGTGCAAGATAAGAGACAGCCAACAGGCCTGCCACCCGCCACTCGTGTTTATTGTACAGACGCATATAGTTCTTCCCACTGTGCCGCGATTTTCCCGGGGGAGAATTTTTTTGCGAATTCCACCGCGGCCCCTCCCATGCGCCCGCGCAGAGAAGAATCATTTAACAGGAGTTTCAGTTTTTCCGCCAGTGCTTTGTGGTCGCCAGGCTCGACGAGGAACCCGGCCTCTTTCGGCGTGTAGTCGGGGAGTCCCCGCGCCCTAGCGCACACTGCCGGCACTCCGCTGGAGTACGCCTGCATGAGCGCGATTGACTGGCTGTCGGAGGTGGACATCATGGCGAACACGTCGGCCGTTTTATATATATGCGGGAGCTCTGCGCGCGGCAGAAAGCCGGTAAATTTTATGTGCCTGCCGACGCCGAGCTTTTGAGCGAGCGCTTTCAGCCCGCTCTCCGCGGCGCCGTGGCCGGTGGCGACCAGTGTCACCGTGGGGAAGTCTTTTATTAACAGCGCCAGAGCGCGCACCACCACATCGACGCGCTTTTCCACGCCGAGCCGTCCGGCGTACAGCACCACCGGCCCCATAAGCCCGAAGGAGCGTTTGTATTCGGCGCGCTCGGTGGGAGTCGCCGGTCCGAACGCCTGGAGCTCCGCCGGGTTAGCAACAGCGCGCCCCGGCTTGTGGAACCCTTTTTCTCCCATGCGGCGCAAAAGTGCCGCGTATGGCGTCGTTACAAAGTCGCAATGATTGTAGTACCACGCGTCATACGCCCGTATAACCGGCGGAAAAGGGAAGAAGTCCTCTATTGCCGTATGATTTGTTCCGACTAACGGAACACCGTAGCGTTTTGCGGCGCGCAGCGCCTCGAAGCCCGCTCCGTACGGGCTCTGGGTGTGGATAATTTCGGGCTTAAATGAGTCTAAAAATTTAAAACTCGCTCCGGTTGGGAACGCAAACCGCGATTGCCCGGTAGGCGATGCGGGCAAGTGGACAGAATGCAGGCGCACAATGTGCATGCCGTCTATCGTGTCGTCCTCTTTTTTGAGCGGGTACTGGCGTTTAGCTACAGCGTAGTCTTTTGGCGAGTAGTGCGGCCCTACATAAACAATTTCGTGCCCGCGGCTTTGGAGCTCCTTGCCGGTCGTGATGATAGTGTCGGTAATTCCCGAGAGCTCCGGGTAAAAGTTGTCGCTGAAGTACGCTATACGCATGGCTTTATTGTTGCACGAACTTTTCTATCTCGGCCACGACTTCTTTAATGTTGTTGAGTACCAAAATATGGTTTGCGCCGGACAGCTCGACCAGTTTAGAATTTTTAAGAACCTTGGCCAACTCCCGCGCGTGCTCAACAGGCACAATCGAGTCATCGGCTCCGTGAACTACAAGCGAAGGGCTCGCGAGCTCCAGCCAGTGGGGGTTATAGTTTTGTTCAAAAACCACGCGCAAGGAGCGCAAGTAGGAGCGCAACCCCATGTTTACAATATCGGTGCCGATGCGCGTAACACTATAGTCCGGCGTTGGGTAGAAGCGCGTATAATCGGTGCGGCCGTAGGCGCGCACGCGCAGAGGCGCCATGGCGAGCGCGGCGCCGAGGTTGGCGAGCAGTTTGGTGATTTTAAAATGATGCACGCCGTACGCCGGCGCCAAAAAGATATTGTGCTCGACGAGCGCCGGATAAGCGCGCGTATATTCCATCGCGATAAGCGTGCCGAAGGAGTGGCTTACAATCGAACAGCGCTCCACGCGCAATTCTTCGAGCAGTGCATGGATGTCCTCGACAAACTCTTGCATGGCGTAGCCGCGGCGTGAGGGGCGGGAAGATAGTCCATGTCCGCGCAAATCGAAAGTTATTATATTGTAGGTTTGGCGGAAGTTTTTTTCGTACGGATACCAGGCCGAGAGGCTGCCCGAAAGCCCATGTACAAAAAGCAGAGTTTTGCGGCCGTCTACAAAAGTATTCGTCCGGTACGCAATCCCGCGTTCCGCTAAAAAATGTTCCTGCACGCCCCAATTCTACCCTTGTTTTCAGGCCTCT
>CAYHVJ010000037.1:0-4606 GCA_964360085.1 uncultured Candidatus Saccharibacteria bacterium
TCCTCCACACGGTCATCGGCATAGCCATATTCCTCGGCGCATGGACCATCGCCAAAGTAATAGCAACCACCATGGCGGCGCTCGGCGTGCCGGGCTTGGGCTCTTGCGGGCAATAAATCATGATAAACACCTCAAGCGGATTTGCCGGCGTCGTCTCCTCGGTACTCAAGATATTTGATACGGCTCTGCCGGTCTTGGTGGCGCTGGCGTTAGTGCTATTTATGGTCGGGGTGGTCAAATACATTTACAGCGAGGGCGAGCATAAAAACCGCGACCTTATTGTATGGAGCCTTATAGCATTGTTTATAATGGTCTCAATTTGGGGGATATTGCGTCTGCTCCTTGCCTCTTTGCCCGGTACTCAAGAAAACGTAATTTACGAGAATTCCGGTAGCCCGTACTAGCCAAAAGGCTATCCACACGGCCGTAGCGGAAGCCAAGCGCGCCTGCTAGAATAGGTGGTATAACAGTCTAATAATTTTTTATGGCACCCGGTAATCTTACACAGCTTATTTCTTTTGCAGGCGACATCCTTAACCGCATAATTCCGGTGCTTATCGCGCTGGCGCTGGTTATATTCTTTTGGGGGCTTATCCAGTACATACGCACGCACAAGGGCGGCAAAGACATCATGATTGCCGGATTGGTGGGGCTCTTTATCATGGTATCGGTCTGGGGCATCATCCGCATCGCGCAAAACACGCTCGGCGTCGGAAGCGGCGGGCCTCCAAGTATCCCGCAAGTTCCACAGCGCTAAGTCATACACTAATGCTTGAGCCTATCCAGCAGTTGGCCGGTGACATCGGCCGGGTCATTGTTAACCCGCTTCTTTCTCTTATATTCGGCGCGGGCTTGCTGGTATTTACATGGGGCTTGGTGCAATATCTCTACGCGCTCAATGTTAAAGGCGAGCAGGACCAAGAGGGCAAGAAGCACATGCTGTGGGGGATAGTGGGGATGTTTATCATGGCGGCGGCGTTTACCATCATCAGGATTATCGCCAATACCATCAACACTCCGCTTCCGGCCGGATATTAAAATTTGCAAAGAAAAAAGGCCGCGCTTGGGAGCGCGGCCTCGTTGTTTCAGCGGTAGTACCGCACGTTGAGCTTCGCCAAAGATCCGACCGACCTCCATTCGATGACGCGGAAGTCGGATCTGCCGGCTGGATAATCCTTGGTAACCGGCCGGCCGAACTCTTCGCCATTCAGACCGATGAGAATTACCCCACCTTCCCGGACGTCGAAGTCTATCATGCAGTTCCTGCCACCGGGGGTAGCAAGCACTGCCGACGGACCGATCACCAGTGGACGGTAACTGCCGTCGCACGGGTCGGGTGGTGCTTGACGCACCGTCTGTATCCGCGCCGTTTGGACCGACGCAGACGGGAACCCCACTTCCCATATGGCTGGCAGCAATGCGGTCAGGATTGCTCCCCCCACCAACACCCCCATCAAAGACAGGAGGGTTGTGCGGGTCTTGCCGGGCCAGATTAATCCAAGGAGGGCAATCACAGCCGCGGCAAGAATCAGCAGATTGTAGGGCCCGCCGTTCAACAGATACGCTTCCGAAAGTTTCGGAAATATCCATTTGAACAGGCGAGTGATCATAAAGACCACGATCATCGCTGCCACGACCCCTACGACCTTGTCCCAGTGGCCGAAGTTTCTGATTGAGTCCGGTATCCCGGGCATATTCAGCGTGTAGCCCTTTTTGTATAAGTAGAAGACCAGGGCTACGCCGCCAAAAGCTGCCACAATCAGGAAGGTGTTCAGACCCGCAGACATTACTTAACTCCTTCTTTTGGTTCGTCAGTGGCAGGAGTGGTGAGCGTAGGTGCCGGAGCTGCCGGCTTATTTCTTTCGAGCACATTCTGGCCGGCCTTTACCAGGCCGAACAACTGCTCGATGCCACCGGTCCCGAGCACCAGAGTGTCGGTTTTTTCAGAAAGGGCTGCTTTGACGGTTTCGGATGCGATGACGGCGTCGCCGTCTACACCCAAATCCGTCTTGATTTTCTCGTAGCCCTCTGCGAGCGCTTTAAGGCGGAGCTTTTCCGCCTCGGCATTACTGCGACCGAGCGTGACTATCGCTTTGCCTTGACCGTCCGCCTTGATGATGGCCTGGTTGCGGCGGAATCTCTCCCTGGCAACCTCCATTTGCGATTCGTTCGTCTCGTGAGACGGGTTTGCGTCATCCAGGCCCGCACCGCGGGGGTCGACCTGGATGCCGAGCCGCAGAACGCTCTGTTGTAGCTTAAGCGCGAACACTCTGTTGACCAGAGCCCAGTTCTCCACCACTGTGGCGTAGGTTTGCTGGGTAATGACCGACTTGATGTCGCGCTCACTCTGCTCCTGGAGGAGGTTTTCGATCACCTTCTTGGTTTCATCGGCGCTTTTGCCGCGGATGCCGCCGATGTTCCGGATAAGGCGGAAGATGCCGCCGTGGTCCTGGTTGGGGCGGTAGCGCACAAAGTAGGCGATTTCGATGTTGAGCTGTTCGTCGAGAGGGTTCCAGTTGCCTGCTTTTCGCTCTTTGTCCTCCTGGGGAGTCAGAGTGGGCTCGCCGGTAGTAACAAAGATGGGCCTCACTTGTTCGCTGTCGACGGGAGGCATATCACCTCCCGGATGTTGTACTTGGACGCCTGTGCTCACGCGGAAGATTTTGTCCGCCGGTCCGGGGAAGCGGACGTCCAGGTAGTTCCGGTTCATCGTGGTAAGCGTGAGGATAAACAGCGGCACGACATAGAGGCCCGACTTCGGCTCGAACAGCGGCCGGCCAAAGAGGTCGATACCGGGGAGGTCGTCCACCTTGACGACCTTCAGAGAAGCGGCCAGGTGTATCCCTTGCAGGATAAGCGCCATAAGCCCGGGATAGATTTTGAAGCCCTCTGTGAGCGAGACTTCCGTCAATATCCCAACGCCGAAGTAGAGGTAGAGAGCGAGAACGACTTGCAGAGCAAGATAGGCGATCACGATTGTTCGGTAGGTTTTGGGACGCACAGTGTATGTACCGTCCTTTGCCGTCTCCGCCTCGATTTCTCTGATGAGGGCTCCCTTAGGCTGCGCTCCAGCCGGGCCGAGTTCATCATCGATGAGCTGTTTCCTAAGCTCCTTGAGGTCGTCCATCAGGCGCTTTTTTGCAAGTTCACGCCAAGGCAGTGCAGGCGTAGCCGCAGAAGTTGCGGTAGCTGGTGCTGTGACCATCGTATGGTCCTTTCTTTTTTAGTGAAAAGATCTCTAAAAGCGTGTTTTTAAGCACACTTCTGATCTGCCCGCTATTCTATCATATTTAAGCTAAAAGTCAAGCAAAAAAGCCCTTATTTAAAGGGCTTTTTTGGTGCTTTGCGCTTGTGGGCGAGGGGAGACTCGAACTCCCAACCCTTGCGGGACCAGTTCCTAAAACTGGCGCGTATACCGATTCCGCCACTCGCCCTCTCAAGTACACTCTTGAACACTGCATAGTATACACTTTTTAATTCTGTACATAAATCCAGCTATCGCGTAAAGTATGAACATGCGCGTTAGAAATCATACCATATTGCCCAAAATACTCATGACGCTTGTCAATGCGACGATTGCTTTTGGCGGTCCGCGCAGCAGAACCGCAAGAGGCGCGCATCAGGCTTTTCGAAAATTTGACCAGCTGCAAGACATAACCGACGCACAATTACGCCGGAGCTTGTATCATGCGATAGGAAAAAAGTATATAACTCTTACAAATGGAGAGAGGGGTACGACCATCCGCCTTACGACAGCGGGAAAGCGGCTTGCAGGCAAGGCCGCTATCGAGATGTTGCGTCCCGTTAAGCCTTCTGTGTGGGATAAAAAGTGGCGCGTTCTTCTTTTTGATATTCCGGAGGAGTTTAAAAAATCGCGCGATGGTTTTGCTGCAAACCTTAAACGAATTGGTTTTACTCAAATTCAAAAGTCAGTGTTTGCTTTTCCGTACCCTTGTTTTGAGGAGCTCGCGGTGTTAATGGACTTCCATAAAGTCCGTCCGTTTGCTACCTGTATTTTGGCGGAGCAGCTGGAACATTCGCGCCGACTCGAAAAACTGTATTCCCTTACCCGTTAGGGGAGATAAAAGTTTTCATAATTTTAGCTATCGCTGGATTTATGTACAGTTTTGTAGGTCATGCCTTTTTGTCTTTGTGGTCACAAGTCGAATTCTGCCGTCGCGGAATTCGCTCGCGACCCCGGCTCGCGGTTTTGCAAGCGCAAAACATCGCTGCGCCTCGCACCTTGTGGTTATGCGTTCAATTTGCGCCGTCGCGCAAATTGCCGCACGACCCTGCCTCGCGGCCGTACAAGTGCACGGCAACACTCCGGCTCGCACGAGCGTACGAAAAAGCAAAGCAGTTTGCTTTTTCGACCTTGTGCGCCCACTTGGATTCGAACCAAGGACCATCTCCTTAAGAGGGAGTTGCTCTACCAACTGAGCTATGGGCGCGTCTCTATCTATATGGGCTCGCATTTAAAGTTTTACCACATTTTAAAATATTTTTCCTCTCACAAACTTCCATAGCGTTGGCGGATATGCGACATATGTGGGGCCGAAGTGAGATTTAAAAAGCGAGAAGGCTTTCCAACTCTTGGGCTCTCCCT
>CAYHVJ010000038.1:0-4331 GCA_964360085.1 uncultured Candidatus Saccharibacteria bacterium
CACTGAGGCGCATAGTGGAAGAAAGCGACGGCAAAATCGCGTGGGTGTACCGGCATTTGCCGCTTGATACTATCCATCCGAGCGCCCGCCCGGCCGCGCTCGCGAGCGAGTGCGTCGCCGAGCAGCTCGGCCAGAACGGATTTTGGAAGTTTGCCGACGCTATTTTCGCCGACCAAAGCAAAATGAGCGCCGATTATTACACACAGCTTGCGGTGCAGTTCGGAGCCGACAAAACTAAATTCAACGCCTGCGTCGTTTCAAATAAATATGCGAGCAGGGTTGACGCAGATGCGCAAGAGGCGCAGCAGAACGGCGGACAGGGCACGCCATACACCGTGTTGTATGATAAAAAAGGCCAAACCGGCGTTTCCGGCGCTCTGCCGTACGCGACCTTTGTCTCGGTAATAAAGTCGTTCCAGGCTCGTCAATAATTAAATATGAATGAATTTTTTAACGGCGGGCTGGGGAAGACTCTTCTTATTATAGGTATTATGTTTTTGGCGGTTCTTACACTCGGGCAGCTGCAGGGTCTGCGCTACATCGGCGCGGGCATATCGCCGGCAAACACCATCTCGGTCTCCGGCTACGGCGAGGCGTTCGGAGCGGCCGATATAGCGACGTTCAGCTTCTCGGTTGTGTCGGAGAAATCCACAGTTGCAGCGGCGCAGACGGATGCGACCAACAAAATTAATGCAATAACAAAGTACCTCAAAGACGCAGGTATTGAGGAAAAAGATATCCAAACCACCGACTACTCGGTCAATCCGCAGTATGACTACGTTGCGCAAGCGTGCACCGGCGGATACTGCCCGGGCGGCAGGCAGGTGCTGCGCGGCTACCAGGTGCGCCAAAGCACCACTATCAAGGTTCGTGACTTAACTAAGGCAGGGGAGTTGCTTACCGGCGTCGGCGGCAAGGGCGCGACGGAAGTTTCAGGACTTAACTTTACATTCGACGACCCGAATAAGCTGCAGATCGATGCCCGCGGCAAAGCTATCGCCGATGCTAAAACAAAAGCCGACCAACTCGCCAAACAACTCGGAGTCAAACTGGTGCGCGTAGTCTCATTCAACGAAAACGGCGGCGGGTACCCCGGCCCGATGTACTATGCCAAAGACTCGGCTGTCGGCATGGGCGGCGCCGAGCCGGCACGTGCTCCGGAAATCTCGGTCGGCCAGAACAAAGTGTCCAGTAACGTCTCCATCACCTACGAAATCCGGTAATTTGACGTCTGTCTAATTGCGGAGTAGTATATAGAAAAGGCCCCACTTGGGGGTTTTTTCTTAGGGAAGATTATTTTTACCCTCTATCATATGCCTAAATATTTCAAAGAAGTACGCGCAGAAATGAAGCACGTCACCTGGCCGAGCCGCCGGCTCACTATCGTGTATACGTTGGTGGTTATCGCCATTTCGCTCGGTACGGCGGTGTATCTGGGGCTGCTTGATTATATATTTGAGGCGGTCATTAAGACTATTATTTAATAAGGCGCGGTATCTAAGTATGGCTAAACAAGACACCAGTGTCGGCAGAGCATGGTACGCGATACACACCTACGCGGGGTACGAAAACGCAGTGGCACGCAATCTTAAGCAGCGTATCGAGTCGTTGGGGCTTATAGATAAAATATTCCAAGTAGTCGTGCCGACCGAGCGCACTATTAAGATTAAGGGCGGCCGCCGAGTCGAGGAGCAGGAAAAAGTTTATCCGGGATATGTGCTGGTAGACATGATAGTGGACGACCAGTCGTGGTACGTCGTGCGCAACACGCCGCGCGTCACCGGCTTTGTCGGCTCGGGCGTTAACCCGGTACCTCTCCAGCAGCATGAGGTGGACACCTTGCTCGGCCGCATGCAGGCGGTAGAGGGCTCTGTTAAACACGCCATCGACGTCGGCGTGGGCGACGCCGTTACAATAATTGACGGACCGTTTAAAGACCTTGACGGCAAGGTGGGCGAGGTGGACGAGAGCCGCGGCAAGGTCAAGGTGCTGGTGGCGATGTTCGGTAGGGAAACTCCGGTAGAACTCGACTTTTTGCAAATCAAGCGCATCTAAGCTAGTATCATCATCTCTATGGCTAAGAAAGTAACCAAAAAAATAAAAATTATCGCCCAAGGTGGCGCGGCAACGCTCACTCCGGCAATGGGCCAGGTGTTGGGGCCCGCCGGCATCAACATCGGCGAGTTTGTTAAGAAGTTTAACGAGGCGTCCAAGGGTATGCGCGGTGACTTGGTGCCCGCGGAGATTACCGTCTATGAGGACCGCTCGTACGACTTTGTGCTCAAAACTCCGCCGGCCTCGAGCCTTATTTTAAAGGCGCTGGGCAAGGAGAAGGGGAGCGGCAAGCCCAACACCGCCAAAATCGGCACCATCACTAAGGCGCAGGTTAAGGAAATCGCGGAGAAAAAGATGCCCGACCTCAACGCGCACACGATAGAGGAAGCAATGAAAATAATCGCCGGCTCCGCTCGCTCGATGGGTGTGGACGTAAAGTAGAACTTAAAAATTAAAAGAAAAAGCCCGCTCCAACTGGAGCGGGTGTTTTATTCATTCCTTATTGGATGCGGTCGTCTAGTATAAGGAATGCTATTTTTCGGCGATGCCGAACGCTTGGGCGAACTCCGCCCACTCGCGCTTACCCATGCCGCTGGTTGCTTGCGTGACCTTTTCGCCCTTTAACATCCGCTGCACAACTTGCTTCATCGTGCGGGAGAGATTAAACGCGTGGAGCTGGTACTCCTCGAACGCCTCGCAGGAGAGCGGCACCCATTTGCGCACGATGTCGAGCATCACTTCCGCGTACACGCGGATTTCGTACTGCGCATGGGAGTCCGCGCGCAGCCGCAGAAAGTGGAAGAGGTTATGCAGGTCGATCTTCCAATACCACTGCGTGTAGTAGTTGAGCGAGAGGTTCATGCGAGCCAATTCTCGGGCAAGCATGTCGCGCTTCGGATCGACTGGGGTGCCATCGCCCTTGTCGTTGAGCATCCACTCATAATCCTTGTAGACCTGTTCGGAGTCCTCGCGCAGGAGGTCGAGCACAACCTGCGCCTCCTGCTCGGAGAGAGTGTTTCCGCGCCCTTGCCGGTTGGCGGAAGACTGCGCCGCCAGCTGAGAGGGCTCAGGGATATAGAACTCTTTGTCGAGGATTGAGTACCGCGCGGAATACTCGTTGACGTTCGCCGTGCGATGGCGTATCCATTGCCGCGCGACGAAGATGGGCATCTTGCAGTGGAACTTTATCTCGCACATCTCCGACGGCGTGGTGTGGAGGTGCCGGCGCAGGTAGCGGATGAGTCCGGCATCCTCGCTTACCTTTTTGGTACCGATGCCGTACGAAACCCGCGCCGCCTGCACGACCGCCGCGTCGTCGCCCATGTAGTCGATAACCCTGACAAAGCCGTGGTCGAGAACTTCGAACGGCTTGTACAGAATTTCTTCCAGAGCGGGCACCGTGGCACGCTTGGTGGTGTGCGATTGTGCCATGGCCTCCGCCAACTCTTGCTTCTGTGTGTCGTTCGTTTTCATGCGTTGTCCTTTATGTGAGTGCGTCTGCAAGAACCCTACTTTTTCTTGATGTCGCGGTCAAGGTACAGGCGGGGGAGCATGTCGGTCGGCTTCCAGTTCTTTTTCAACTGCGCGACCGAGCCTGAACTCTGGTACTTGCCGCCCTTGGCATAGTCTTTGGCGAGAATCGGCCCTGTTTCAAAAAAGATTATCTGCGCGATGCGCCTGCCGACCACCAGCGGGATGTAATAGTGCGTCGAGTTGTTGGTTATCTCCATCGTCCAGCGGTTGATGTAGCCCACGTCGCCCCAGCCGGCGCACTTGCACACCTCGATAAAACTGCGGCCTAAACTTGAGCGTGCTTTCATCATAGTGGTTATGTGGTCGCGTCCGCCGATAAACTCCTGCGTGTGGCCGAGCACGGTCTCGCCCGGCGCGAGCAGAATTATTTTGTCGTCGGGGCGTATGCTGTCGTACTCAAATTTATATTTTGCCAGGATTTCCTTCGCCGGCTTGGCGCGCTTGGCTTTTGTGCCCCACACGCGCTCAATGTGCTTTTTGTCGTACACGTTGTACAAATTTTCAAAATGCCGCGGCGTCTGCTCGGGGAAAAAGTACTCGCCGAGCGTGACGTCGTAGGAGGAGGTGGCGAGGTTCGCTTTTTTAAAAGGCTCGATAACTATAGACCCCTCCTTCATCGACGCTAGTATTTTTTTGTCGGATAGGGCCATAGTTTTTGTCTGTGGAACTATAGCATATACTAAGAGCGTACACTAAGTTCAACAAGTAAGTGCAACACCCTGTAATCTGAAAGGGTGATGATA
>CAYHVJ010000039.1:0-3945 GCA_964360085.1 uncultured Candidatus Saccharibacteria bacterium
GCCTCTTTTTCCATTGACTTTAGTATCAGTTTGTGATATACTTGCCTCCAAGTAGTCGTTCCTTTAAATATTCTGAAACTTCACTTCAACAAGGGAGGCAGCGATGCCGTCGCAGGACAAGTTTTTTATCGCAATTGGAACCCTGAGTGTATTCTATACATTCTGGGTTCTGTGGAACATGGCCGCCAGCGTGGACCACATGGTCAGTGTCCGGCAGATGCAGAGCAAGGGCCCCGGCTTCCAAAAAGGCATTCCGCTGCAAGGCCACTGGGCGATGATGTACGCCGACATTATTCTACCGCTTCTGATCGCGTATCTGGTCGCCAAGTACGGTCAGCAATGGAGTCTTCAGCAAATCGGTCTCATGATCGGAGCGGGATTCGCACTCAGCTTCATCATGCACTTGACCTACATCGAAGCCGGAAAGCACTTTCCTGAAGCTCCGACGTATGGCGGCCGGCTCACGACCGCCGGATGGCTGCACTTCGTCTACATGGGGTTGGCGTTTGCGGCGATAGGCCTACTCTATCTCTGCACCAGTAAACCCACGCCATTCGATATTTGGCTGACGACCATCTGGCTCGTCATTCATGTCGTTGTCGGTGTGCATGTGCCGCTGAAGCTCCTGAAGCCCGACTGGTTTCCGTATCACGGAATCATGGACGCCGGGACGCTAGCTCCGATCTTCGCTAGCGCGGCGATTCTCCTTGGTATGACATGGTGGACTCTTCGCTAAACATTATCCGGTCGCTCCTACAAGGGCGGCCGGTTTTTCTATTAGAGAAGAGAAAGATAAGATAAGTGTGTGAACAACTCAAACCATGTGTGTAACGGTCGTGTACAATATGGTTTGTGGGAAAACTCGAAACACAGGCGAAGGAAAAGGCGAGACGGGTTCAAATTCGCCAGAAAGTTATGCTTGCTCTTTTCCGGATGACGACCGGCTCTTCCTCTGCCGCATTTGCACCAGAAGCGGTTTTACATAAGCGACTTTTCTCCCAAGAAACAAAAGGTTCTCTCGCGCGGCGAATCCGGCAAGCCCTGCAGCGTCTCGAAGCGCAAGGGATGGTAAAGAGGCAGACCACTGCGGGTGGATGGACGGCTGTCTTAACTAAGGAAGGAAAGAAATTTTCCGAAAAGTTGCATGAGGCTGAGCGCATACGGATACATCCGCCCCGCGTGTGGGACCAAAAGTGGAGGATAGTTATATTTGATATTTGGGAGCGCCGGCGTGGCGTTCGGGATAAGTTGCGCCGGACATTGGAGAAGGCAGGGTTCCGGCGAGTTCAAGACAGCGTTTGGGTCTGTCCGTATGACTGCGAGGAATTGGTAGCTTTTCTGCGAGCTGATCTTCGATTGGGAGAGGGTATTTTGTATCTCATCGCCGAAGGGGTTGAAAATGACGCGAAACTGCGCAAGTTATTCGGCTTATAGTATCAAACCATGTGTGTAACGGTCGTTACAACTAAGGTTTTAGCTTTTGAATATTATTTGGAATATTAGAAGTATCTCTTTTTGTGATAGGCTAATCGAAATGAAGGTAAGCTTTGTTATACCCGCTTACAATGAGGAAAAGATGATAGGGAAGTGCCTTGCCTCGGTTTTTGATGAAATTAATCGAAGTCGGACTTCGCTCGCTCCATTTGAGGCGGAGGTGGTGGTGGTGGACAATGCCTCGACTGACCGCACGCGGGAGGAGGCTTTGAAATTCGCGGGAGTCACGGTGGTGCGCGAAAATTTGAAGGGCTTGGTCTACGCGCGGCGCGCGGGCTGGGTCGCGACTGTGGGCGACATTGTCGCCAACATAGACGCCGACACCATGCTGCCGGAAGGCTGGTTGCAGAAGGTAATGAGCGAGTTTCAAAAAGACAAAAATCTTGTTGCGCTTTCGGGGCCGTACCTCTATTACGACATACCCGTCTGGAAGCGCACTCTCGTCAAAATATTTTACTTTTTAGGCTGGCTCATCCACCTCGTCAATCATCATGTGCTCCACGTCGGCGCGATGGTGCAGGGAGGCAACTTTGTCCTGCGCCGCGCCGCATGGGACTCGGTCGGCGGGTTTGACACCACTATCTCCTTTTATGGCGAGGACACCGACGTCGCCAAACGCATCGGCGCGGTGGGGAAGGTCAAGTGGACATGGAGGCTCCCTATGTATACGACCGGCAGGCGGCTCGATAAAGAAGGGCTTGTACGCATGAGCTGGCTGTACACCGTTAATCATCTCTCGATACTTTGGACTGGCAGGCCAGCGACCAAACACTATTTGGACGTTAGAATAGACCCATGACTGAACTTATAATCTTCGGGGCAAAGTATTTAGTTGCTCCTGTTATAATCTTCGCGGCGATAACGCTTTCGTACAATAAAGAGCGCCGGAGGCGGTTGACATGGACTCTTGCGGTAGCCCTGCCTCTTGGTTACACGCTTGCGCGCTTGGTAGGACTCTTTTTTGCGCACAACCAGCCGTTTGCCGTTGAGGGTTTCGAGCCGTTGGTGCCTCATGCGGTGGACAACAGCTTTCCCTCCGACCATGTGCTTATCGGCGGTATTTTTTCATCGCTCGCGCTCCTTGCCGACCGCAGAGTAGGGTTGGTACTGTGGGCGCTCACGCTTGTGGTCGGCCTCTCGCGCATACTCGCGGGGCTACACTACGGGGTTGATGTCCTTGCCGCGGCAGTTTTGGCGTTAGGCTCCGTGTTTTTAGCCCACAAAGCGGTGCTGTGGGTAGGGGGTAGACAGCCGTAGCCCTAGTGTATACTGTTGTAGGGTAATTTATTAATATTTACTTTTAAACTTTGTATGGTTAGAACAGCAAATCCGGCGCTTCTTAAACCGCTCAACCTCTCTTCGGAGCTCGAGGCGGTCGTCGGCAAGGGTCCGATGTCTCGCGGGCAGGTGGTTAAGCAAATCTGGGTCTATATCAAAAAGCACGACCTTCAAAACCCTAAGAACAAGCGCAACATCCTAGCGGATGAGAAACTCAAACCGCTCTTCGGCGGAAAAGGGGAGGTGACTATGTTCGAGATGACGAAGCTCGTCTCGGGCCACATGAAGTAATCCTTCGACTTCGCTCAGGACAAGTAAAGAAAAAAGCCCCGCCTTAACGGCGGGGCTTTGCGTTTTCGGTCAGAACCGGTAATTGATGCCGGCGCGGACGACGTGTGCCTGTTGCGGATTGGTACCCACATACAGGTATTCGGTTTTGACGCTCCACGGTCCGCTGAGCTTGAACTCGGCGCCGCCGCCAGCGGTCCATCCGCTTGTGGCGCGATGTGCATGCGTCGGCAGGACGTAAGCCCATCCGGCGGTGGCATACAACAGAACGTCCGGCGTCAGCAGATAGCCGGCGCGGCCGCGCACCGTGCCCCACCAGTTCGGCTGCGGATTGTATTGCATATCGGCTTCAACGCCTACCACCCAGTTGCGGTCGAGCTGGTAGTTGTAGCCAAGCTGCCCGCCGAGGGTTATGCCGCGCAAGTCTTGGCCGGCGCTGTAACCGCCGTTGATACCGGCGTAGAAGCCGGTCCAGTTGGTGGCGGGTTGGATGTCGTAGAACAACTTGTTGAGCTCCGTACGCGTGCGCGCCGGATACGGATAGGTATCAGCCGCGTTGGCGTCGGCGACTGCCAGCAAGGCAAAGCCGGCGGCCGCAGCCGCGAGTATCAAACGGTACATGGGTTGCTCCTATAAATGGCCAGACGGGTGTCTGGCTTACCTGTATTCCACTGTGTATGGTAGCATACTATAAAGTACCTGTCAAGCAACAAAAAACCCCAGTGAGTCAGACTCACTGGGGCAGGTTTTAGCTTCAGCGTACGAGACGCAGCATTGCGCGCCGGTCTGCCAGCTTCATCTTTGCCAGCAAAATCTGCCCCGGATGGGTTGCAACAAACGATGGAGGCGGCGGCAAGGCTTTGTTTGCCGATTCGGCGTACAGCA
>CAYHVJ010000040.1:0-3942 GCA_964360085.1 uncultured Candidatus Saccharibacteria bacterium
GTCTAAAAGACTAGGAAACGAAGGTCGGGGTTTCTCAACAGAAAAAACAAACAACAAGATGCAAGGAACAATTAAGACTTTGACGGACCGTGGGTTCGGATTCATCTCTCGCGATGGCGAGACGAAGGATCTGTTTTTCCACTCTAAGGACCTCAATGGCGTAACTTTCGAAGAGCTCAAGGTAGGCGACAAGCTTTCCTTTGAAGTTTCGGAAGGCCAGAAGGGACCGGCCGCCGTCAACGTATCTCGCGCCTAATCGCGCAGAACAAAAAGCCGCTCTTCGAGGAGAACCTCAGGGCGGCTTTTTGCGTGGTAAAATTTGTTTAATGAGTTTAGCGGATGATTTGCGCAAGGTGGTGCGCGGGGAAGTGGATGATACTCCGGCGACGCTGGAAAAGAGCTCGCGCGATGCGGGGCTTTTCCGCGTGGTGCCCGAGGTAGTGGTGCGTCCGATGGACGCGCAGGATATCTGCTCGGTGGTGCAATTTGTCAACGAAAAAAAGCGTACGCCAAAAACCAATATTTCCATTACCGCGCGCTCGGGCGGCACCGACATGTCGGGTGGCCCTTTGAGCGACTCGATTGTTTTGGACATGACCGCGCACATCAATAAACTGCTTGAACTAGGCGTGGAAGAGGCGATAGTAGAGCCCGGTATGTACTTTAGGGACTTTGACAAAGAAACAAAAAAGAAAAACTTGGAGCTCCCGAGCTACACCGCCTCCAGAGAGATAAACACCGTGGGTGGTATGGTCGCCAACGACTCCGGCGGAGAAAAAAATCTCAAATACGGCAAAACAGCGCGGTATGTCGACGGGCTCGAGGCGGTGCTCGCCGACGGGCAAGTGCATACGCTCAAGAATTTGCAAGGCGATGAACTTACCAGAAAACTTGCCGAGCAATCGTATGAGGGGGATATCTACCGCCGCGTGTCGGCGCTTGTCGGCACGCCGGCGCACGCGGCGGTTATAAAGGCGGCCAAGCCGAAGGTGGAAAAGAATTCCTCCGGCTACGCGCTCTGGGATATAGGAAACGGAACCACCTCCCTTAATCTTGCCAGGCTTATGACCGGCTCGCAGGGCACGCTCGGGATTATTACCAAAATACATTTTAAGCTCGTACACCCCAAGCCCTACTCGTCGATGGTTGTGCTATTTCTTGATAAGTTCTCAGAGCTCGGAGAAGTGGTGCCGGAGGTTTTGGCGCACGCTCCGAACAGCTTTGAGTCATACGACGACCATACATTCCAAATAGCGATGCGCTATCTCCCCGAGCTGGCCGTCCAGATGAAAGCGGGCATGATAGGGCTCGGGATTTCCTTTTTACCCGAACTGTGGATGGCGCTCACCGGCGGCGTGCCCAAGCTGATACTGCTGGTCGAGTTCCGCGCCGACACGCAGGAAGAGGCTCTGGCAAAGGCCGAGCACTTGGCAGCCGAGGCAAAGCACAACCGTCAGCATGTCGGGGTGCGCGTTATCAAAAACGAAGCCGGAGCAAAAAAATATTGGGCAATCCGGCGCGAGAGTTTTAACCTCCTGCGCAAAAAGGTTAAGAACCGCCGCACCGCGCCGTTTTTTGACGACTTTGTGGTGCCGCCGCTAAAACTGCCGGAGTTCCTGCCGAAACTCGAGGAAATCCTTTCGCACTATGATCTTACATACACTATTGCAGGCCATATAGGCGACGGCAATATCCACATAATTCCACTGGTCGACCCGCAGCGGCCGGGCCTCGCCAAGCTGCTCGATGAGCTGACTCATAAAATATATGACCTCGTGCTTTCGTACGGCGGCTCTATTACCGGCGAGCATAACGACGGGATAGTCCGCACGCCGTATGTGGAAAAGATGTTCGGACGGGAGATGTACGCGCTGTTTTTGGAGCTCAAAACCATTTTTGACCCGCAAAACATCTTTAACCCCGGCAAAAAAGTAGGCACCAACTTCAGCGACATGCTCTCCAAAATCGACCTGCCGAAGTCAACATAATATATGCAAGAGACAATAGTCTTTGGCGGGGGATGTTTTTGGTGCACAGAGGCGGTTTTTTTGGTGATTAAGGGCGTGCAGTCAGTGGAGCCCGGCTACGCCGGCCCAATGCACGTGCGCTCGACCGGCCCGACGTACGAAGAAGTCTCGACCGGCAAGACACCGTATGTCGAGTCGGCAAAAGTGGTATACGACCCCGACGCAATAGCGTTCCCCGAGCTGTTGCAGATTTATTTTGCGAGCCACGACCCGACGCAGGCCGACGGGCAGGGTAGCGATCTCGGTCCGCAGTACCGCTCCGCGGTGTTTTATACCACCGAGCGCCAAAAGCAAATGGCCGAGCACTATATAAAGATGATAGGGCACGGATTTGTAAAGCCGGTGACAACGAGCGTCGAGCCCTTGAAACAATTTTATAAAGCAAAGGACTACCATCAAAAATATTTTGAGAATCACAAAGACGCGGGCTACTGCCAGCTCACCATCGCCCCCAAGATTGAAAAAGTCGAAAAGAAATTTAAGAACTTACTCAAGTAAGTACGTATATGCTATACTCAACACTATGCAAAAGCATGTGATAAGGCGGGATGCCAGAACCGGCCAGTTCGTGATTGTTGCCGATAAGATTGGTAAGCGCTTTGGGCGTGCACTAAAACGCCTTTCTGAGAGATAATGGAATACTTGGAAGAATATCTTCTTCCCACTATTTTTGACCTAATCGGGCGTCATTATAGCGACCGCGAAGAGGTTCCTGACTACAGAAGTGAGAAAGAAGGAATAGAGAAACTGCTCGGCGTTTTTCAAGGAGCTCGGCAGGATACTTTCTATGCTACGGTTTTAGAAAAAGCTGTATACATTCTTCTCCAGATTAATAAAGGTCACTTCTTTTCTAACGGAAATAAGAGACTTTCTTTGATTTGTGCTATAGGGTTTTTAGGATTGAACAATATTGACTTTAAGCAAGGGATTTCTAAAGAAAATTATAGGAAGCATTTTTCGGAGTTTTTTCCTTCCCCGTTTGAGTTTGAAGACTACCCCGATTTTTCTTCCGAGGAGTTTGCACTATATAACCTTTCTATATTTATTGCAGATAGTACAAAGTACGGAGTGGCATTTGAAGAATTGAAGAAGGGCGTGCAGCAGTTCGTGGAGCGTATGGTAATGCCTCCCAAATCTTTATGACCCGAGAGGAATTTGAACAACTGGTTGAAGAGGAATTTCTGAACGCCATTCCGGAGAAGTTCCGCCCGCATATTAAAAATGTCGCTTTTTTGGTGGAGGATGAACCATCACAGGAAGTCCGCAAACAGGAAGGCCTACAGGAAGGGGAAACCCTGCTCGGGCTCTACCACGGCATCCCGACCCCGATGCGGGGCGATTGGTACGGCATGGGGACGACCATGCCCGACACTATTACTCTGTATCAGATGCCGATTGAGCGCGCTGCGCTTGAAGACGGCTTGCACATCCGTCAAATAATCCGCGAGACCATCTGGCACGAAGTGGCGCACCACTTCGGGATGGACGAGCACACCGTGCGGCACCGCGAAGATATCCGTGGCAATTTGTGATATAAAAAGAACATGGAAAATAAATTAAGCATAACCCCGTATATCGTGCTTGCGCTGGCTATGATAGGACTCGGCGATACTTTGTATCTTGCCTACTTTCAGTATCTGAACATCGTCCCCGCGTGCGCCATCAGCGGCTGCGATGTGGTGCTTACAAGCGTGTATGCAAAGTTCCTAGGTGTGCCACTTTCGTATATAGGTGTCGTCTACTACTCCTACATGTTCTGCCTCGGGCTGCTTTTGGCGATAGAGCCAAACTCGCGCGCACTGCGCATCGGCGCTTTGGCCTACGGTGCTGTCGGTTTTGCCCTTTCTTTTATTTTTGTCTTCTATATCCAGCTGACACTCATCGGCGCGATATGCCAATACTGCGCGATGTCGGC
>CAYHVJ010000041.1:0-3588 GCA_964360085.1 uncultured Candidatus Saccharibacteria bacterium
CTTAAAGAGCCCACGGTGCTGCCGGCTGCAGTGCCAAACATCCTGCTCAACGGCACGCTCGGCATCGCGGTCGGCATGGCCACCAGCATCCCGCCGCACAACCTTGGCGAGCTTTCCGCGGCTCTTACGCACCTGATAGAGCATCCGGATGCGACCGTGGAGGACCTGATGCAATTTGTGACGGGGCCGGATTTCCCGACAGGCGCGGTTGCGTTTAATAAAAAAGATTTGCTGCACGCGTACTCCACCGGTCGCGGCGGGGTAGTGGTGCGCGGGCAGGCCGAGATAGTCGAGGGCAAAAAGGGCGACTACACCATCGTCATCACCTCTATCCCGTACCGCGTCAACAAGTCTGACCTCATTGTGCGCGTCGCCGACTTGGTGCGCGATAAAAAACTGGAGGGAGTAAGGGGACTCCGCGATGAGTCGGCCAAAGACATCCGCGTTGTGGTGGAGCTCAAGCAGGGCGCGCACCCGCAAAAAGTGTTGAACTATCTGTATAAGCACACCTCGCTTGAGGACACGTTCCACTTCAACATGGTGGTGCTGGTTAACGGAGTCCCGCAGACATTGTCGCTGAAGGGGATTTTGGAGGAGTTTATCAAACACCGCCGCGATGTCGTGCGCCGCCGCACGCAGTTTGATTTGACCAAAGCGCAGGAGCGCGAGCACATACTGCTCGGGCTTAAAAAAGCGCTCGACCACATCGACGAGGTAATCAAAACCATTCGCGCGTCAAAGGATGTCGCCGAAGCGGAGGTCAACCTTATTAAAAAGTTTACCTTCTCCGTTTTGCAAGCCAAGGCGATTTTGGAGATGCGCCTCAGCCGCCTAGCGAACCTTGAGCGCAAAAAGGTGGAGGATGAGCTTGCAGAGGTGCAGAAGTTTATCGCGGAGCTGACCGCATTGCTCAAGTCGGACAAAAAGATGCTCGAGGTTATCAAGCAGGAGATTTTGGATTGGGCCAAAAAGTTCGCCGATGAGCGCAACACTAAAGTGATTAAGGGCGAGGCAGGCGTCATTAATATAGAAGATTTGGTGCCCGACGAAGAGCAGGTGCTGGTGCTGACCGCCGGCGGCTATGTTAAGCGCACCAACCCAGAGGAGTTCCGCCGGCAGAAGCGCGGCGGCGTGGGCGTCATCGACCTCGACACAAAAGAGGAGGACTTTGTTACGACCTTCCTTACCACCTCAACGCACAGCGACCTTTTGTACTTTACCGACGTCGGCAAGGCCTACCAGCTTAAGTTTTATGAAATCCCGGAGGGCAAGCGCTCGACCAAGGGCAAGGCGATAGTGAACTTCCTCTCCATCGGCGCGGAAGAAAAAGTGACCTCTGTTTTGCCGATGCGCAAGAAACAAAAGGAAGGGGAGAGGTTCCTTTATATGGTGACCAAGCATGGCGTCGCCAAAAAGGTAGATGCGACCGCGTTCCACGATGTGCGCCGTTCGGGTCTGATTGCGCAGAAATTACAAAAAGGCGATGAGCTGATTGCCGCGCTGTTGGTAGAGAAGGGCGACGAAATCTTCCTCTCGACCTCAAAGGGCCAATCAATCCGCTTTAAAGAGTCGGACATCCGCGCCATGGGCCGCGCCGCGGGGGGAGTCCGCGGGATGAAGCTCGCCACGGGCGACTACATCGTCGGCGCCGATGTGATACAAAAGGGCGCCAAAGATTTGGAGGTGCTGGTGGTCTCCCGCAACGGCTACGGCAAGACGACCAAGACCAGCGAGTATAAAACGCAAAAGCGCGGCGGCAGCGGCATCAAAACCATGCAGTCGACCCCCAAGACCGGCCCACTGATTACCTCGCGCATTATCACGCGCGGCGAGGGGGGAGAGGAGGAAATTGTCGTCATCTCTAAAAAGGGACAAGTCATCCGCACGGGGCTCAATGAAATAAAAACCCAGTCGAGGTCTACTCAGGGTGTGAGAATAATGAAACTCCGCGACGGCGACGCCATCGCCTCTTTTGTTTGTTTGTAATATATGCAAAAAGCGCCCGAACTCGAAAATTGGGATGAGATAAGACAAAAATTAAGAGGTGGCTCGGACAGTGTCCAAAATGCAATTGGTATGGCTATGCAAAATCTCACGCTTGGTATTGTGGGTTTGCAAGCTGCTATTCGTGGTCCGCTGGTCGAAGTCTGGAAAAAAATTGAAGAATTAAATAAAAATATTACAAAGGCCTCAACATCATCAGAAAATCTTACTCGAGCCATAAAAAACGCCACGCTAGCTGGTGTAATAATTGCTGGGATTGGGGTTTTTGTTGCTGCGGCTGCGCTAGTTTGGGATTTATATAAGACTCTTGTATTGAAAATATGAAAACAATCCTAGTCGATGCGGTAGATTGCTTTGTGGTAGAGGGCGAGGGGATATACAAGCCCCTACATGACCTGTTGGAGCAGTATCCAAACAAGAAGATTATCCTTACGGGAGCCAACGACGAGCAGATGGTCAAGTTTGGGCTGCTCGATATGCCCTACGAAGTCTTTACCCTCAAGCACAACCCCAAAAAGACAGACCCGGAGTATTACAAAAAGATGCTAGAGTATTTTGGGTTGCGTGCCGACGAGGTGGTCTACTTTGAGCACAACCCAAAGGCGGTACAAAGTGCGCAGACAGCAGGCATCATTACACATTTTTACGACTTCGACAAAAAGGACCTAGCCACACTCAAAAACTTCCTGGACAAAAATCTCGCATGATTACCTACGAAGATTTTGACTGATATGAATATTTTATTTGTAGACGCCAACGATAATCCCATCGGCGCGGGAACGAAGAAAGAAGCTTGGGAAAAGGGGATTGCTCACCGTGTTGCACGGATATTTCTTTTTAATTCAAAAGGAGATTTTTTGCTGCAAAAGCGCTCGCAGTTTGTCGATTCGCCGCTTACCCTTGACCAATCGGCTGCAGGACACGTCGATGAGGGCGAGGGTTATGAGCAAGCGGCGTATCGGGAGCTTGAGGAAGAACTTGGAGTAAAGGGTGTTCCGCTTACCGAGATTGCGCGCTACTACCAAGAACAATCAAAAGTAAAACAAGAAACAATCAGCCCTCCGCGTAAACGCTTTAATACCATATTTACCGGTGTGTACGATGGCACCTTTGTTACCAGCCCGCGAGAAGTCGCTGAGGTGCGATGGGTTACTGTGCCGGAACTTGAAGCGTGGATAGTGCGGCAAAAGGAGGATTTTTCAGAAGGTTTTTTGTACGCCTATAATAAATTTAAAGAAGCTAAGCTGATTTGATATATCAAATCAGCTAAAAAGATTTTGAAAAGAAAAAGCCCCGCGCTGATGCGCGGGGCTTCGTTTTGCGTAGCGGGATAAGTTACCCGCTCTCTTCGGTGCCGGTGATGCCACCGGTTTCCTTGATGATACCGCCGGTTCCGCCGCCAGGGGAGATACCTTTGACGGGTTTCATCTGGGTTTCTTCCGGCAAGTCGGCGGCCTGCGCCCCGGCCATCGCAACAAGACCCGCTGCGGTGCCCAGGAGAAGGCTTTTCACCATCTTCATCTTGAACCTCCAGAGTCCAGAAATGGAGTTTTTTTGTGCATCGGCCAGCTTTTGCTGGTCTCT
>CAYHVJ010000042.1:0-3582 GCA_964360085.1 uncultured Candidatus Saccharibacteria bacterium
CGGTAGAGCTTCGCCGAGAGCTTGGGAGAGCTCCCAGAGCGTTGAGGCGGCACAAACGGCGGGATTAGGGGCCGGCTGTGCTGGTCCTTGCTGTTTCGCTTGTGCCGCCTCCTTTGCGCTTTTGATTAGCATTGGAACGCCGCCGACTATGGTATAGCCCGAGCCGCCGTCATACTTTCCGGCGAGGATATCGGAAAGAAGAGTATTTATGCCCTCGCTTCCTCTGTATCGGCGGTTCTGTTGCAATTCGCGCAAGCGCGCGATTGCTTCCGGCCGGGTGATTGGGCGGTGGTCATGCGGGACATTCCCCGTCCACGGCACGGGTACAACAAGGTCGTCGCCGTTGACGTTGACGAGGTAGAATCGGTACCCGCTATCGGGATAGTCAATCTGGTCTGGTGAAATAGGCGCGGGGGCGGTTTCTTGTACGCCGGTCTGCATAGCGTCAGGAAACGAAACGACCGCGAGTGGTGCGGCTGTAATGACCTTTTGGATTTGCCCGACATCTGAAGTTGAGACGCTATCTTTTACCTGCGTTCCGATAGCGTCGAGTTGCCCTGCGGTTGGGTTGAAGCGGACGACGTCGATTGGACCTAAAGTGATTTGCCGGACTTTTGTCCGCGTTCCCCTTTCGTTGATGAGGAATATCGTGAGGACGGCGAACCTGTTTACGACGGTGCGGTATTTTGGCGTGCCGTCGGCATATCTGCCGGAGACGATTCGTTGCGCTCCGCCGCGTTGGGTGAAGCCGTCTTTTGAACGGACCGACGTGGGGGTTTTTATCTCATAGATGAGAGAGGACGGAAGCGCGGCAAGGGTCGCGGCCAGATTGTTGGTCGCGGCCTCTTGAAGCTCGTCCGCGCTTTCTATGAGGTCGTCCGGTCGCGGAGTGAATACAAGCCCCGAGCCGAGCGTACCTTGCGACAAAATGCCGGTGAAAACGCGCACTGGTGCGGCGGCGACGGCTCCTGTTTGCGCGACTACCGGTGCCGCCTTTCCACTATCAAGCGGAAAGCGAATCATCAGTTGCGTAGCGAGCAGAACGTCTTTTGTCGCCGCCTTTTGGGTCGTGAGAAGAAGTTGCGCGCCCACTTGGTCAAGGAGGTCAATCAGGTTGTCGCGGGTGAAAGGCACGCTGGCTAGTTTCCACGGGTCGCTGATTGCATACGCCCCGTTGAGTTTGTAGGTGTTGTACACCTTATCAAAAACTTCGGGGCTTACGGTCTTGGTCTTTCGGTAGTCAGCGTCCGGCACCAGCAATCCCCCCGTGACGACCGCCAGTATCCGTTGAAAGGTCTTTTGGTATGCACCGGAGTTCCAGTTCCCGAAGTCTACGAAGTTGCCTACGACCATGAACGCGAGAAACACCGTTGAGAGAGTGCCGAGGACAGCGGCATACGCTTTTCCGAAACCGCTTAAAGAGCCGACTGCTTTCCCGAGAATCGTGCTCGCCTCTGCCGCCGTCGGGACCATAGGCACGACCGAACCAAAACCTCCCCCGGCGCGCGCTTTTGCGACCCTTGCCTCTACGTCTGCCGGCACCGTTCGCTTTGAGAATCCTTTTGTGGTGAAGCCGAGTTTATCGGCGAGCACAAGAGGCAAGCGCGCTTTGCTTAAAGCGACGGTGAGGCCCAGACTCTCGGCTGTCGTCAGAATCTCATTTGCGAGAATATCGCTCGCCACTTTCTCGCTTACCCCGAACGCCTTGACGACCGCCGCAATCGCGCCGTTGAGGAACGGCGTAACGAACTTGTCAATGAGGGCGAAAATACCAAGCTGTACCCCGATGATGAGGAGTTGGCGAGCGAAGAAAGCGACAACGACGGGCATAGCATTAAAAGTATCACACGACGACGACTTCAATTCCCTTTTGGAGAGCGAAGAAGTCGGTGTCGGGGACCATACTCTCGCAAATGACCATAGGCCGAGGGTCTGAAATCTCGGGCAAGTCGCGCCGCACCAGCATGACATATCCCTCGACTTGTCCGAGCGCGCGATCGTCTGCCCGTGGCTTTATCTCAATGATGTAGTTGCGACCGTCTTTTACGCCTATGACATCTATTTTCTTTTTGTACAAGCCCCCCGCGTCGCCCCCCGTTTCGGGATTGACGACAGTATCAAACTCCGCGCCGGTCCCGACTTTCACATCGTACGCGACCTTGTCAAAGTAAGTCTGATTCGCGCGTATGAAGCGTTCCCAGACGACCGTATCTGCCGGTCCCATGTGCGGATATTTCCGCATGAGTTGAAAGGGGAGGAAGTCAATCATGGCGTGATAGTTGTATCCTAACACGAATTTGCGCGCCTCTACGGGGCTTGTAGTGCGTCAAATTTCCGTTGAAGTCGCAAAATCTCGTACTTTAGGTAGATGAGCTGTGCCCAGTTGTCCGACAGTCGCGCGCCGTAACAGCTCGTGGGGTTGAATCGTCTATGCGGAAATATCTCGCTGTCCTCCAAGCCCCACAATTTGCACCAGTGCGAAAGTAGCGCGCCAAGCTTGGCGGCCTGCGCCGGTGTCGGCGCGTTCACATCGAAATTGCCCGCGAGGCAAACGCTAAGAGAGTCGTAATTATGACCAAGAGCATCAGCATCGCGCTCAGTATCCAGTCGTGCATAACGCACCACACCGTTCGCTTCAATGACGCGATGATACCCGACAAAATACCCGAGCATTGAGAGAGGAAAGCCACGGTCTTTGTGCGCTTGGTTAATACTATCAAATTGCGGTCCTGCCGAAGCGACCGCCGAATGGTGCACGATTATATATTTTGGGCGGTACTCCATTCTACTTGCCGCTGTCAATGCCGTCTCGTCTTTTCACGAAGTAGTACCCAATAATGAGAGCGAGGACGGAATCAAGAGCTCCATTAAAACCGAGGTACTTGAATAGAAAAATAAATACCACCACAGCTAATGCGACAACATCTTTTGGTTTTAACTGCATGTTATTTGTATGTGGTGATTATCATGTAGCCGGTGCCTCCCGCTCCGCCCGAAGCACCTCCCGAGTTGGCTCCACCTCCACCTCCTCCACCGGAGTTTGCAGCTGCGGAAAAGCCCGTTGGACTTCCGGCGGTGCCTCCTTGCGCCCCTACCCCGCGGCTTGCGCCACCTCCTCCTCCGTGGTCGCCGGCTCCCCCGACTGCGCCGCCCGCGGCCCAGAAACTGGGACCGCCTGCTTGTCCGTTGCCGCTAGCGCTCCCGCCACTGCCTCCCCCTGCTCCGCCGAAATGAGAGGTGCCGCCCACGGTGTTGTCGTCGCCTCCATTTGCGCCTGCAAAACGGCCATGGCGACCAATAGGAGAGCTGTTGCCTCCCGCCCCGCCAGTCGTAGCACCTCCGACAGCTCCCACCGAAGCGCTTCCTCCACCTCCACCTCCCCCGTTTGCGCCGCTAGCATCTGCTAGTCGGCCTCCTCCTCCTCCGTATGCTGTGGCGAGGTCAAATGTTGTGTTTCCACCCGCTCCTCCGTCGGCTCCTCCAGCGCCTGCTGCCCCAGCTGCACCAATGCCTACGGCTTCGGTTGCGGCTAAATCATCCGCGGTGAACATGAACTCTTGGTATCCGCCACCGCCTCCGCCA
>CAYHVJ010000043.1:0-2278 GCA_964360085.1 uncultured Candidatus Saccharibacteria bacterium
GCACAGGCCGCCGAGCTCCAACGCCGCTCGATAGAGGAGAGCAAGCAGGAGGTCGCCAAACTTATTGTGCTAGGAATGGAAAAGGCCTTTAAGACAAAATCATGATAGAAACCGATTACGCCAAGGCGCTATATCAAGCCGACGGTAAGCCTGACTTGCTTAAAAACTTGCGCGAATTGCTTAAGCGGCGCGGGCATGAAAAATTATTGCCTCGGATTTATTCTGAATACAAAAAGTTGGTTTTAGCAGAACATCGCCGCAAACAATCCTCAACGGTAACGCCGGAAGCGGAGAAAACCAGAATTTTGCTCGAGCTCTACCGAAAACTCACCAATGCAACGGCAGAGCCGGAAAATACAAAATGACTTTTCTCGAACAATTTAAAAAAGAAATAGAGGGCTTTAAGCCCTCTGACAGGCCGGCGAACACCGGCACTGTGCTGCGCGTCGGAGACGGCGTCGCCGAGATAGAGGGGTTGCCCAATGCTGTGATGTCGGAGATGGTCCGGTTTGATACCGCGCACGGCAAGGATCTAAAAAACGCTATTAATACCAAAGACGTGTTCGGCGTAGTGTTGAACTTGGAGGAAGAGTCGGTGCGCACTATCGTGCTGGGCGATGCTGGAGCGGTATCAGAAGGTATGTCGGTCGTGCCGACAGGCGAGGTGCTCTCTATCGGAGTTGGTGAGGCATTGCTCGGCCGCGTGGTAAATACGCTTGGAGAGCCTCTCGACGGGCAGGGCGCGATTGCCTGCAAAAAACGCAATCCAATCGAGCGCGATGCATACAGCGTGATGGACCGCCAGGGAGTCAACCAGCCTATCCACACCGGCATCAAAGCAATCGACTCGATGATACCGATAGGCCGCGGCCAGCGCGAGCTTATCATCGGCGACCGCTACACAGGCAAGACCACCGTCGCCATCGACACCATCCTCAACCAAAAAAACGAGCCGAAAGAAACCCGCCCGATTTGTATTTATGTTTCGATAGGCCAGAAGGAGAGTAAGACCGCGCGCCTGGTGGCTCAGCTCAAAGAGGCAGGAGCGATGGAGTACACGATAGTGGTTGACGCGGGCGCCTCTTCGCCTGCGGCGATGCAGTACTTGGCGCCTTTTGCCGGCGCTGCCATCGGCGAATATTTTATGGATTCCGGCCGTGACGCACTCATTATTTATGATGACCTCTCAAAGCACGCGGTGGCATACCGACAGCTTTCGTTGCTTCTACGCCGTCCGCCGGGCCGCGAGGCGTATCCGGGCGACGTCTTTTACTTGCACAGCCGCCTGCTCGAGCGCGCCGCAAAACTAAATAAGGAAAAAGGCGGCGGGTCTTTGACGGCGCTCCCGATTATCGAGACACAGGAGGGCGACGTTTCCGGCTACATCCCGACCAACGTAATCTCCATTACCGACGGGCAAATCTTCCTCGAGACAGACCTCTTTAACAAAGGCGTGCGGCCTGCCATCAACGCTGGGCTCTCGGTGTCGCGCGTGGGCTCCAGCGCGCAGACAAAAGCGATGAAAAAGGTTTCCGGCAGAATCAAGTTGGAACTTGCTCAGTTTCGCGAACTCGAAGCCTTTATGCAGTTTGCGCAGGACCTCGACGCCGACACCAAAAAGCGCATCGATGCCGGCTCGCGCTTGATGGCGGTCTTGCGCCAAAAAAACGGCCAACCGCTGCCGTTCGAACAACAGGCGATAATCATTTATTCGGCTGTCAACGGCTATTTGGCAAAAGTGCCTGTGGAGCGCGTGCCGGAGTACGAGGATAAGCTCCTCGACTTTTTGAGCGCGCAGGCGCCTGAGGTTGCTCAAAGTATCGCGCGGGCGCGCGACATCGCGCCGCAAACGGAAGCGGAGCTCAAACTGCAGTTGGATAAATTCGCACAAACCCATGGCTGGTCTTAAACAAATCAAAACCAAAATCGTCGCGATGAAAAAATCGCAGACCGTAACCAAGGCCATGGAGGCCGTGTCGGCCGCAAAAATGCGCAAGGCGCAGCAGACAGCTCTGCGTGGTCGCGCATATGCCCGCGCGGCCGCCTCGGTGCTTAGCCGCATATCAGGTTCGCAAGAAATTACACAGCATCCGCTCTCTGCGGTACGGCCTGTTGAACATGCATTGTATATTGTAATAACAAGCGACAAGGGGCTCGCCGGCGCTCTCAACTCCGGCGTCCTCAAAGCGGCCGCGCGCGATATCGCTCTCTCAGGGCTCGACAAAAAAGATATTTCAATCATCGCGGTAGGGCGCAAGGCGAACGATTATTTTGCCGC
>CAYHVJ010000043.1:2378-3514 GCA_964360085.1 uncultured Candidatus Saccharibacteria bacterium
CCAACCAAAGGCGCTTTTTCCGGAAGTCAGACACCACCTGGAAGTCTGACTTCCGCAAACAACTACACGTTGGAGCCGTCGGATACCGAAGTGCTCAACGCGATTTTGCCGATGCTCGCCTCTGTTATCGTGTATCACGCGCTGCTCGAGTCGGGAGCATCCGAACATTCCGCGCGCATGGTAGCGATGAAGTCGGCGTCGGATAAAGCGGCCGAGATGCAGGAGGAGCTGACACTGCAGTTTAACAAAGCGAGGCAAGCGGCTATTACGCGCGAAGTATCAGAAATTATTTCAGGAACACTATGAACAAAGGAAAAATAGTACAAATCATCGGACCGGTCGTCGACGTCTACTTTGAGGGCGCGGTGCCTGCAATACGCAACGCGCTTACAACCACCATTGGCGGTCGCGACGTGACGCTCGAGGTTGCCCAGCATGTGGGCTTGGGCCGCGCGCGCGCGATTGCTCTGCAGGACACATCGGGGCTCGCTCGCGGAGCCGAAGTGACCGATACCGGCGGGCCGGTTACGGTGCCGGTGGGGGAGCTCTCGCTTGGTCGGCTCTTCAACGTAGTCGGTGACCCTATTGACGGTAAACCCGCGCCCGCGGGCGCTCCACGCGCCTCTATCCACCGCGACGCACCGCCTTTTAGCGAGCAAGCAACCAAGGCCGAAGTTTTTGAAACCGGCATCAAATCAATCGACCTGCTCGCGCCGTTTATCCGCGGCGGCAAGGTCGGCCTCTTCGGCGGCGCGGGCGTGGGCAAAACCGTGCTTATGCAGGAACTCATCCACAACGTCGCCAAGGCTCACGGCGGCTACTCGGTCTTTGCCGGCGTCGGCGAGCGCGTGCGCGAGGGCAACGACCTTTACCACGAAATGACAGAGTCGGGAGTTATAGGCAAAATGGCGCTTGTCTTCGGCCAGATGAACGAGGTGCCGGGCGCCCGCGCGCGCGTCGGGCTCTCGGGCCTCACCATGGCGGAGTACTTCCGCGACGAGATGGGCAAGGACGTACTCTTTTTTATGGACAACGTGTTCCGTTTTGTGCAGGCTGGTGCCGAAGTATCGTCATTGCTCGGCCGCGTGCCGTCGGCGGGGGGATATCAGCCGACGCTTGCCGAGGAAATGGGCCAA
>CAYHVJ010000044.1:0-927 GCA_964360085.1 uncultured Candidatus Saccharibacteria bacterium
ACGCCTTCCCTATCGACCCGCTGCACTATGTGCACCAGTGGGACTATCCTGATAGCGGCGACAACAACAAGCGCGTCTGCGAGTATCTTGCCGCCAACTTCGGCAACAAGTGCATTGTCGATTGGGATAACCCGGAAACCCGCAAACTGGGTCGAATCCATCTCGGCAACCTCATCCGCAGCCAGTATGCATCGCTCGGCATACCGGTTGAAAACATACACGGAGTGTCGACGCCAAATGCAGTCGATGTCGATGGCCATCCGTTGTGGTACGTCACGCGCGGACCGCACGGCAAAGACCCGCGCAATCTGGTGTTGGTCACCTTGTACCAATAAGCGCTACCGGCAACCCTATGGGCTGCCGGTTTTTTCTTTGTTACAGTTGAGGACATGCAGGGTAAAAAAGCCCATTTTATAGGCATCGCGGGCAAAGGCATGTCCGCCGTGGCTCTACTTTTGCGCGAGGCCGGCTGGGCGGTCAGCGGCTCGGACGAAGGTTTTTACCCGCCGGTAAGCGACTATTTGGTAAAAGCCGGCATCCCTTTTGCAAACGGATATAAAAAAGAAAACATTCCCGCCGACGCGGATATGATAGTCATCGGCAAAAACGCCAAGCTGGTTGCCGAAAGCAACGAGGAGGTTGCGTCGGCTTTCGCGGGCGGAAAAAAGATAGTCTCGTTCCCGGATGTATTGCACGAGCTGACAGAAAAAACAGACAACATTGTCGTTGCGGGAAGCTACGGCAAATCAACCTGCACCGCTCTGCTGGCGTGGTGCCTCGCCAGAGCAGGCAAAGATCCAAGCTACTTTATCGGAGAGATTACGAAAGGATTTGAAGCGCACGCCCACCTGGGTACCCCACGAGGGGGGGGGCCGGGGGGTGAGAACGGGGGGCCGCCGGTGGGGGGGGGTTTGGGGGTGTGGGGGG
>CAYHVJ010000044.1:937-3337 GCA_964360085.1 uncultured Candidatus Saccharibacteria bacterium
CGCTAATTTAGCGTCGATATTACGAAAGTTTTTGACGCGCCCGCCCCCCTGGGACCCCCCCGCGGGGCGACCTCGTTTATACCCGCGGTCGAACCTCGTGGGGGCGTTTTTGTGCTCGAGGGCGACGAATATCCGTCGGCCAACTGGGACGCGACATCGAAGTTTTTGCATTACCATCCGCACAGCGTCCTGTTAACCTCGGCGACGCACGACCATGTCAATGTTTATCCGACGCACGAAGAGTATCTCACACCATTTAAAAAACTAATCGAACGGCTCCCCAAAAACGGGCTGCTGGTGGCTAATGCAGGAGAGGAACACTCATTTGCTCTCTCCAAACAATTTGCTGGCAAGACTGTCACCTACGGCATGACGCAAGACGCGCAGTGGTATCCGGACAAAATCAAATATGGCCTGCGTACAACGTTTGACCTCATGCGCGGGGCCGCAAAAATCACTGAGTTAACTACTGAGTTATTGGGCGCGCACAATATAGAAAATATCGTCGCGGTAAGCGCACTACTGCTCGAAAAGGGGCTCCTTACGCCGCAAGGGCTGGCAGCCGGCACGGCGAGCTTTGAGGGCGTTAAGCGCCGCATGGAACTCCTATCTCCGCGCTCAACTGTCCCAGTATTGGAGGGCTTCGGCTCCAGTTACGAAAAAGC
Source organism: uncultured Candidatus Saccharibacteria bacterium (assembly GCA_964360085.1). GTDB lineage: Bacteria > Patescibacteriota > Minisyncoccia > Phycocordibacterales > SBAW01 > GWA1-54-10. Next base: position 1,603 of record CAYHVJ010000044.1, read on the forward strand.
ACGCAGTGCCATGGAGGCTATGAAACTCCACTTTCCAAACCGCCGGTTGGTAGTGGTTTTTGAACCGCATACCTTTACCTGGCGCAATTATGCGGCGCTCTACCGGTACGACGACGTGTTTGCCGGAGCGGACAAAGTGTACATTTACGAACCCGCCTCACAGGGCGCGGCAACGCACGCGCAATTAACACAGAACGAAATAGTGTCCCGCGTGCAGGCGGCCGGCGTTGATGCCGAGGCTATAACAAATCCGGATGCGGCGCTTGAAACCATCGGAAATGAACTGCGTTCCGACGACTGCGTACTATTACTCACCTCCGGTGAGTTGGGCGGACTTATCAAAACCCTGCCGGCGCTTGTTGAAAAGAAGTTCCCCTATGTACGTTAAGGTGTGCGTCATTGCGGGAGCAAAAAAAGAGTCGGTAGAGGAAGTGTCGGCAGGGCATTTTAAAATATCGGTCAAAGAGCCGGCCGAGCGCAACTTGGCCAACCGCCGCATTGTCGAGCTGGTGGCCGCGCACTACAAAATCCCGCCTAAACAGGCACGCATCATCAGCGGGCATACCAGCCCGTCTAAAATACTTTCGATTCCTGATTAGTGGGCACGGGGAGAGTCGAACTCCCATGTCTTTCGACACACGCTTCTGAGGCGTGCGCGGCTACCAATTACGCCACGTGCCCCTGGTGCGCGGTCTAGGGATCGAACCTAGGACCTTTCGAGTATCAGTCGAATGCTCTACCAACTGAGCTAACCGCGCTTTTGTTCGTCAAAAAGATAGTACCAGAAATCCATAGTTATGCACAGTACGCTCAAAAAACACTTGCGCTCCTGCGCACAGACCCTATTATTAAAATCTATTTTCAGGAGTCTGTGCGGTCAGCCTTTCGCGAGGAGCGGGAGACCCGGCACGGCAAAATTATATAAACAATTGTACATGTATAAAATAAATGGAAACAACTCCACTTCGAGAGGTCTATCGTAGTGATGCTCTCGACGCAGTACGGGCCGACGACGCCATTGTTAAAGAGTATACCGATGGAGGTGCATGGGGGCTGCTCACCTCTATCGACCTGCACGGATGCGACGGAGCGCTTATCCGCGACGCGGATGCTATAAAGCGCTTTGTCGAGGAGCTCTGTGTCCGCATTGACATGAAGCGCTTCGGCGAGTGTCAGGTGGTCAACTTCGGCGAGGACGAAAAGGTGGCGGGCTTCTCGATGGTCCAACTCATCGAGACCTCCTGCATTTCGGCGCACTTTGCCAACCAGACCAACACGACTTACCTCGATATCTTCTCCTGCAAGTGCTACAGCCCGCGCGCGGCGGCAGACTTTGCCAAGACCTTCTTTAAGGGTTCCGACTACGCGATGTCCTACGTCCTGCGTAAATAAGAATTATTTCGAGCAACGACAAAAGGCCCCGAACGCATCCATGCGGGGGCTATTTTGTTATAAGTGGGAAACACACCTTTCTCTTGTTCCGCTCGAGCCTGCTCTGTACTGCTGTACTCTGACAACATACATACCGAGGCCATCGAGGGTCTGACGGCTCCACGTTTTTAGGCGCGGGACCAAACCGAGTGCAATTTAGAGTTAGCACTATCACTCCATCTTTCTTGCGAAAGAAGATCGCCAATTCAGTTTCCGCACTCGTACGAGATGCAGAAACGCATTTCATTTGAATTGTTCCACGAGCAGCTTCCGCTACCCGTGCCTTGTTACGACTTACTCCCTG
>CAYHVJ010000045.1:0-3278 GCA_964360085.1 uncultured Candidatus Saccharibacteria bacterium
CATGCCCGCCGTCAAAGGCATCAACCCAAACACGGGCGAGGAAGTCCTACGCCACGCCGACGACAGTGAGCCCTTTACCGCGCTTGCATTCAAACTCCAGGCCGATCCGTTTGTCGGCCAACTGACCTTCTTCCGCGTCTACTCGGGCACCATCGAGGCAGGCTCATATTTGTATAACTCGACCACCGGTTCAAAAGAGCGCCTCGGCCGCATCGTGCGCCTGCAGGCCAACCAGCGCGAGGAGGTTAAAAAAGTTTTCGCCGGAGAAATCGCCGCGGCAGTGGGGCTCAAAGACACGCGCACCAGCCACACGCTGTGCGACGAGGCAAACCCGATACAGCTCGAGCAGATTAAGTTCCCCGAGCCTGTTATTTCGCTTCGCATTGAGCCTAAGACCAAAGCCGACCAAGAAAAGATGGGCATGGCGATGAAGAAGCTGGCCGACGAAGACCCGACATTTAAAGTATCAACCGATCCGGAAACCATGGAGACGCTTATTGCGGGCATGGGCGAGCTGCATTTGGAAATTTTGGTGGACCGCATGAAGCGCGAGTTCGGCGTTGAGGCCAACGTCGGCAAGCCGCAGGTCGCCTACCGCGAGACAATCACGCAGGCCGCCGAGGCGGAAGGAAAGTACATCAAACAAACGGGCGGCAAAGGCCAGTACGGCCACGTGCGCCTGCGCCTGAAGCCGCTGGAGCCCGTTAACCCTGACAAGAAAATTTCCAAGAACGTCACGCGCGAAGACCATTTTGAGTTTATCAACTCGATCAAGGGAGGCGTCGTCCCCAACGAGTTTATCGGCCCAGTGGAGAAGGGCGTGCGCGAGGCGATGGAGCGCGGTTTTGTCGCCGGCTTTAAAATGGTGGATATTTCCGTCGAGCTCTACGACGGCTCATACCACGATGTCGACTCGTCCGAAATTGCGTTCAAAATCGCGGCGTCGATGGGCTTCCAAGAGGCCGCACGGCAGGCCAAAGCGGTTTTGCTCGAGCCTATTATGAAAGTCGAGGTGGTGGTGCCGGAGAAGTTCATGGGCGACATCACGGGCTCTCTCAACTCCAAACGCGGACAAATAGAAGGGATGGAAGAGCGCGGGCTTGCGCGCGCCATCAAGGCCAAAGTCCCTCTCTCTGAAATGTTCGGCTACACCACGGCCCTGCGCTCGATGACCGAAGGTCGCGCAAGCTTTACCATGGAATTCGACCACTACGAGATAGTGCCGCCCAACGTAGCGGCGACCATCATCGCGGGGAGGAAATAGGGTTGCAAGAATTTGTCCGCTCATATATAGTGGTACGCAATACACAGTGGCGTGCTTTTCTGTGTCCGTGCGTTTGTAATGAAGTTAATTATTAGTTCGTAAGCAATATTATTTATGGCAACATTTGAACGTGCTAAGCCGCACATGAACGTCGGCACCATCGGCCACGTCGACCACGGCAAGACGACGCTCACGGCGTCTATCCTCCACGTGCTTGATATGGCGAAGGCGCAGGGTTACAGCGCGCGCGTCGAGGGAGTCGACGGCATCGACAACGCTCCCGAGGAAAAGGCGCGCGGCATTACTATCGCCTTGCACCACTCGGAGTATGAGACTCCTAACCGCCACTACGCGCACATCGACGCGCCGGGCCACGCCGACTACATCAAGAACATGATTACCGGTGCTGCCCAAATGGACGGTGCAGTGCTCGTTGTCGCCGCCACAGACGGCGCAATGCCGCAGACTAGGGAGCACATCCTGCTTGCGCGCCAAGTCGGCGTGCCGAAAATCATCGTCTTCCTCAACAAGGTGGACATGGTGGATGACAAGGACCTCGTCGACCTCGTCGAGGAGGAGGTAAAGGAGCTCCTGGTAAAGCAGGGCTACACCGACGCTCCGGTTATCCGCGGCTCGGGCCTCAAAGCGCTTGAAGCAAAAAGTCTTGATGACGAGTGGGCCAAGAAAGTACTTGAGCTCGTCAACACCATGGACACCTACCTCCCGATGCCGACCCGCGAGCTCGACAAGCCGTTCCTTATGCCGGTAGAAGACATCTTCTCCATCGAAGGGCGCGGCACCGTCGTTACCGGTCGCATCGAGCGCGGTATCGTCAAAGTAGGCGAGGAAATTGAGATTGTCGGTCTTGAACCAACAACCAAAACAACCGTCACCGGAATCGAAATGTTTAACAAGCAGCTGCAAGAGGGACAGGCAGGCGACAACGCCGGCGTCCTCCTGCGCGGTACCGCCAAAGACGGCGTCCACCGCGGTCAGGTGCTTGCCAAGCCGGGTTCCGTGACCCCGCACACCGAGTTTGAGGGCGAGGTATATGTGCTCACTAAAGATGAGGGCGGCCGCCACACGCCGTTCTTCTCCGGATACAAACCGCAGTTCTACATCCGCACGACCGACGTGACCGGCGAAGTGACGCTTGCCGCAGGCACCGAGATGGTCATGCCGGGCGACACAGTGACCTTTAAGGTCAAGCTCGTAGCGCCGGTGGCGCTCGAAGCGCAGACCCGCTTTGCGGTCCGCGAGGGCGGCAAAACCGTCGGCGCCGGCGTGGTGACTAAAGTTATCGCGTAAGAAGGTACAATACTACTGATGCCAGTGACTACTAAAAAGAAACCCGCAGCAAAACCCCGCTCCAAAAAAGCGGTGGTTGCTGCGCCGCAGAAACTGCGCATCAAAGTGCGCGCGTACGAGCATAAAGTGCTGGACGCATCGGTAAAGCAAATCCTCGACACCGCGCTTAAGTACGATGCCAAAGTTGCGGGCCCGATTCCGCTCCCGACCGAGATAAAGAAGTATACGGTCAACCGCTCGACCTTCATCTACAAAGACGCGCGCGAGCAGTTTGAGATGCGCATCCACAAGCGCGTCATCGACATCCTCGACCCGTCTCCGAAAGTCATCGAGGCGCTCACAAACTTGTCGCTCCCGTCCGGAGTTACTATTGACGTAAAGATGGTCTAACAAAAAATCCCCTTGCGGGGATTTTTTGTTTGGTATATAGTCTTTGGGACTCTCTAGACATAGGGTTGTCCATGTCCCCTCGGGGACCAATAGAAACCATGAAGTTTATCCTTGGAACAAAGGGCAAAATGACGACTGTATATACCGCGGAGGGTATGGCCTTTGCCGCGACCGTCATAAACGCTACACCCAACCTCGTTACGCAGATTAAAACTGCCGAAAAAGAGGGTTACGACGCTTTGCAGGTCGGCGCCGGCGATACGACGGACAAGCATGTCAACAAAGCTCAGCTCGGCCACACTAAAGGCAAAGCGCT
>CAYHVJ010000046.1:0-3188 GCA_964360085.1 uncultured Candidatus Saccharibacteria bacterium
TCCAGAGTCCAGAAATGGAGTTTTTTTGTGCATCGGCCAGCTTTTGCTGGTCTCTTTAAATATAGCACTATTTATTAAGTTGTTGTACAGTAGCGCCAGACGTCAACAGGGGAGAAGGTAGCCGTGTCTATGACCCGCAAGCAACGCCGCCGTCACAAAGGGCGCGGCAAAGTCCTCACGTCGAGCCGCGCATTTAAGAACACGCCGTCTTTTGCGGCCGCGCCGCCTCCGTCACCGCCTAAGCCGCTCCGGTTGCGACCATCGCCCCGTCGCACTGGCCCCACACGCACAATCATAGACAGCGAACCCAGCTGGTCTCCGCAGGGTGGTCGCTGATGATTTTTGCACCCGCGCAACGCGCGGGTTTTTCTTTGGTAGGATAGAGGCAGAAGAAACATAGGAGAGGAAACGATGGCAAACAGTAAGTCTTGGAACATTCCGAACGACGATGAGCTGATTACTGCAAGCCGGTGCATCGAGTTGGCACACTCATGGTTTGCACTCATGACACCGCTGCTGCAAGCAATAGCTATTCCGTTTCTTGCCGCGTTGCTTTTGTTCGGTCGCTGATAGCAGCCCCGCCTCGGCGGGGATTTTTCTTGGGTATGGGGGAGGGGATAAGTCGTTGACCGGGCGGATTTAGGCTCTATGATTGAGGCGGGTTCTGGGGATGTAAGGAGAAGCCATATGGTTCTGACCTTCGCGCAGAGACTCTGGCTCGCCTTCGGAGTCCTGCTGTTTTCGGTAGCTTTGCTGCCTTGGTGAAGTTCCGCCCGCGCACCACGCGGGCGGTTTTTAATTCATGTAAGAAACATGCGGCTCATGCGTATATATAGGTATGAAGATGATGCGAAAAAACATAAGCCAGCAGGCCGGAGTACTCTCGGTGGTATCTCTTGCCCTCCTCACAGTTATACTCTACTCGATGTGGGGAGCGAGCATTTTGCACTAATTTGTACGGTACAATGAGTGGGCGATGGCAGAGAGCTCCTTTTTAAACCCGACGCGGACGCTGCGCGCGGCCAAACTGCACGAAGGCATGCGTGTGGCCGACTTTGGCGCGGGGTCTGGCTTTTTTACCCGCGCGGCCGCGCGGCTGGTCGGCGGCAAAGGGCTTGTGTGGGCGGTAGATGTGCATCAGGACATGCTCCCGCGGCTCAAAAACCTTGCACTGCAGGAGGGCCTGCCCAACGTGGAGGTGGTGCACGGCAACGTCGAGCGCTCCCTAGGCAGCAACCTGCCGGACGATAACTTTGACCTCGTTATTATCGCCAATTTGCTCTTTGGCGCCGAGCATAAAGAACAGATAGTCAAAGAAGCCAAGCGTATTTTGCGCAAGGGCGGCCGCGCGCTGGTGATAGATTGGCGTGGCTCTTACAACGGCATGGGGCCGCATAAAGACCATGTCGTCACGCAGGACCACGCGCAGACGCTGTTTGAGCTCGGCGGATTTGTAAAACAAGAAATAGTGCCCGCCGGAGAGTATCATTGGGGTATAGTATTCAAAAAATCATGAGTACCTTCCAACTTTCGGTCATCTCTATCTTTGTCGCCTTTATCGTCATCGGCGTCGGCGCGTTTGCTATGTTCGGCGGCGTGTTCGGCGGAGGCGGAATAGGCGCAGTTACGATATGGGGCACCATACCGCAAGAAACAGGGGATTATCTACTTGACTCTCTGCGTTCTGCCGACAAGTCGCTGCAAGACGTGCATTATATAGAGAAGGGTGCAGGCTCTTATGAGTCGACCATGCTCAATGCGATGGCATCGGGCGCCGCACCCGATCTGTTTTTGGTCACGCAGGAACAACTCGGGGCATTTAGCGACAAAATTATTACCATTCCGTACGGAACTGTTTCGCAGTCGCAGTTTATCTCCTCTTTTGTAGACGAGGGACAGCTCTTTTTGACGCCGCAAGGCGCTCTGGCGCTGCCGTTTATGATAGACCCGCTGGTCATGTACTGGAACCGCGACCTGTTCGGCAGTGCGGGCATCGCTTCGGCGCCTGCATATTGGAACGACTTTTTGACGCTCGCTCCAAAGATGTACTCTGCCAACTCATCGCAAAACATCACCCGCAGCGCCGTGGCGCTCGGCGCTTGGTCAAACGTCGCGCACGCCAAAGAAATTCTCTCGACTCTCTTTATTCAGGCAGGGGAGCCTATAATAAGCCGCAACGCGCAGGGCGCTTTGATACCGGTGTTTGGAAATACGCCTTCAAACACATCGGGCAATCCTGCGGAGTCGGCTCTGCGCTTTTATACCGAGTTCGGGAATCCGTCTAAGACAACCTACTCGTGGAACCGCTCCCTCCCGCGCAGCGACGAGGCGTTTATTGCAGGCTCGCTCGGGGTTTATTTCGGCTTTGCCTCCGAGTACCGGACGCTGGGCGAGCGCAACCCGAACTTGCGTTTTGCCGTGGCGGTTATGCCGCAACTGCAGGTCGGAAGCAAGTCGACCTACGGCAAGATTACGGCGCTTGCCATACCGCGCGCGGCGCGCAACGTCGCCGGCGCGGCGGCTGTAGCTCAAAAGCTCACCGGCGCCTCGGCGGCTGCCGCACTTGTCTCCTATACCGGCATGCCGTCGGCGCGCCGCGATGTCGCGCCAGACACCTCCGCAAACTCTGTCAGCGATGTGTTTGTGCAGTCGGCGCTGATAGCGCGCGGCTGGGTCGACCCGGGCAAGAAGGAAACCGACCAGGTGTTTAAGACCATGATAGAATCGGTCGTAAGCGGCGGCCAAGAGCCGAGCGGCGCTGTGTCGGAGGCCGCGCAGGAGTTTGTACGGCTTATCCCTGTCCGTTTTTAACGTATGAAGTTTTATATAAAAAATCTCGCGCCGTTGCTGTTTACGCTGGTGATTGTTTGTTTGCCGCTTGTAGTAATTGCAGCTGAAAATACATTTCCAGGTGGGTATCAATCTGCTCCTAACACCGTTTCAGGGGGTCAAAACGCAGGCAGGCTTGATAACCCGCTCAAGGTCACCAACTTCTGCGACCTGCTTAAAATTGTGTTGCAGGCGATCCTCATCATCGGCATGCCGATTGCGGTGGTCTTTTTGGTTATTGTCGGATTTAAATTTATTCTTGCGCAGGGCAATCCCGAAGCAATAAAGACAGCGCAGAAGAACTTCCTCCACACGGTCATCGGCATAGCCATATTCCTCGGCGCATGGACCATCGCCAA
>CAYHVJ010000047.1:0-2936 GCA_964360085.1 uncultured Candidatus Saccharibacteria bacterium
CGCCGTTCGCACCACGCGCTCGTGGCCCAAAAGCTCGCTGTATGCGAGTGCGGGGCTCCGCGAGTGTCTCACCGCGCATGCGCCGCATGCGGCCGCTACCGCGGCAGGGTGGTTACGGACTTCGCGGCTAAGGCAGCGGCAAAGTCAGCCCGTCGCGCCAAGAAAGGAGACAAAGCTCAGGCGTCGAAGTAACCTTTTTCGACTTTGGGTTTTGCATCGTTAGTACAGGTTCACCCGTTCGTTCTCTTACATAACCATGGCCAACAGGCACCTCTCACGCTCAGTCGTACTCCAAACGCTCTTCGAGTGGGACTTCCGTTCATTGCCGGCAGAATCGGCAAAGGAGGCGCTTGCCCGCAATGTCAGTGAGTTTGCTCCCGCCGCAGGCGACTTTCCTTTTATGGAGTCGCTCCTTGTCGGCGCAATCGGCCGGAAAACCGACCTTGATTTGGTTATTACTAAAGCGGCGCCCGAGTGGCCGCTTGAGCGCATTGCTCCTGTAGACCGCAACGTACTGCGGCTCGGGCTCTACGAGCTGTTGTTTGCCGACCGCGGAGCGGTGCCGGCTAAGGTTGCCATCAACGAGGCGATAGAGCTTGCCAAAAGCTTCGGCGGGGAGAACTCGGGCCGCTTCGTCAACGGAGTGCTGGGTGCCGTGTACAAAGAGCTCGGCGAACCGGGCAAAGACGAGGTTTCAAAAAAGAAAAAAGATGTTCCGTACGCACAGATGCCTGTCCAGCGCCTCGGCGGCGCCATTGTATACGCCAAGCAGGGCAAGGATATCTACTTGGCGCTGGTGCACGACATCTTCGGACACTGGACGCTCTCCAAAGGCAAAATAGGAGATGCGCCGGAGATAGCAAACGAGACTACCGAGGAGGGCACTATTAGGGAGATTAAAGAGGAGCTCGGGCTGGATATAAAGATTATCGAAAAGATAGGGGAGAACGAGTACGTCGCGAGCGACCCGGCGACCGGCAAAAAGCGCAAGCATGTGACCTACTTTTTGGCAGAGTCGCCGTTTGCCGAGGTAAAGCTCGAGCAGAAATGGGGGCTCGACGACGCGCGCTGGTTCCGCCTGCAAGACGCTCTGGAGCTCAACTTCTACGAAGACATGCTGCCTATTATTCAGAAAGCGGTAGAAAAATTTTCTATAAAATCAAATGCAAAAAGACTTTGATACATTTCAGTCCGGGCTCGGGCTCCAGTTCAACGATCCGGCGCTTTTGCGGCAGGCTTTTACCCACCGCTCCTACCTCAACGAGCACCGCGGCGAGGCTTTTGGCCACAACGAGCGGCTCGAGTTCTTGGGCGACGCGGTGCTCGAGCTTATTGCCACGCACTTTTTGTACGAAAAATATCCCGAGCTCCCGGAGGGCGACTTGACCGCGTACCGCGCTGCGCTCGTAAATGCGGTCACCTGCGCCGAGGTGGCGAACGAAGTCGGCATGAACGACTTTCTACTCCTATCGCGCGGCGAGGCCAAGGACACCGGCCGCGCGCGCAACATACTGCTCGCCAACGCGTTTGAGGCGCTGGTCGGCGCAATCTATCTCGACCAGGGCTACGAGTCGGCTCGGCAGTTCATCAACAAGCACCTCTTCCCGAAGATAGACGGCATTGTGCGCGACAGGCTCTGGCAGGACGCCAAGTCGTCTTTGCAGGAGAAGGTGCAGGAGAGCGAGGGAGTGACGCCCAGCTATGCGGTGCTCAAAGAGACCGGCCCCGACCACGACAAGCACTTTATCGTCGGCGTGTACGTCAAAGACGCGCTTGTAGCGGAGGGCGACGGCAAAAGCAAGCAGGAGGCCGAGCAGTCCGCGGCGCGCGGAGCCCTCGACAAAAAGGGGTGGTAATGTGAGAGTAGAAACAGACCCGTTCTTAAACAAAAAAGAGAGGGCACGATGTCGACAATGATAGTCGGAACGTCTGACCGTCTTGAAACGGTAATGGAGCTTGCACAGCAGCAACGCTGAGACTGCGAGCGGCTCGATGAGGAGGAGCTTGAGATGCTCATCTCCATCAACGGTGCGGAGCTGCAGGTACGTGTCTCCGACCTTACGGACTTCGACGCACTGCACTTTGCTTTTGTGGCGCCGCAGCTGAGAGTTCCTAAACGGCGCCACTATCAGATGCGCCGCATGCTTGGGAGTATAAACGAGCGGCTGTGGGCAGGACATTTTGACCTCTATCCTGAAACAAACCAGATTTTGTTCCGGCACGCGCTCCTGCTTGCCGGCCAAGAGGCGGTCAAAGAGTCCTGCGAGGCGGTCATGGCTTTTGCTTGCAAGAGCTATGAGAATTACCTAACCTCTTTTGTGCTTGTAGCAGGCGGCATTTGCAACGTGGAGGCGGCTCTGAAGTCGGCTAGCTTTGGTACCGACGGCAACGCATAACGGCTCAATTGAGCCGTTTTTTCTTACCCGTACAGCACTTGCTTTTTAAATAATAGTGTGATATAATCGCGGGCAGAGGTTCCGGTCGGAAACTCAAGCCCACTCAAACACACGAGGTGTGTCGTGCGCTGTACAACGAACGGTTCGGTCTTGGTTGCGGTTATAGCCGACGATGATATTGTGCTTGGTCGGCAGCCGACTAAGAAGCCGCCTATCTACTGGAAGCTTCTCGGTGGCAGGATTAAAAATCACGAGGTGCCGGAGCAGACAGTTATACGCGAGGTAAAAGAAGAGTCAGGTATTGACCTGACGGGTCAAAATCTTATCAAACTCGGTGAGTTTCCTCAAAACGGCCACGGCGGGCAGTACATTCAATACCTGTTTGTTGTGGCAGTACCCGGCGAGCTTGTTGCTAAACATCGTGCTGGTATCGTCGAAATGATCGACGATAGTTATGAAAAGATAGAGAGTACTTGTTTTAAACTCACTAAGTTCAACAAGTAAGTGCAACACCCTGTAATCTGAAAGGGTGATGATATA
>CAYHVJ010000048.1:0-2915 GCA_964360085.1 uncultured Candidatus Saccharibacteria bacterium
ATCTTGTCGACCTCCACCCAAAAAATTGCGTTGTTGTAAAACTGCGGCATAAAAGATATTCTAACATGGCAACGCACATGCCGGGATGGCGGAATTGGTAGACGCACTGGACTCAAAATCCAGCGATGGCAACATCATGAGAGTTCGATTCTCTCTCCCGGCACAACAGTTGTATTTATCGTTCTGTTTTGGTATTGTGCCGAGCAGAAAGTTACTTGAAGGGAGAAAATTATGCCGCGCAAGACCGGAATTATTCTGGCGTATGACCGCAGCACTTTTACGGACGAGGAGGAAGAGCTACTCTACTCGCTTAGTCCTTATGTTGACCTGGTCAAGGTCGGACTTGAAGCCATGACCGAGGCAGGTGACGACGGGTACAGTATTGCCGACCATGTGAGCGCTTTTTCCGTCGAGATGAAAAAGCGGTCGATGTGGGACTGTAAGTTCCACGATATCGGCAACACCGTCGAGAAGGCCATCTTGAATATCACAGGAAGCCGCCCCAGTATCAAGATGCTCACTGTGCACGCGGCCATGAGCGACAAGGCCTTGCGCGCCGCTGCAAAAGCGTGCGCGGAGGCAAACGTACTGCTGCTCGCGGTCACGGTCCTCACCGATATTGACCAAGAGCAGTGTTTCCGGCTCTTTCAGCGCACTCCCGCGCACGCGGTTCTCGACTTGGTGACGAAAGCCACTGAGGCGGGAGTGCGCGGGATTGTCTGTTCGCCCAAGGAGATCGAGCTCATACGCGATGGGTTTGGGAGTGAAGTCACGCTTGTAGTCCCCGGTATCCGTCCATTATGGGCACCGAACGACGATCAAAAGCGTGTCATGACTCCGAGCGATGCGGCGAAAGCCGGTGCTGACTACGTTGTCATCGGTCGGCCTATTTTGCAACCGCCGGTCGGCATGACCTCGGTTGAGGCGGCTAGGCGAATCTACGAAGAACTCGGAACTGCCCACAAAACCGGCACCGTGGTCGCCAAGATCGTCTAGCCTTCGCGCCCGCCTCACAAGGCGGGCACTTTTCTTTTTATTTTTGCCGTGGTACGGTCGGGGCAGTATTGGTCTTCAAAAAAGGAGTCCGTCGTGGACAAAAAACTGGCATCATTTCTTCTGCACCTGAAGAAAATCGGCGCGGTGCAGATTGCACCGCTGGGCGAAGGCTTCCAGTTTAAACACCATGAAAAAGAGCCGGACGCCCCACTAGCACCCATCAAGTTCCACCTCTGCACTCCCGATCTAAGGCCGGAGGGTAAACTTTCGCCGGCGGATGTTGCCGTACTGGCACGGTTTATGGTCAACGAAGTATTCCGGCGCAAGATCCGCTTTCGTGGCATTGCGGGACTGCCCAATGTCGGCTACCCTATCGCTAAGGCAATGGCCGAATACGCGTACGCCCTTGGTGTCCACGATGTCGAGATATTGCGGCTGGAAAAGATAGTCGAGGGGGGCAAACGCTTCATCGGACCTATAAAAAATACAGGTAGCCTTTTGCCGCGGGATACCGTGCTCGTGGCAGACGACCTCGTGTTTGCCGCCACAACGAAAGAAGAAGGTATCGAACAGGTGCGGGTACAATTTCATGCCCCGTACTGCATCGTCTTCTTCGACTACGACGTCGGTGCGCGCGAAGTGCTCAAGAAGCTCAACGCCGAGTTGCTCTGCGTGGCAACAATAGCGCAGGCACTCGACATTTTCCGTGACAACGGCGAAATGACCGCCGAGGAAGATGAGCGCTGCCGCGCGTTCCTTTCCTTTGAGCGAAACCGGCGACTCCAAACGGCTGCCTGACAAGCAGCCGTTTTTTTTATACAGTAAGGCCGTGTTACCAAAAGTAATCGCTATCGTGGGGCCGACCGCCTCGGGCAAAAGCTCGCTCAGTATTTGGCTTGCTAAAAAACTCAACGGAGAGATTATTTCGGCCGACAGCCGGCAGGTGTACAAAGGAATGCGGGTTATATCGCGCGCCGAACGCGGATACATGGTCGGGATTGTTAACCCGAAAAAAATTTACAGCGTCGGTGAGTATCAACAAGACGCAAAAGAAATCTGTTCTAGTATTTTGCAAAATACTAGAATACCAATTGTAGTTGGTGGTGCAGGTTTGTATGCGGACGCTTTTTTGCGCGGGTGGCAGTTGCCGAAAGTCGCTCCGGACAAAAAACTCCGCGCCACGCTCGCTAAAAAGTCCCCTACTCAACTCTTTGCACTGCTTAAAAAGCTGGACTCTGCGAGCGCGGAGCGCATAGAACGCCATAATCCTGTGCGGCTTGTCAGGGCGATAGAAATTGCAAAAACATTGGGGACTGTCCCCTCCCTAGTCCGCGAGCCTCCATATAACACGCTGTGGCTGGGCCTAAAAAAATCTAAGAACATCCGCGCGGGCGTGGAGGCGCGTCTTAAGGCCGGTATGATAGCCGAGGCAAAAAAATTGCGTGCCTATATTTCAAAAAAAAGATTTTCGGAGCTTGGTTTTGAATTTTCTCTGCTGGCCGACTACATCGATAAAAAGATTACAAAAAAACAACTAATAGATTCAGTAATCACAGGAGAAGAAGAATACGCCAAGCGGCAAATGCGCTGGTTTAAGCGCAACAAAGACATCCGCTGGATAAACTCCAAACAGCAAGCTCTCAAACTGTCCAAACAATTTCTCAGCGGGCGATGAAGGAATCGAACCTTCAATAACGGTTTTGGAGACCGTTGTGATACCGTTTCACCAATCGCCCAGGGTCTTAATATACCCTATTTCTTAGCCTCTTTGTGCGCGGTTTGAGCACGGCACCAGTTGCAGAACTTTTTGAGCTCGATTTTGCGCGTCACCAACTTCTTATTCTTGCTGGACCAATAGTTGATGCGCTTGCACTTCCCGCACTGCAGTTTTATGAGTCTATCTTGTGACATGACCAAAA
>CAYHVJ010000049.1:0-2697 GCA_964360085.1 uncultured Candidatus Saccharibacteria bacterium
ACGTGGAAGAAACGGGCGCCTCGCCCAAAAACATCAAGATAAGCTCCCAGATGCCGAGCGCCGCCATGCACAAATAAATGCCCCACAGCGAACGGGTGCGAGCGTGCTCCATGTGGTCGGCGCTCTCATTGTAAGAGAACAGGTGCCTTATCCCGCCAAAAAATCCTGCCGTAAAGATCAGAAATCCAGCGGCGCCTACGGCGCTTAAAAAGTATCCTATAAAGAGAACGGGATTTTGAACCAGATTGACGACAAGGTTTTCCATATGGTCACTAGTGCTATGCGTATATTATATCGTACAATACGGTATATGTTCCTGCACGACACCGCTCATAGCGCAAACGATTGGCTGGACGGTTGGCACATAGAAACGGTGCTGGTTGCCGCCGCAGGCATGGCAGCATTTTTGTTGGTTGCATTGTCCGCCGACACAAACGCAGTACTGGCGGCTGGGACAGCCTTTATAGCACTTTCGCCGCTGTGGCTGCCGGTCAGCCTCTTTGTAATATTTTGGAAGACATGGATGCACTACATCCGCTACGCGTTTTGGTTTAGGACGCCGATGACGCTCCTGCATATCGAATTGCCGGCGGAGATTACCAAATCGCCGCTGGCGATGGAGTTGTTTTTAACAGGCTTGTGGAACAACGGCGGCGAGACAACGTTCCTCCAGCGCATATGGAAGGGGCAGTACCGCGGCGTTACGACGCTGGAGCTGGTGAGCAACGAGGGCCGCATCGGCTTTTATATCCACGTGCGCAAAACATGGAAGGAGACGGCCGAGGCGCGGCTGTACGGCCAGTTCCCCGAGGCAAAAGTTACCGAAGTCGCCCGCGACTATGTTGATGAGGTGCCGTACGATCCGGAAACCTACGACCTGTGGGGCACCGAGTACGCAAAAGCAGATGCCGAAGCGTTGCCAATCAAAACCTACCTCGACTACCAGTTGGACAAAGACACGGACACTCCTGAGGTTACCGTTGATCCTCTTACAAATATTTTTGAGTTTCTTTCGACCATTAAGCCGGACGAGTATTTGTGGATACAAATTGTGATGAAGGCGCGCAAAAAAGACGAGTGGTACGGGTTTTATACCGGCGATCATTGGAAGGATGATGCTAAGAAAAAAATAAAAGAAATTACAGAAGAAGCAATAAAACGCTCACAGGGGTTTATCAAGAGCCCGGAGTCTCAAGAGCGTGCGGCCGAGCGCTCCGGTACTCTCATGAACAAGGGCGAGCGCGAGAAGGTTGAGCTTATCGAGCACTCGCTCGGCAAGCAGGTGTTCGACTGCGGATTTCGCGCAATGTACATCGTCAAAAAAACGGCAAAATTTGACCTCACCCGCATCAACAACTTGGTGGTGCTTTGGAGCCCGTTCCGCAGCGAGACCAGCAACCGGCTCAACGTAACTCGCGGTAAATCAATCTTTGACTACCCGTGGCAGGACTGGGGCTCTGTCCGTTCCAATATGATAAGCAAAAAGATGTTCTTTTGGTACAAGCACCGCGCGTACTTTTATGTGCCGTACGACCAAAGGCCCGTGTGCATGACCACCGAGGAGCTCGCGAGCCTGTGGCACTTCCCCGACTCGTCCGTCAAAACGCCGGCACTGCAGCGCGTGCCGAGCCGCCGCGCTCCGGCGCCGAGCAATCTCCCGGTATAACAGCATGGAGTGGCTCAAACATTTTCCGACCTTCCACAGGCAGTATCATGCTATTGCGCAGTGGTATAGCGGGCGCGATATATTTGAAAAGGTCTCCATCAATGCTATAGCCTGGTCCGGAGTTGCATATTTGATTTTTGTCGTTCTTTTTTCCGCGCCCATCGGATATCCTACCGGAGCATACGTACGGGTAGATGACGGCGCGCCGCTGCGCGTTGTCGCCAAAGTGTTTGAGGAGCGCGGCGTTGTAGGCAATGCACGGATGTTCGAAGCGGTGACAAGGGTGTTGGGCAACGACCGGAACATCCAAGCCGGATACTATTTTTTCTCGCGGGAGGAAAATATGATATGGGTGGCGATGCGGCTTCTTGCGGGCGACTTCGAGACAAGCGCAATCCGCATCACCATACCGGAGGGCACGAGCATAAACGGTATTTCAAAAATACTATTGCAGAAGCTCCCTGAGTTTAATAACCGTGAGTTTATGAGCCGCGCGCAGGAGGGGTATCTGTTCCCGGATACCTACTTCTTCCGCCCCGGCGAGTCGACCGACGCAATTTTGAGCGTGTTTGACAACACATTCCACAGCAAGATCAGCAAAATTCAAAAACAAATTACCGCTTCCGGCCGTACGCTTGACGAACTGCTGACCATGGCCTCGATACTCGAAAAAGAGGCGTCAAAAACAAAAGACCGCCAACAAATAGCCGGTGTGCTTTGGCAGCGCATCAAAATAGGCATGCCGCTGCAGGTGGATGCCGTCTTCCCGTACATTATGGGTAAAAATACGTTTGAGCTTACCCGCGAGGATCTGCAATTTGACTCTCCATATAACACCTACACAAACAAAGGGCTCCCGCCCGGCCCCATCAACAACCCGGGCCTCGACTCTATCCTTGCCGCGGCGACTCCGACCAAAACAAAGTACATATACTTTCTCTCTGACAAACAGGGCAATTTCCATTATGCTGTCACGTATGCGCAGCATCTGGCCAATAAAAAGAAATACATCGACTAGTGGGAGGGTGTTT
>CAYHVJ010000050.1:0-2612 GCA_964360085.1 uncultured Candidatus Saccharibacteria bacterium
CGACAACATACGCTTCGTCATCGACATCAACGGCATAGCCGCGCGCCGCAACCTCTCGCTCAAAAACGTGTCGCTCGGCACCGTTTCCGACGCCAAGTCGGGCCGCTCCGCGCTCTCCATAGGCTCATCCGGCGACCCGGTCGGCTCCGCAGAAATCAGCTTCGCCCTATCCGCCACGTACGATGAGTTTCTTTCTTTTTTGCAGGACCTCGAGCACAGCTTACGCGTTGTCGACATAGAAAAGATTTCATTTAAATCCTCCGACATCGGCGAGCGGTATGAATACTCGCTTACCATACGGACATACTGGCTGCATTAAATATATGGATATACTAAAAAATAAATTTGTAGTCGGCGGGGTAGGGGCAGTGCTGGTCCTTACGCTCGCCTATTACCTGTGGACTTCCGCCGGAAACAGCGCGCTCCTTACCACGAACGACGGGACATCTCCGCTCTCGCAGGAAATTTTGACTACGCTCGGACAACTCCACACCATACGGCTTGACCCCGCTATATTTACCGACCCGGTATTCGCCTCGCTTACCGACTTCGGCGTGACAATTCCGCCGCAAAACGCGGGGCGCCGCAATCCTTTTGCTCCGGTAGGCAAATAAATTTCAGTGGCATATGAACCTAATCACTCTTCTATCCGACAGAGGCGTCCTTGAGCGGGGACGCGCGCCCGAGATAGAGGTCGAGCTTGCCAAACCCGACGCCAAACCGGAAGACATACTCCAAAAAGCAGGGGTTGCTCTTAAGGATATTCTCAAAGCAAAGGGCGAATATTACGGCATACCGACCAGAGAGGTGGGGGAAACTGCTGTTCCTTTTGACATACTGCGCTTTATACCGGAGGAGTCGGCGCGCCACTATAAACTCGCGCCGCTCGGCGAGGCAGACGGCGCGCTCGAGGTAGGTATTACCGACCCGGACAATCTTGAGGCGCGGGACGCGCTTACTTTTATTTCCGCAAAGGTCGGAATGCCGTACAAGCTTTTTCTTATTACCGAGACCGACTTTGACCGCCTGCTTGGCCAATACAAAGGCCTCTCCGGCGAGGTCGGCAAGGCGCTCAACGAGCTGGAGACGGAGATTACGATAGAAACAAAAAAGAACCCCGTCGACACCAAGCGCAATATCTCTGTTACGGAAAGCGAGATTACGGAAACCGGCGCCGAGGCGGTGACAGAAGACGCGCCGGTAACCAAGATAGTGGCGACAGTGCTGCGGCACGCAGCCGAGCAGCGTGCCTCCGATATACACATCGAACCCATGGCCGACCAGACGCGGGTGCGCTTCCGCGTCGACGGCGTATTGCTTACCAACATCACACTCCCTCCCAAAGTTCACTCCTCAGTCGTCGCGCGCATCAAGGTGCTATCCAACATGCGGCTTGATGAAAAACGCAAACCGCAGGACGGCCGCTTTTCCGCGCGGGTGGGCGGCGGCAAGGTGGACTTCCGCGTGTCCACATTCCCGACCTACTACGGGGAGAAGGTGGTGATGCGTATTTTAGGCAGCCAAACTAAAGACTGGAAGCTGGATTCAATCGGGCTTTCCGAGCGGAATCTGAATCTCATAAGGACAGCGATTAAAAAACCATACGGCATGGTGCTCATATCAGGGCCCACCGGCTCGGGTAAGTCGACCACTCTGTATACTCTGCTCAACGAGGTGGACCGCGACCAGCAAAACGTTCTGTCGCTGGAGGACCCTATCGAGTACACCATTGCCGGTGTCTCCCAATCGCAGGTGCGCCCGGAAATAGGCTACTCATTTGCCAACGGCTTGCGCACCACGTTGCGGCAGGACCCGAACATCATAATGGTCGGCGAGATCCGCGACAGCGAGACCGCCAACTTGGCGGTCCAGGCGGCGCTTACCGGCCACCTCGTGCTCTCCACTATCCACACCAACAACGCCATCGGTATTATCCCGCGGCTCCTCGACATGGGTGTTGAGCCGTACCTTATCCCGCCGGTGCTCATTTTGGGAGTCGCCCAGCGCCTGGTGCGGACGCTTTGCCCGGGTGGAGGCAAGCGCACTAAAGTCGAGGGCAGCACGAAGGAAATGATCGAAAAAGAATTTGCCGACCTCACGGCCGAGTTCCAGAAGGACTTGCCTGATTTTAAAGAAGTGTACCGCATCGATCCGACGCCGGACTGCCCCGCCGGAACACAGGGGCGCATCGCGTGTTTTGAGGTGTTTGATATGACGCACGAGCTCGAGCAGGCGATATTGCAAAAAAAACCGGAGGACGAACTGCGGGCCATTGTGCGCGCGCAGGGCATGATAACGATGAAAGAGGATGCTATCATTAAATCAGCGAGAGGCGTGGTGCCGTTTGAAGAAGTAAACACGCTCGGCGGCGAGTTCGAGCTCGATGATGTGCCGGTTATAGCACCGGCGCCGGCTCCGGAAGCGATCTCTGCAGAGGGAGCTCTGGGCGCCGCAGACAAGGAGCCGGCGCCGGCTAAAGAAGTAGAAATATAGTCCGAAAGAGAGCACCTTATGCAAGATTACAAACAAAAACTGGCAGGTCTCATAGAACTCACTATCGCGCAAGGCGCGAGCGACCTGCACTTGGGCACCGGAACGCAGCCGACCACGCG
>CAYHVJ010000051.1:0-2540 GCA_964360085.1 uncultured Candidatus Saccharibacteria bacterium
GTTGGCGGACGCCATTAGAAGCTATGAGTGTTGCACTTGCAGGTTGAATTCGCCGCCCCTCAATTTGACAAAATACCGTTATTTTGCTATGGTGTAGGGCATCAATGCCTGCATCACGGTTCCATAAAGGACCCTCGCGGTTCTCCTCTAAGACGCGCCCTCACGGCGCGGGCAAGCCCCATACGGGGCCTCATTTCCGCAAACAGGGCTTCAACAGCAAGGGTGGCCGCCCTGCGCAAAAGCGGGGTCAACCGGCGCCTTTTTCGGACATCTCCAAATTCATCAACAAGGCGGTAGTTACCGAGGTTGTCGAAATCTTTAACCCGCAAAACCAGTTCAGCGACTTTGCTATTGATGCCCGGCTCAAGAGCAATATCATAGCTAAGGGGTACACGCTCCCGACCCCGATTCAGGACCGCGCCATCCCGCATATCCTGCGCGGGGAGGATGTGGTCGGCATCGCCAACACCGGCACCGGCAAAACGGCGGCGTTTCTTGTCCCGCTCATCAACAAAATTTTGGTCACAGGGCACCTGCCTGCCGGCAGGCAGGACCGCGTGCTGGTTATGGTGCCCACGCGCGAGCTCGCCCTGCAGATTGCCGACGAGCTCAAAGGCTTTGCCAAAGGGCTGGGTATCTACGGCACGGTGTGCGTCGGCGGAGCCAACATCAACCCGCAAATAAGCGAACTGCGTCGCAAGCCCGCGTTTGTCATCGGCACTCCCGGCCGGCTTAAAGACCTGCTCGAGCGCCGCGCACTCAACCTCGGCGACTTCCGCACGGCGGTCTTAGACGAGGCCGACCGCATGCTCGACATGGGCTTTATTGTCGACATGCGCAAGATTTTGGCGCTCCTTCCAAGCCCGCGCCATACGCTCTTTTTCTCCGCGACGCTCAACTCCGAGGTGGAGAAGTTGATAGGGGAGTTCCTGCGCACGCCGACGCGCATTTCAGTCAAAACACAGGAGACTTCTGCTACTATCGACCAAGACATCGTGCGCGTGCCGCGCGGTTCGGACAAACTCGATGTCTTGCACGACCTGCTCATAAGCCCCGGCTTCAGCAAAGTGCTTATCTTCGGCCGAACCAAGCACGGCATCGAGCGTCTTGCTAAAAATCTGCTCCAGCGCGGCATCAAGGCCGAGTCCATCCACGGCAACAAAAGCCAGGGCCAGCGCGTGCGCGCACTCGACCTGTTTAAAAAGGACCGCGTGCAGGTGCTGTGCGCCACCGACGTCGCCGCCCGCGGCCTCGACATCAACGGCGTCTCGCACGTCATCAACTACGACCTCCCCAACACCCACGAGGACTACATCCACCGCATCGGCCGCACCGGCAGGGCAGGCAAGCGGGGTAAGGCACTGACTTTCATTGGTGCATAAAATATATGGCAAACAACCCTCAAATCAACAAACCCGCGGTCCATGTCCCCAAGCTCAAAGGGCCTCCTAAGCAATACCAGCAGGACGGCCACTGGATAGTAAAGCCCGGCAAAACGGCCGTGCTTTTGTGCGCGTGTGGAAACCGCTATATCAAAACCCGCCCGCACCAGAGCGTGTGCCTGCGCTGCATGTTTGGACATAAAAAGTAATTTGCTATACTAACCCCATGAACACTACATCATGGGTTTGGGCTCTTGTGGCCGTTAGTATTATCGGTTTTGGTGCGTGGTGGTACGTTGCGCAGGCTCCGACTACGGAGACTCCTTCAGTAACAGAAAACAATACCGATGAGGGTCTGCCGGACAACGGTGTTAAGGCCGCGGTAGATATACAGGTTTCTACAGCGCCGATGTCGGCCGCGGTTGCCTACGGGCCGAGCGGATTTTCTCCGGCGGAAGTCACTATTAAAAAAGGCGGCACGGTAACCTGGACAAACCAGGGCGGCGGCAACTTGTGGGTAGCATCGGCTATGCACCCGGCGCACACCGGCTACTCCGGTACCACGCTGGCACAGCACTGCGATGATGCAACCGACACGTCTTTTGACCAGTGCAAAAACGGCGCTTCATACAGCTTTACCTTCGACAAAGCGGGCACCTGGGCCTATCACAACCACAGCGTCTCAGGAAACTTTGGCAAGGTTATAGTAGTGGAATGATAGCTCATCAGGCACGCACCGCGTATCTGCTACTGCGCGTAGGAGCGGCGCTCGCGTTCTTGTACCCGCCGCTCTCCGCCTTTTTCGGCGACCCGTATACATGGCTCGGATACTTCCCGCCGTTTCTGCAGGGATATCTGCCGGACTTGGTGCTCCTGCATGCTTTCGGCGTAGTAGAGATAGTTATCGGTCTCTGGTTGCTCTCCGGATACAAAATCTTTATACCTGCTCTGTTAGCAACCGCCATGCTGATTGGTATCGTACTATTTAACCTACCGCAGTTCGACATACTCTTCCGCGACGTCACTATAGCGTGCCTAACCTTGGCGCTCGCGCTGATGCACTGGCCACAGCCTCGGCAGGCCTTTTAAGGGTATCAAGATAAGGTAGCCAAATTTTGGGGGAGTGGTAGGCTGGGAGTATGAAAAGCGCCCTTATCA
>CAYHVJ010000052.1:0-2527 GCA_964360085.1 uncultured Candidatus Saccharibacteria bacterium
CGGGGAAGAAGTCGCGGTACTCCTGCGCCAGCTGTGCGGCGAGCGTTTTGTTGTGGGCAATAACCAGCGTGGGTCGCTGGACCGCCTCTATCACATTGGCTACGGTAAAGGTCTTGCCCGAGCCGGTAACGCCCAGCAGCGTCTGGTGCCGCTCCCCCGCTTTGAGCCCTTTGACTAGCTTGGAAATAGCCTGAGGCTGGTCACCAGCCGGACGGTGCGTAGTTTTGAGTTTAAATTTCATCGCTTATACGAGGCTAAAAATGTATCACGGAACTCTACAAAATTCCCGTCGAGCAAAGACTGTCTTATTTTAGCGACCAAGTTGGTCAAGAAAAATATATTGTGCATGCTCGCCAGTATCTGCCCCAGCATCTCGTGCGTGCGAAACAAGTGGTGCACGTACGCACGGGTGTGCTTGATACAAACAGGGCATCCGCAGTTTGTATCGAGCGGAGTAAAGTCGTTTTGATATTTGTTGCTTGGAATTTGATATTTGCCGGAATGGGAGTAAATTCCTCCATTCCGGCCGTTGCGGGTCGGGAGCACGCAGTCAAATGTGTCTATGCCTGCCTCCACACCTATAAACATATCTTCCGGCTCGCCGATGCCGAGCAGGTGCCGCGGCTTCTCCTTAGGCAGTTCTTTGTTTACTTTATCCAAAATCCCGAGGATGTCATGCTTGCTGAACGAGCCGCCGATGCCGTAGCCGTCAAAGTCCATGTTTGCCAGATATTTGGCGCTTTCGATGCGCAGGTCGGCATAACGCCCGCCCTGCACGATGCCGTATATCGCCTGCTGCGCATTTTTTTTGATATTTTGCCGGTGTGCTTTGAGGCTCCGGTCAGCCCAGCGATGCGTCCGCGCAGAAGCCTCTTTTTGATACTCATAATCAGCCGCGGGACTGGTGCATTCGTCGAATGCAAAGATAATGTCAGCACCGAGCCCGTGCTGGATTTCTATCGAACGCTCGGGAGTAAACCGATGCAGCGTGCCGTCGACGTGCGAGGTAAACGAAACCCCTTCCTCGTCGACAATGGCAAGCTTGCCGTGGCTGGTCGCCAGCTCCTCGTCAAACAAGCTCAACCCCGCTTCGCGGGGCGCTCCTTCTATATTTAAAAACTTAGAAAGTTTTTTGCCAAACCCCTCTCCGAGTGAAAAGACCTGGAACCCGCCCGAGTCGGTCATAATCGGGCCGTTAAAGCCCATAAACTTGTGGATTCCGCCCGCTTTTTCTATCAACTCAGGCCCCGGCGAAAGGTATAAGTGATACGTGTTGGCGATGATGGTTTGGATGCCGAGCGAAGGAAACTCGGACACCTTAATTCCTTTAACATCCGCCTTGGTTCCCACGGCGACAAACGCAGGAGTTTGTATATCTCCGTGCGGCGTACTCAAAACACCTGCACGCGCAAGGCCCGGACCCTCTTTTTGGATGTCGAACCTGCTATTTGACACCAACCAACTCTACCTCAAAAATCAATGTTGAGTTAGCCGGTATCGGGCCGTTGGCCTCGCTGCCGTACGCCATGTCCGGCGGGATTATGAGCAGGCGCTTGCCACCGACTTTCATGCCGGTTATACCCAACTCCCAACCTTGGATAACGTATCCTTGTCCGAGCGGGAACTCTATAGGCGCTTTGCCGGCGGAAGTATCAAACACAGTGCCGTTCTGGAGCTTGCCGGTATATTGCACCTTTACCAAAGAACCGGCCTTGGCCTCCGCGCCGGTGCCGACCACCTCGTCTTGTACGACCAACCCGGTAGTTGCCTCCGGAGATGCTGCATTCATAAAACCTCCTTGCACGTCATATATAAAGAAAAGCGCCACCACCGCGAGCGCCGCGGTTACGGCAATGCCCGTTATTAATTGTTTACTCATGGCACCAGTATAGCATTTACAACGCTCGCCGCCTCCGCGTCGTGGATAACGCCAGACAGCATATTGCTGTTAATAAACAGCATAGCCAAAACCACCACCGCCACCATCGCGCCCGACAGCAGCAGGTCGTGCGCCTGTATCTGTATATGACGGAAGAAAGCAAACGCAAGTGCCAGCGCAAGCAGAGCTATAACGCCACCCAGTATCCACGCGGTAGTCTCGCGCGGTTCGGAGGCGAGCCTGCCGAGCGAGCGCGCCAGCGAGTCGCTAAAGGTCGGAGGCGGAGCAGAAACAGCCGCGCCTAAAACCACTCCGGATGGCGCAGCTAAATACTGCACCACAAACGTCGCCGGCTGGCCTTTGTGCATGCCCTGCGCTATACCAACGCCGACATCGGTGTATGCCGGCTTAACTATGTTGGCGCGGTGCGTCGGCGATGCCATCCATCCCGCCAGCACATCCTTGGCATCGACGAACCTGACTGCCAAGTTTTCCCCCGCGTACTGGTAATTGTATCCGGCCTCTTTTATCCACGTCCACGGCTGTTTGCCGTCGGGACCGTCGTGGGCAAAGTAGCTGAATTGCGCCATATGGTCGGCTTTGGCCTGCGCGGCACTATCAAGTTTTTTGTTCTCCACAAGCGCGCCG
>CAYHVJ010000053.1:0-2463 GCA_964360085.1 uncultured Candidatus Saccharibacteria bacterium
TCGTTTGAAATTACTTCGCCCGCGGAAGTCCGCGCGCCCATGCAATCGGGGAAGCGCAAACAGGACATAAACTTTCCTTGGCGCGAAAGTTTGAAGACCATCTTGCTTTGGCACACCGGGCACAGATACTCTGCCGGAGCGGG
The DNA here is from genome assembly GCA_964360085.1 of uncultured Candidatus Saccharibacteria bacterium. GTDB lineage: Bacteria > Patescibacteriota > Minisyncoccia > Phycocordibacterales > SBAW01 > GWA1-54-10. The sequence goes on from CAYHVJ010000053.1 coordinate 144, forward strand.
CCCCAAGTCGGTAATCTTGCCGGCCTCTTTGTCTTTCTTTTTTACTTCTTTCAAAAATGGCGTGTAAAAATCTTTGAGTGTTTTTGTATACTCGCGCTTGCCTTCGGCAATTTCGTCGAGCTCATCTTCCATCTCCGCGGTAAAGGTGTCGCTGATGTAGGTGGGGAAGTACTCTTCAAGGAAGCTCGATACCACGTCGCCGGTATCGGTCGGCTTGAGGCTCCGTCCTTCCTTTTCCACATACCCGCGCGCATCGAGTGTCTTCATGATGCTGGCGTAGGTGCTGGGGCGTCCGATGCCGCGCTTCTCCAGCTCTTTGACAAGTCCTGCCTCGGTATAGCGCGGCGGCGGAGTGGTCTGCTTTTCCTCGGCGGACACGTTTTTTACATCCAAATCTTCGCCTGCGGCGACTTTCGGCAATTCTACATCCTCTCCGCGCGCGTCCGGGTCGGCCTTAAGCCACCCGTCAAAAATGACGCGCGAGCCGGTGGCGGCAAAATCGGGCACCAGTGAGTCTGACTTCCCCAGTAAGTCAGACTCACTGGTGTTTGCTATAATTTTGCTGCGCAAAATTTTTGCGTCGGCCATCTGGCTTGCAACGGCGCGCGCCCAAATAAGCTCGTAGAGTCTTTTTTGTTCCGGCGTTGTGCCAACCGATTCTTTTTCTACATGCGTGGGGCGGATAGCCTCGTGCGCCTCCTGCGCGCTTTTAGATTTTTGCGCAAAGGTGCGCGACTCGGCGTACTCCTTGCCGAATTTCTTTTCAACCTCGGCGACTATCGCCGCGCGCGCCTGGGCACTGAGGTTTACCGAGTCGGTGCGCATGTAGGTGATATGGCCGGCTTCGTACAGTTTTTGCGCGATGCGCATGGTGTTGGATGGAGATAATCCAAGGCGCGAGCTGGCGGTCTGCTGGAGTGTCGAGGTGGTAAACGGCGGTCGCGCGACGCGCTTAGCCTCCGTTTCTGAAACATCCGTGATTTTAAGTCCGTCTGCTTTGACCGCGTCTATAATCTTGTCCGCCTCGTCTTTCTTTTTTGGTTCCTCGGTGCACGTCAATATCAAGGTCGAACCTTGATGCGTTTTGGTGTCGGCCGTTATGACAAAATAGGTTTCCGGCACAAACACGCGTATCTCGCGCTCGCGCTCCATAAGTATCCGGAGCGCCGGCGACTGTACGCGCCCTGCAGAGAGGCCGTAGCGAACCTTCTTCCAAATAAGCCCCGACAGATCGTAACCGACAAGGCGGTCGAGTACCCGGCGGGCTTCTTGGGCATACCGCAGGTTTTGGTCTATGAGGCGCGGGTGCGCAATGGCTTCGGTAATAGCCTCTTTAGTAATCTCGTTAAAGACAATACGCTCCGGTTTTTTGAGCCCGAGTTCTTCGCCGATGTGCCATGCAATTGCTTCGCCCTCGCGGTCTGGGTCGGTTGCGAGCATAACCTCGTCGGCCTTGCCTGCAAGCTCGCGCAGTTCGGCTATCACTTTTTGTTTGCCGGGCACTACTTCGTAGTGGGGGATAAAGCCACCCTCGATATCGATGGCTTTTTTATTGCTCTTGGGTAGGTCGCGCACGTGGCCCACCGAGGCGCGCACGACAAAGTCGCCCGACTTGTCGATTTCTTTCAGATATTTTTCAATTGTCTTTGCTTTCGCAGGCGACTCGACGATTACTAACTTCATAGTTTGATTGAAACGCATTGATACCGTATCAGCGTACCATATGTCAAATGTGTGCAAGAAAAAGCCGGCGCATGTGCGCCGGCGGTAGCTCACTTATAGAACGGTGCAAACGCCGCCACGACATCGGAGTCGATGCCGTCGAAAACCGCGCTTTTTTCGAGGCTGGAGTCGGAATCGACGATTCCCTTTTCGTGTTTCTGTCGTGATGACATACGTGTCGAGGGTCCGTAGCTCCGGCGCATAGGCGAAGGCTTCTCATACAGCGGCGCGTCGGCATCGACTTCGATATTTGTCGGCCCTGTGACTCGCGAGGCGCGTGCTTGGATAGAGGTAACGAGCCCTCCGCCCGTTTGGCTCGGTTTCCTCGGGCCCCGTGTCTGCGCCGACAGCGGTTCTTTACCGCTCCTGCGGTTTTCGATCGGCCAGCTCCAATGCATATTCAGTCGAGTCGAGACGCCTGCCATCTGATTAGTTTTTAGGCGCCATTTCTCCATCGCGGAAGCCCTGCTACCCCCTGCGAGATAAAAAGCTTTGATTTCAAGATCACGCTTTGTATTTTCGCCCATAGGTCTTCTCCTTCTTGTGAACGTCTGTCCGCACCATACTACATCCTTTCTATTTTGCCTAGCCGCTCGAC
>CAYHVJ010000054.1:0-2411 GCA_964360085.1 uncultured Candidatus Saccharibacteria bacterium
CTGACCATGGCGTACGTGCGCATGCCGGCATGCTTGCCGGCCAAGGAGCGCTCAAGCCCGAGCAAGGAGCCCAAAACCGCGGCAAGCGCTAAACGCGCAATAAACTCATTTTCCAATCCCATAGCGTAATACTACCGTACTTTTTTATTTGACCTCGAAGGTTACCCACTGCGGGGTCCCGTCAACGCTCCGGAACTGGTCGTCTTTGAGAGAGAACTTGCGGTCGCCGTTGTCCACTTGTTCGGTTGCCAAATATGACTTGCCTGCGGTCGTTCCGCGGAGCAACTCTACTGTGCCGGCCGTAGACTCAGGGAAGAAGAGCGCCGCGCCGAGAGCATTGCCCGGTTTTCCGTTATTATCTTCGTAGATAACTATCCATGTCGCAGAGGTGACTGATACCGCCGCAACCGCAACAGAGTTGCCTGCTATTTGAGGACTTATGATAGTAAGACCAAGGCCGGAAGAGGTCACTGTGACAGATGAAGTGTCGGCGCCGGGATTTTTGCCGTCGATTAACGCGGCTTCTTTTGGAGAACTCATCACCGACCAGCCCCAAGCGATAATAATGCCGGCAATAACGCCGAGTACTATCATAATGATATATTTTTTTGAATTTGACGGCGACGGCGGCATTACCTGCACCTTAGGAACAACAACCGTTTTTTGCACCGGCATCGTGCTCTGCGCCGGAGTCGACCACGAAAGACCTCCCTGCTTATGATTATTGCCGTTATTTTCTGGCATACGGTTCTACTATATTTAAATGCTTTTTATAAAATAGGCTTGGCACTGCCTGCCCCTATTCTATATGTTGCCCCGGTACGCACAAGGCTCCAACCTCCTCGAGCACACGATCTGCCTTTTGTCCCGTTACGCCAGCCGTGGCAAGACCGCGGGTATCTGCGCCAAGCGAGCGGCAAAGTACTATTTTTTGGCCAAGCAGAGCCATTTTTTCGCGCCTATTGATTGTGGTTAGCGCGGTTACGGGGTAAATACCCGCCGCGTCTATGCGGTCATGCAAGTTGTGTCCTGCGGGTTCCTCCCAGCTCAAGATCTCCACACCGGCGCAAGCGGCATACTGCGCGGCCATGCTGGTAAATTTGGTATTAGTCACAACTAGCCCGCGCATCGGCAGGGCGGCGCCTTTATTTTTGCGCTCCGCGGCTATGTCGTCGAGCCGCGCTTTGACGTAGAGCACCGTTTTTAAATCGGTTTTAAAGCCGGCCGCATTGTGGAACTTTGCTTCAACAAAAGTGACGGCGCCGTTTTTAGTAACAACGACATCCACCTCGTGTTCGACGCACGCACCTTTAATTATTTGGTCAATCTGCGTTTGCGCGCCTTCCGCGCGAAAAAGTTCCGATATGTACGCCTCAAACGGAAATCCTGACGGACCGAACTCAAGTATCGCGCGCTTTAGGCTGTAGCGCGCCGCTGCGCTGCGCCGCGCATCGCGCAGTTTTGAAAATGCGCGCCGGTAAATTTCTTGTGTAGTGATGCCTCCATAGAGGCCGGCTTCTATCCCGCGGCTGATGTCGAGAGCAAGCGGATGCTCCGCGCCGGCGCGCATAAGTGAGGAGACGAGCTTCTCCGGATTAAACGGTTCTTGTTCGCCGTCAGCTTTTGCGATCAGTATCGCCATATCCAGCTTTTAGTATAACACCGCCGCCGATGCATCGTGTGCCGCTGTACAGCACCAACGACTGCCCTTCCGGCACAAAGTGCGGTTCTTTGAGCACCACCCGCTCACCCACAAGCTCGGCGGGGATTAATTTCTGTCTATATCTGTAGCGCGCCGAATACTCTCCATCTGTATGTTCCCCTATCCAATTTGTATCGCTCAATAATATTTCTGTCTCGCGCGCATGCTCCGGAAATTTGTTTGTGGAGACAGTAATAGTATTACGTTCGATATCTTTTGCTATCACAAAATGCGGGCGTGTATCCGGTGTTTGTGCGCTCAGCTCAAACCCGTGGCGCTGGCCGAGCGTATAGGCCGCGGCGCCTTCGTGCCGGCCTATTATCTCCCCTCTTTCATTCAGCACATCGCCGTGCACCAGCCGCAGCTCTTTGCGCAGCATTTCATCAATAGACACCGGCCCCAGAAAGCAGAGCCCTTGGCTGTCTTTCCTCTCTGAGTTCGGCAAGCCGAACTTTTTTGCAAGCCTCCGTACCTCCGGCTTGGTAAGACTTCCGGCGGGAAACAGCGTTTTACGCAGCTTTGTTTCACTCACCGCCCACAGGAAGTAGGACTGGTCTTTGTTTTCATCCACGCCCATAAATAAAAGGCGACGCCTTTTATCGTAAAAGGCGTCGCCTTTTATTTGCGCGTAATGGCCGGTTGCGACAAAGTCGGCGCCTTGCGAAACGCACCAGTCAAAAAACAGGCCGAATTTTATTTCGCGGTTGCA
>CAYHVJ010000055.1:0-2167 GCA_964360085.1 uncultured Candidatus Saccharibacteria bacterium
TCGCGCAAGGCGCGAGCGACCTGCACTTGGGCACCGGAACGCAGCCGACCACGCGGGTCTCCGGTGTCATGACCCCTATTGTCTCCGAGCCGATGCTCCTGCAAGAGGACATGCTCGGAATGCTCGACGCGATGCTCTCTCCGGAACTTAAAAAGCGGTTTATAGACACGCAAGAGATAGACTTTTCTTACGCGTACGGTGAAAAGGCGCGCTTTAGGGGCAACGGATACTTCCAGCGGGGCCGCATCGGGGTGGCTTTGCGCCTTATCCCGCGCGTCATCCGCTCTATCGCCGAGCTCCATTTGCCGCCGGTCATCGAGCAGTTTGCCCTCCGCGAGCAGGGGTTCTTTTTGGTAGTCGGGCCGGTCGGACAGGGCAAGACGACTACGCTTGCCGCGCTTATAGAAAAGATAAATCAGGAGCGCACCGAGCACGTCATCACCATAGAAGACCCGATAGAGTATCTGTTTGAAAACAAGCGCTCGCTCATCGACCAGCGCGAAGTGCGCATCGACACCTCCGACTTCCAAATTGCGCTCCAGTCGGTGTTCAGGCAGGACGTAGACGTGGTCATGATAGGGGAGATGCGCACGCCGGAGACTATCGCCACCGCGGTCACCGCCGCCGAGACAGGACACTTGGTGCTCTCGACTTTGCACACCAACAACGCCGTGCAGACCATCGACCGTATTATCGATGTTTTCCCCGCAGCGCAGCAAAATCAGGTGCGCATCCAGCTGGCGGCATCGCTCGCGGGCATATTCAGCCAGCGGCTCATACCGCGCATCGCCGGCGGGCTCATCCCCGCGTACGAGCTTTTGCTCAACAATACCGCCGTTGCAAACCTTATCCGCGAGGAGCGCACGCACGAGATACAAAATATTATAGAGACAGGCGCGGCGGACGGAATGATAGACATGAACCGGTGCCTCGCCGAGCTGGTGCGCGCGGGCGAAATAACGATAGAGTCCGCTTACTCCCGCTCAATATCTCCAAAAACCCTGGAGCGACTTCTATAATGTATGGCTCAATTTAAGTACGAAGCACTGGACCAAAACGGCAAGGCGGTAAGCGGCGCTATCAACGCCGCTTCTCAAGACGGGGCTATTGCCGCGCTCCAGCGCAAAGGCCTTACTATCACCTCGGTAACCGGCGGGTCGGAAAAAAATCTTCTGCAGCAGATGCAGAACATCACTTTTTTTAACGGAGTCTCAAGCCGCGACCTGGTGCTCCTGTCGCGGCAGATAGCGACGCTCTTTGAGGCGCAGGTATCCGCTTTGCGCGTGTTCCGGCTGCTTGCCGAGCAGGCGGAAAAACCGTTTATACGGCAGGTGCTGGTGCAGGTAAGCGACGACCTGCAGGGAGGCAACTCAATTTCCAAGTCGCTTGAGAAGCACCCGAAAGTATTTTCCGACTTTTATGTCAACATGGTCCGCTCGGGCGAGGAGTCCGGCAAGCTCGACCAGACCTTCCTCTACTTGGCCGACTATATAGACCGCTCATACGAGCTCGGCAGCAAAGCCCGCAACGCGCTCGTGTACCCCGCATTTATTATGGTGACCTTCATCGCCGTCATGACGCTCATGATGACGTTCGTCATCCCTAAAATAGGCGCAATCCTCGAGGACTCCGGACAGGAACTGCCTTTTTACACCCAGATTATCCTCGGGATAAGCGACTTCCTCGTCAATTACGGCATCTTCCTCCTTATTGCTATTATTGTCGGAAGCTTCTTAATGTACCGGTATGTTCAGACGCAGGCCGGACAAGTCGCTTGGTCGCGGTTTAAATTTTCCATCCCCTATGTCGGGCCCCTATATCAAAAACTCTACCTCTCCCGCATAGCCGACAACCTAAACGTCATGCTCTCCTCCGGCATCTCCGCCGTCCGCGCGCTCGAAATTACCGCCAATGTGGTGGAAGACGAAATTTATGAGGGTATTTTGCGCGAGGCTATCGAGGGGGTTAAGGGCGGCCAGCCTCTCTCGCAGACGCTCATGCGATACAGCCCGGGGCAAATACCGGTTATTTTCGTCCAAATGCTCCAGATAGGCGAGGAAACGGGCGAAATGGGCAATATCCTCGACCGCTTGGCCAAGTTCTACAACCGCGAGGTCAATTCGGCTGTGGACACGCTTGTTTCTCTCATAGAGCCAATCCTTATCGT
>CAYHVJ010000056.1:0-1977 GCA_964360085.1 uncultured Candidatus Saccharibacteria bacterium
GCCATCTTTACCATGGCGTCATAAACGCTGGCATCGCCATGCGGGTGGTACTTGCCCAAAACATCGCCCACCACCGCGGCGCTCTTGCGGAAGCGGGCGCCCGGGGTAAGCCCCATGCGGTGCATGGTGTAGAGGATGCGGCGGTGCACAGGCTTCAATCCGTCGCGCACATCGGGGAGGGCGCGGTCGGTAATGACCGTCATCGCGTAGTCGATAAAGCTCTCGCGCATCTCGGTCGAGATATTGCGCAAGATTATGCCGGAGTGGTCGCTCCCGTCCTCTTCGGGGATATCAATCGGAGCAGGCTTATGTTTATCCTTATCGGCCATACGGAATTAATTATTGAAATACGCTCGTGGTAGAAACCTGCAGCTGCGACTCATCATTGTTTACCGCGGCGGCAACCGACGCAGTCTGTGCACCGGCATAATCGGTAGTCTGTGCGACATCGGACGGCGAGGCAAGCCTAACCCCCAGAGTGCCGAGCCACACCGCAAACAGCGCGGCCGTGAGCGCACCGGCCACCTGCACGGCATGCTGGCGCCGCTGATGCGTCGTGCGCGTATTTTTTATGTGTTCAATATACTTGCGCATAAAATTAACTCGAGAGTACCACGACTTCGGCCTCTTTGCCCTCCAAATCCTTCTTCTTTATAGTGAGCTTTTCCTCCGCCTTAGTGCCCTCCGCGCCGGCCTCTTTGAGAAATGCCTTGAGAGACGCCGCGTCGTAATGCATCGGGATAATTACTTTGGGCTCCAGCTGCACCGCAAGCTTGTACGCCGGCGCATGGCCAAGCACCTCGCTCCCGCCTACCGGCAAAAACAAAACGTCGATGTCGTCGAGCTCGGCCTTGGCTGCGGCAGGCAGCTCCGCGCTGTCCAAAGCTCCGAGAAAGCAGAGATTCATCCCCTCGAGCATCACCGAGTAAACGGTGTTGACGGTTTTCTTTTTGTCGTAGGTCGCCGGCGTGGCAAAGCCGCGCACAGCCACATCTTTTATTTCGTACTCGCCCGGACCGTCGATAACAAACGGCTGGCGCTCGCCGAAAGCGGCGTTTTCCACCCCGTTGAAGTCCGCGTGGTCCAAAGAAACGAGCGCGATATCGGCACCGAATTTGGCCGACGCGAGCGAGGAGCCCTTGGCGGGCGGATTGAAAGAGAGCGTCAAATCGCCCTGGGAAATCTTAAAGCATTCCCCTCCCGCATAGCTGATTACCATACCCCTATTTTAGCATATTTGACCCTAAAAATCCACTGCTTTTTCTTTATTTCCAGCGTATCAAAAGCTATCCACTGATGCATGATTGACAATAAAAACTGCGGGCGTATATTTGCCCCAGATGTAGGGATCGGCCGTGCTCACACAACCCCGGCGGATAACCGCCAGTGAGCATTGCTGTTTGCTGAGGAAACGGCAACAGGGAGTAAACGGATGACACACATCCGCGAAGGTCCGGGGGCGCTTCCCCGGTGAGACGAGAACCCTCGTCGAACTCCAGCAGCCGAAAGGCGAAGCGTCCGGCCTACGGGCCGCGACCGTGGTTTAGATACCATAGCCCACAAGGTGTTGTAGTTTGGCGAGACACAAGTCTCACCCAAAATAAAGCACCCCGTCTGAAATATGACGGGGTGTTGTTTTTTTATATGTGCCGTGTATACTGCCTAGCAATAAAGGGATGGCCTCTTTATTAACCGGCTCGGGAATAATCCTCATTAGAGGGACCCGACCTACAACCAAATAAGTATGGATACTAAAGATACAGAAGCTGTTTTGCCTGTGACTATCATGTCGGGGTTTTTTCAGCGCTCTTTAGAGATGCCCAAAGAGGGCGACATAGTCGAGGGGCCTGTCATATCGCTCGACCGCGCTCGTCTCTACATAGACCTGCCTCCGTTCGGCACGGGCGTCATATACGGACGCGAGTACATGAACGCGCGCGAGGTCATCAAGCGCACCAATGTCGGCGACCGCATCCA
>CAYHVJ010000057.1:0-1963 GCA_964360085.1 uncultured Candidatus Saccharibacteria bacterium
GCCCACAGCGGAGCCTTAGACATAATCTGTCCGTTTACCCTGCCGGTAAACTGATGGTCGCAGTTGTTGATGAACACCAGTTGGCGCGTACGCGCACCCGTTGCTAGCTCGTAGTACTTGCCGCCGGAGTCGCTGCCGACCACGGTATCATTGTTGCCTATGGCGATATACACATCGCCACTGAACTTCGACAAACTGTCGCCATGCGGTCCGGACGGAGCCATAAGCAAGATTTTTGTCACCTGCGGATACTCGGCGGCAACTGATGCGACCGCGTACCCGCCGGCAGAAAATCCCATAAGGTAGATTTCCGGGTCAGGCACGCCGGTGATTTCCTCTGCAAAAAGTAGCGCGTAATCCATAACCGCCCGCAAGTCATCAAGAAGCTCGTGTTTGTACTCCGCCTGCGGGCGCTCGATATTGGGCATCCGCACGACCGCGCCGACGTTTTGCCGCACCAGAAAGTCCGCCAGCGTGACGTACTTGTTGTTGTAGCCGTTGATGTGCCCGCGGAAGCCGGGGCAGTTGATTATAATGGCGCCCGCGTGTTCGCACGGGTGTACCACGATACCAAGGTGACCGGAGTCGCGTACGGCGACATCCTCATAGCTTTTTACTTTATCCATTATTACCTTCCCTTCTTGCTGATTCGTCTGTGAAAGACTGTACAACTCCAAACCAAAAAAATCAAGTAAAAGAAAAAGCCCCGGGTTTCCCCGGGGCTGTAGTCGACTTTTGCCGGAACTTTTTCCGGTACTTTGACCGGCGCCCGCTCCGGCGCGGGCGCCGGAGCGGGCTGCGGTGTGTACAACGGGTTCGGCACGGTCTTCGGTATTTGTATCGGATTCGAGTTAGGCTGATGTCCTCGGGTCATGTGCTTTTTTCTCTTTGCAGGAGGTTGGACTTTTTGAGTATGTCGGCGCGATACTTTTCCAGAAGCGCCTTCATATCCCACAAGATGCCCGCGGGACCATCCGGCGTTTTTTCCGAAAAATAGTGCCTGCCGAGACGATTGACCCGTATAACATCCTCAAGCGTGTAGGACATAAGTTCCTGCAACGCCAGCATAAACGCATCGTCGCCGCGCTCGGTTATCTTGTCTTTAGCGGAATGCTCCGAACGCACCCACGGCGCGCCTGGGATATGTTCGAGCATGTGCCGCTTAAGCAACGATCTGATGTCGTTCTCGAACTGCATGCCAAGCTCAAACCAAAAACCGTCTTCTTCCAGATGACACAACAACGAAGCTGCGAGGTTGATATTCTGGATGTCGAGCTTGCTTTTGGCGGTGAGGATATCCGTGCGGCCGTTGTCGAACGGCAGTTGAGCAAGTACAAACGGGCGGCCGTGGAACGGCAACCCCCACCAATGAAAGCCCTTGTCGAAGTCACCCACTGCGTCGTAGAGGACCAAGCGCTTGCCGCGGTCATACTTGCTGGCATTGTGAAACTTGGAGAATGTTGTAGCGAAGTCTCCAAGCGTGTAGAGCCGCAGTACGTCCGACCCGAGGTAAAACGCGATGGCAAGCAGCGCGGCGTGCCTTGGGATAAGTCTTTTCGGAGAACATACCTGAATCTGTATTTCATCGTTGTTGAAGATCTTGGACTTTGTGGCGAGCTCGATGGCTTCGAGCAGCTGTACCGCAACGCGGACATTGCCGACTGGCGGCAGCACCCAACACAGCGACGCGTACTCGTTTTTATAGCGGTTGACCTCCAGAATGTTCTCGGCGCCGCCCAACTCGCTGACGATGTCATTAAATTGAGCTCCGTCACCGAGACAGTGGATTTTGAGCCCGACCGAAAGCAGGCCGTGTTCGACGCGCCGGCGGTTTACCGTAATCGTGTCAACCAAGGTCGGCGCGGCTGGATACAGCACATAGAGCAAGTCTTCGAGAATGTACCTATATGACACGGGCACCTCCCTCTTGTTAAGGAACTCTGCTCTTTATGTAACACAGCAA
>CAYHVJ010000058.1:0-1818 GCA_964360085.1 uncultured Candidatus Saccharibacteria bacterium
GCGAGTTCCGTGATGATCGGGGCGTCGAGCGACCCTTCGAGCAGTTTGTGAACCTTGACATCGACGGCTTCGCAAGCGCCTTCTTCCTTGCGGCCGAAGTGCTTCTTGAAGTTGTCGCCGAGGTACCAGATGCGCACAGCCGCCTTCTTGGTATCAACCTTGAAGCACTCCGCCGACTTGAAGCTTTCGATTGCGGCGATACTCTCCGTCGACATAAGCCGGAGGAGGTTTGGTTTTGCCGGCTTGGTCACCGTGACCTCGTCCCGTAAAAACGCCTGCGCCGCGTCGATGCCGCCGAGTTTATTGAAAACCGCCTCGATGGTGCCGAGGTCGAGATTCGCGTACTTCATGATAATCTCCTTCCGACTGCTAGTCGGGTGTTTCTCTTACCTGATAGATAAGAGACTTTACAATGAGCTGTTCTGAGGTGCGGTTATCCACATCCCATCAGCTACTTGCAATTATACTCCTACTTTACCTATCTGTCAAGTCCAAAAATATGTTGAGAATTAAGGACGGTTTGGCGGGCAACCTCTTCTACTGAAATACCTTTTACCGCGGCGATTTTGGCCGCTACTTCGCTCACATACGCGGGTTCGTTGCGCTTGCCGCGATACGGCACCGGCGCGGCAAACGGCGCGTCGGTTTCGATGAGCATTTTTTCAAGCGGGCAGACGCGGATAGAGTCGTCGTACATGTCGGTATAGGTTATAGGACCGGGGAATGAAAGATAACAGCCGAGGTCGAGATACTTTTGCGCCAGCTCCACCGAACCGGTAAAAAAATGCATAACAACCGGCACTTTTGCAGCTATTCTAGTATTTTGCAAAATACTGAAACAGTCGTCGTGCGCGTCTCTGCAGTGCACCACTAGAGCTTTGTTTAGTTTTTGTGCGAGAGCTATTTGTTGTTCAAACCGCTCTTTCTGCCCGTCCGGCTTTGAGCGAAAATAATCCAAACCGCATTCCCCTATCGCGACAACTTTCGGGTCTTTGGCCAGCTCCTCATACTTCGATATATCGAATTGTTCGGAGTCATTTGGGTGCAGGCCGGCCGATGCCCACAAAAAATCATGCTGGCGCGCAAGTTCAATCCCTGCTTTTGAAACTTCGAAATCCGTACCTATAACAACCGCGCCCATATCCTTCTCTTTCATCCGTACAAGCACCGCATCTCTGTCCGTGTCAAACTGAGGCATCTGCAAGTGGCAATGCGAGTCAAACAGTTTCATTAGTCCTTGCGGGGGAAGAGGTTCTCGGGTTTTTTGTTTGCCATAATCGCTTCAATAATCTTTTTGCTCGTGGCGGGGAGTATCGGTTCGAGCATCAAGTCGATTGCGGCAAGTTCGTGCACCAAATTGGCAATAAGTTCGCTACCCCGCATAGTATCAGTCTTGATTACTTTAAACGGAGCCGTCTCGGTGATTTTGTGGTCGAGCGCGGATATCCGGCTCCAGACATACTCGGCCGCCTTATTAATCTCAAAATTCTCCATCGCCTCCGTAAATTCTTTGGGATACGGTTTCCATTCAAGTTTGACCGGCCCGGTCAAATGCGTCTGCGCAAGCTGCATAATGCGTGACGCCAAGTTGCCGAGCCCGTTGGCCAGCCCCGCGTTGTAGGCATCCTTAAAACCCTCGCGGGTGATGTCTCCGTCCTCAAACGGCGAGATGTGGCGGGCCAAAAAGTAGCGCACCGCATCGGTGCCGTACTCGGCAAGTAGCTCCTCCGGATCGATGACGTTGCCCAAGGTCTTACTCATCTTTTTGCCGCCGGAGGTAATAAACCCGTGTACCAAAAGGGTTTTCGGGAGAGGCAG
>CAYHVJ010000059.1:0-1771 GCA_964360085.1 uncultured Candidatus Saccharibacteria bacterium
GGTGATGGTCCGCCCGTTCAACCACGCCGGCCCCCGCCAGTCGTCCAAATACGTCCTGGGCGGCCTGAGCCGCCAGGTGGCCGAGGTCGAGGCCGGGCTCGCCCCTCGCGTGGAGGTCGGCAACCTCGACGTCGTCCGCGCCTTCGCCGCGCCGGGACCCGGGCTCGCGCTCGGCGTGGGGGCGCTCGAAGCCGGCGCGGGCTGGTGGGTCCTCGCCCCGCTCGGGGAGCTCATCGGCGTCGCGGCGCTCCGCGGCCCAAGCACAAGGCATTCCGGGCGGATACCAGCCTTTGATAAACACACCGGTCACATTCGCCCCAGCGCGCACCAAAAGCGCCGCAGATACGGCCGAATCGACGCCTCCGGAGAGGCCTACATATAGGTTTTTGCCACGTACGCTCATGCGTAACATTCTAATCTAAATACTTTTTTCGGTTAGCTTGATGACCGGCATAGGTTGTGGCGTAGTGCATCAGAGTGTCTTTTCCCGTAAGGTAGTACAGATAGCCCGTTTTCGCTGGATGCAGCGCTGCCTGAAGAGCGTCGAGACCGGGATTGGCTATCGGCCCCGGCGGAAGCCCTTTGCGGGTATACGTATTATAAAGCGAGTCAACCTTTAGATCAGCATACGAAGGCGAATACGTATCGCGACCGAAAATATAGCCGAAGACCGCGTCGACCTGGAGCGGCATACCGAGCTTGAGACGGTTAAAGAGAATGCCAGCGACCATGCGTCTGCTCTCAGCAGTGCGCGCCTCCTTTTCAAGAAGCGATGCCGTGATGACGATAGCGGAAAGCGAATGACCGGAAGCGGCAATGTCATCAGACAATGCCGCCATCTTAGTATTGAAATTCGCACGCATCAAAGACACTATGGATGCAGCGTTGGAGGAGGGCGGGAGAATATACGTATCAGGGAAAAGATATCCCTCGTACCTCTGCGCTTCTGTAATAAAATCCGTTGCGCTTATTCCGGGAAACGCGGCGGCGATTTTAATCGCCGCTTCGCGCACACTTATCCCTTCAGGGAAGGTGATACGCACCGGCGGAAGATCATAGTCGCCTGTCGCTATCCGATAGGCAACGATAAACAGATTCTGCGGTTTTTCGAAACGATAGGTTCCCGCCTGCACGCGAGAACTTGCGCCTGAAATCCGCAGAGTCAAGAGCAGGAGAGAAGGGTGTGCGACAATATGCGCCTCGGCAAGCTGATCGGCAACAGACGGCGCGGAGGTTCCGCGAGCGATAGTCACGATACTCCCCAAGGGGAAAGCGGAGGGTGCCGCAAATAAGGCTTGGTAACTGCCGACCAGAAACAGTGCGGCCGCAAACGCTACTGCCCACGGATTTTGCCGTTTCAAAAAATCCATGCGATTTAGATCGGCAGGTTAACTGGAGCTTTTCCGGTTGCCGACTGTATGCGCGTCAGGCCCGGGGCCTCGATCGAGCTCGATGGGATATGGAAGACGGTCGCAAGCTCCTCGGTGCTCATCACCATGATTTCGTGCGCGGACAAGCTGCCGTCATAAAAAGGATCATAGAAAAACTGACGGCGTCGATAAGCCTCAATAAGTCCATGGCGGAAATGATCCTTCCTCTTACCAACGCTGGTTTCCCAAGGGAAATCATCGAAATTCATCAGCCAGCCCGTCGCCTTGATGCCATTCCAACCTTCGCTGCTGAACGGCTTAAAGAGAGAAATCATGTGCGTTATAATCGCCGGACTGAAATTTTTCGGCTTTGACAGATACACGCAGCGGCCGCCGACGTC
>CAYHVJ010000060.1:0-1748 GCA_964360085.1 uncultured Candidatus Saccharibacteria bacterium
AAATAATCTTTTGTATTGATATAAAATAAATTTTATATGAGACGACCAGTTAAAAACAGGAATGTCCCCGGCGTCGACCTTAAGTACGGCTCACACCGCGTGGAAAAGTTCATCAACTCGGTGATGTGGGACGGCAAAAAGTCGACCGCGCGCAAGGTGGTGTATGATGCATTCGAAATAATTAAGGAGAAGGCCAAAGTCGAGAACCCCGTTGAGCTGTTTGAGACCGCTATCCGCAATGTCGGCCCCGCGATGGAAATCCGCTCCAGGCGCGTCGGCGGCGCCAACTACCAGGTGCCCCGCGAGGTGCGCGCCGAGCGCAAGCAGGCGCTCGCGTTCCGCTGGATACTCAACGCCGCCCGCGGCGGCAAAGGCAAGCCTATGGCGCAGAAGCTTGCCGCAGAACTTATGCTCGCATCCAACAACGAAGGCAGTGCTATCAAGAAAAAAGAAGACACGCTGCGCATGGCGGAAGCCAACAAAGCCTTCGCCCACTTCGCCTGGTAACTGTTAGGTTTAAACATTTCAAGATTTGAAGATTTAAGAACGCCGTCCCATTAGGGCGGTTTTACGTGATAAAATAAAAAAGATGAGGAAGCGACATAAGCTGAAAAAGCACTCCTGTGTTTTGTGCAAACCCTATAAAATGTCGAGAGAGTGTCGTTGGAGCGGGCGGGAACTCGCGCGCTTGAATGATTGGGAACGCGAACGGAATGAGCTTCTAAGGTTTTAAATGTTTAAACATTTGAAAATTTAAATTATGGCTACGGTAGAGCGGTTTGAAGACTTATTGTGCTGGAAGCGGGCGCGCGAATTGACTGCGGAGGTCTACAAAGTTTTTAAGGGCAACAGTGACAGAGGCTTTACCGACCAGATACAGCGCGCGAGCGTGTCGGTGATGAGCAATATCTCCGAAGGGTTTGAGAGCGGTACGCGCGATATGTTTGTCAACTATCTGTATATCGCCAAGGGTTCGGCGGGGGAAGTGCGGGCGCAGTTGTACGCGGCACAAGATATCGGGTATTTAAATATTGAAAAATTTGAATTTTTAAAAAAGAAGGCAGAAGAGTGCTCAAAATTATTAAACTCGTTTACAAAGGCGGTCAAATCCTCGCCGCACGGTGGCCTGCAGCGCAGAAAAGAACTGACCAAGCGCGAGCAGGATGCCGAGGTGTTTCTTGCCGAAGCAAGGTTAAAACTAGCCAAAATCCATCCGGAGATTTACGGGAAGAAATGAGCAGTTAGAGTGGTGTTTGACTTTTGTACGGCCACTTCGTAAACTCTTCAGTCGAGGCTCCGGGTGTGCCCACACCTCATAGCGTAAGGAGTGTTCCTAAGGGTCCCGCGGCCTGAAGGAACAGAACCTCTGTAGTCCGGACCAACTGGGTTCGTCTGGATACTCCCCGTCACACGGATGCCTGCGGGTCGATGTGACAATGGGGGAATATGGAGGTTTCCGTTCTGTTTTCGGTCGGCGCTTTGCGCCGGCCTTTTCTTTTTCCTTTATTTACGCTATCTTGTCAGTAACGCCTTTGGCGCGTTTTTTAATCCCATATGAATCGCGATTACCCTCTAGAGAAGCTCCGCAACTTCGGCATCATTGCGCACATCGACGCCGGCAAGACCACCACGTCTGAGCGAGTTTTGTATTACACGGGGAGCCAGCACAAAATAGGCGAGGTACACGAGGGCGAGACCACCACCGACTGGATGGAGCAGGAGCGCGAGCGCGGCATCACTATTACCGC
>CAYHVJ010000061.1:0-1728 GCA_964360085.1 uncultured Candidatus Saccharibacteria bacterium
CGAGAATCGAACTCGCGTCTCGGCAATGCGAATGCCGCGTTGTACCACTTAACTACGGGCCCAGTTGAGACAATAGCCAATTTACACTAGAATAGGCTCCTTCTCAATATGACACTCACAACCCATGCCCTTGTCGGCGCCGCTGCCGCAAGCTTTTTCCCCGAACATCCATACCTCGCTTTTGCGGCGGGGTTTGCGAGCCATTTTGCCATAGACGCGCTCCCGCACTGGGATTACGGGGAGTATCTGCGCTCCTTTAGTCAGAAGCACAGCGAGCCTCTAAGCGCCGACATGCGGATGGGGAAGGATTTTTACCGCGACCTCGCGATTATCACCGGTGACGCTCTGCTTGGTTTTGTACTGACCTTTGTTGCGGCGTGGATATTAAATGTATCGCCCGAAATCGCGCTCGTGGGCGCGGGGGCGGGGATCTACCCCGACTTGCTGCAGTTTGTTTATTTTAAAATCAGAAAGACGATGTTCGAACCGGTACTAACCTATCTGCAACGTTTTCATCAATGGGTGCAGAAGACCAAAGAGCGTACGCACTGGGGGTGGCAAAAAGGCCTCGGCATGCAAGCACTTTTACTATTTTTTATTTTTACCGGACTGACTATCGCACCATAACAAAACCCACGCTTACGCGTGGGTTTTGTGTCCTGCGCGCAAGCTGGCTAGATGCCGACTTTGACGCCAGCGTCCGAATCTACTTTGATAGTAGATTCGGTTTCTACTCTACCTGAGCCCGAGCCGGAGTTCGTATCGCTGTCGCTGTTCACTGAGCCGTCAACATCAGCGTTTGCCTCCGCTTTAGCGGAAGCATCAGCAGAGAGGTCGGAGGCGGTGTCAAGCGTACTGCGTACTTTTATCAGAAGAGAATTAAGTACCGACTGTGCCTGTGCGCTGCCGTTTGCCTCTACCTGCGCGCTTGCATTTGCAAGCCCAGATTCTTGTCCGGATACGGCAGCTTGGAAGCGCGCCGCCACATCAGCCGCAACCGAGTAGTCGCCCTTAGCTTGGAGCTTTTCTACCTGCTTCATCACGCTTTTGGCGTGAGACTCGAAGTTGGCTTCGATGTCGGCTTGTGCGCCGGCATCAAGCTTTGCATTGGCACTGAGCTCACCGGCTTCTTTTAGGCGTGACTTGATTGCAGCTATGTCGAAGTCGGCCTGTGCCTTGCCCTCGGCCGCAAGAGCCGCCTGAATATTCTCGTTCACTCCGATTTTAAATCCCCACAACACATCGCCCGGCAAGGCGTTCTGCGCCGCTACGGACGTTCCGCCACCAATGGCGGCCGCGATAAGAAGAGCGATTGCAATAAATGGCATAAAGATATTTTTATATTAGTTACTAAACGCACATCGGTATAAGACGCTATTATACACTTTTTCTTACCCGTGCTAAAGTGGCATTTATAAATGGAGTCGGGTTTGCACATAAAGCTCGCGGCGGAGCGCTTGGGGAGTGTGTGGGGCATACCCATCACCAACACTTTGCTGACCTCATGGGTGGTTATTGCGCTGCTTATAGTAGCCGGCTATCTTATAGGCCGTCGCTTGAGCCTAATACCAAACAAGATACAGAACGCGTTTGAGATGCTGTTTGAGTTTGTGCTCCAATACATGGAAGAGACGCTCGGGAGCCGCAAACTTGCGCTGCGCTTCTTCCCGCTTATTGTGACGCTGTTTCTTTTTATTTTTACCGCCAACTTGTTTGAATTTTTGCCGT
>CAYHVJ010000062.1:0-1721 GCA_964360085.1 uncultured Candidatus Saccharibacteria bacterium
TATCATCACCCTTTCAGATTACAGGGTGTTGCACTTACTTGTTGAACTTAGTGTAAAAAAGTTGTTTTTTCCCTATTTAAAGTATTGCCACATTGCTTGGTCCTCTCCCCCGTCGAGCTTAAAGACAGCCACTCCGCGCACCCCGAGCCGCTTCGCCAAATCTATTTTTTGTTTGATTGCCTGCGCGTCGCTCCACCACACGATGTTATAGGATGCGGTCGCGAGCACCACCGCCGCCGGGTTTGCGGTCTGGAGCGGCGCGGGTACCGGCGTTACATCGGAAAGCTGTTGGTCTGCCTTTGGCGGAGGTGGCAGCTGAATCTGCGGGAGGTATGAGAAGCTCAGCTCTCCGGCGGAGTTGCGCTGAATTTTCGAGCCTATTTTCGTCGCAAGCTCGGTGGCATAGCGCGGATTAAACGCCCACAGTTTGTCGTAGCGGTAGCCCGACTGCGTGAGCGGAGTTACCTCCCACTCGTAACCATAGGTAGCAATACCTATCACAATCTTATGTTTGGGGATTGTCTGCATCGCCAGACGAATCGCCTTCTCCACCCACTTAACATCAGCAACAGGAGTATACGGAGCCGAGAGCGCGGCGGCGTTTAGTTTTTGGTCGATGGTCTCTTGGTCGTAGGTCATAAAGCGCACGCGGTCGCAGTATTTGTTTATTTGCACCCAGTCGTTGGCGTACACCGTGGCGTCTTTGGGTGGCGTGCCGAGGTAGCGGCTCGACAGAGGCGTGCGCGACTCGATGGTACACATCACCCACTTTTTGCCCATGCGCTGATAGAGGCCTTTAAGAAACGTGGAGAAGTAGACTTTGTCCTCGGCAAGCTTGCCTTCAAAGTCGATATCGATTCCGTCGAAGCCCTCGTTGAATGCGAGCTCCGTAATATCGTCCTCGAGCTTGATGCGCGACTCGGTGTTGCTGAGTATGCGGTGTATGGCCTCGGTGTCGCTCCACATGACCGTGGGTATCACACGAACTTTTTTTGCTTTGGCGGCGGCAATGAGACTTTTCCACGGCTCATCCGCCACGCCCATCGCGTCCATGACAGTGCCGTCCGGCTGGACAATGTAGCCGAAGGGGTTTATTTCGGTCAGCTGGTTTAAGTGCGGCAAAACGTCCATAGTCGAGCTCGCCTCCCGCCAATACGGCAGCCAGCCTGAGTACTCGAACTTGGCCGCCGATGCGCTTATAGGCGCAAGTGACAGTGCAAAAATGGTTAGTAGAAAAAGTTTACGCATACAGGTAGACACCTACTATAGCAGACGGCTATATGAAGTTTGCATTACGATGCAAGCGAGCGCGCTGCGAGGCCTATAAGCAGAATGCCCGCGAAATTGAATGCGAAAGACAGCAATAAAAACCTGCTCGTGCGCATATGCGCCATCCCGAGCAGAGTAAGCCCCAACTCGTCAGGCAATGGAGAAGCGATGATAAGCCCGCCTAAAAACGGCAAGAGCCGCATAAACGTTTTGCGATGAAAGAGTTTGAAGAAGCGCGGTGTACCAGTGTGTTTGAGTAAATACGCAATATCGTCGGACACACGGTCGCGGACGAAGAAAAATATAACCATGTCGCCGACGACCGCGCCGGTGCCGCCGATAAGCGCTACCCATAGCGGGTGTGCGTCTAAAGAAAGTTCGCCGAGCACCGCTATGGCCGGCGCGGTCGTCGCGATGGATGTAAAGAAGAGCCCGCCGACAAATCCCACGAG
>CAYHVJ010000063.1:0-1705 GCA_964360085.1 uncultured Candidatus Saccharibacteria bacterium
GAGGAGGCCAAGGGGTTTGTTTCAACACTCAAACGCAAGGCGGCTTCATACGATGGAGTAGAAGCGTGGATAGCTCCGCCGTTTACGCTATTGCCGGTGCTCAAAGGCATTAAAATCGGCGGGCAGGCGATTTCTGCAAATATGGGGGCGCATACAGGCGAGGTTTCTGCCGCCATGCTCAAAGACGCGGGCGCCTCGTTTGTTATTGTCGGGCACTCCGAGCGCAGAGCATTGGGTGATACCAACGAAGCTGTGCACGCACAGCTTGCGGCTGCAGGCGGTGCAGGATTGGCGCCTGTACTGTGCGTCGGCGAGAGCGAGCGCACTCCCGAGGGCACTCATTTTACAAAAATAGCAGAGCAACTTTCGTCGGCGCTTAATGGCGCTCAATCGCTGGCAAATAAACTTGTTGTTGCATACGAGCCGGTGTGGGCGATAGGGAAGACAGCCCAAGATGCCATGCAGCCAAGCGAGGTCGAGGAGACGGTGATTTTTATACGCAAGACCTTGGCGGACATTCTCGGACGCAAAGATGCGCTCAAGGTACCCATACTGTACGGCGGCTCGGTCGAGCCTGATAACTCAGCAAAACTTATTGCCGATGGCGGAGTCAACGGGTTTTTGGTCGGGCATGCGAGCGCAGAAATTGATTCGTTTGTTGAGATTCTAAAATCATGCAGGAAGTAAAGTCAGTCAAAGACGCTGATGTGGCGGGCAAGCGCGTGCTGGTGCGCGTCGACTTTAATGTTCCTATCAAAGACGGCAAAGTGCAGGACGATTTGCGCATCCGCGCCGCCCTGCCGACGCTCGACTTACTGCACAAAAGCGGCGCCGCAAAAATACTATTGCTCGCGCACCTCGGCCGCCCCGGCGGCAAGGCGGTAGAGGGGCTGCGGATGGCGCAAGTGGAGGCCCGCGTGCGCGAGCTTACTGCGGTTCCGTTCGAACTGCGCGAGAACCTGCGCTTTGACCCGCGCGAGGAGGAGAACAACGAGTCATTTTCCAAAGAGCTCGCAAGCCTCGGCGACGTTTTTGTAAACGAGGCCTTCGCCGACTCTCATCGCCCGCACGCATCTATTGTTGGGGTTCCAAAATTTTTACCAAGCTTTGCGGGCTTGCGGTTTGAGGAGGAGGTGCGGCGGCTCTCGCTCGCGCTCACGCCGCCGCAGGGCGCGCTTGCTATAATCGGCGGCGTAAAGTTTGAGACCAAAGTGCCTCTCATAAAAAAACTTCTCGGTCTATATGCGGAGGTCTTGCTCGGGGGTGCTTTAGCTAACGACCTAATCAAGGCTCGCGGCCTGCCGTTCGGAGGCTCTCTGGTGTCGGATACTCCCGTACCCGAGGATATCGCTTCCAACGAACGTCTTCTTATCCCCGATGACGCGATATTTGCGGAGTCGGGCAGCAATGCCGAACGCTCCGGCAGAGTGGTTGATATACGCGCCAACGAAAGCATCATCGACATAGGTCCGGCGACTTCCAAACTGTGGGCTCAGATGATTTCAAAAGTGCCTTTTGTTTTGTGGAACGGCCCTATGGGCATTTATGAGCAGGGCTATCGCGACGGCACCGACGTTTTGGCGGCCGAGCTGGTGCGAAGCGGAGTGCCTGCGGTTGTCGGCGGAGGCGACACGGCCGCGGCGGTAAGCAAAGTTTCTTTTGACCCGCAAAAAGTATTCGTCTCCACCGGCGGGGGAGCGATGCT